>JBMHDP010000454.1:0-2531 GCA_049889335.1 Planctomycetota bacterium
TCGCGGACGCGGCGCCGCGCCGCGGCCATCGCGCCGGCGACGGCGGGGTCCTCGAGCAGCTCTTCGATCAGCGCCTCCCGGACGGTTCGGTCGAGCCAGGCCACGCCCTGGGCCTGCTGCCGCTCCGCGCGCGCGCCGGAGGCGTCGTCCCGTTCGATACACGCGCGGATCTCCTGCCAGACCTCCGGGAGGCCGTCCCCGGTCAGCGAAGAGCCGACCATCACCGGCCGCTGCGGCGCGCCCGCGTGCAGGACGCGCATGGCCAGCATGCACTGCTGCGCGGCGCGGTGCGCGGCCGGGAGCAGGTCGCCGTCGGCCTTGTGGACGAGCACGCCGTCGGCCAGCTCCATCACGCCTCGCTTGATCCCCTGCAGCTCGTCGCCCGCCGCGGGGGACAGCAAGAGCAGGAAGAAGTCGACCATGTCGTGCACGGCGACCTCCGACTGGCCGGTGCCGATTGTCTCGACGAGGACGACGTCGTGCCCCGCCGCTTCGCAGACGAGCATGGCCTCCTGGGTACGGCTCGCGACCCCGCCCAGCGTCGCGCCGCCCGGGGAGGGACGGATGAAGGCGCGCGGGTGACGGCTCAGCTGCTCCATCCGGGTCTTGTCGCCCAGGATGCTGCCGCCGCTGACCGTGCTGCTCGGGTCGACCGCGAGCACCGCGACCCGGTGCCCCGCGTCGCAGAGGTGCAGGCCGAGCCGCTCGATGAGGGTGCTCTTGCCGACGCCGGGCGCGCCCGTGACGCCGAGCCGCAGGGCCCGCGTCGCGTGCGGCACCAGCGCGTCCAGCAGCGCGTCGGCGCGCGGGACGTCGGCGGACCGGCGGCTCTCGACGAGCGTGATGGCGCGCGCGAGCGCGCTGCGGTCGCCGTTGCGGACGGCGGCGGCGAGGTCTTCCGGAGGCACCACGCGCTCAGCGTAGGGAGCGGCGCGGACCCGCGCCACGACATCCCTGCGGCTGCGCAGCAGCACCTGGTGTCGGCATCTTGGGACGCTTCCGCGGCGCCCGCGCGTCAGCGCTCGCCCGGCCGCGCGCCCGCCTCGAGCATCTCGAGCAACGCGACGGCGGCCTTGGGGATGACGGTGCCGGGGCCGAAGATCTCGGCGACGCCCGCGTCTCGGAGCGCTCTGCAGTCCTGCTCGGGGATCACGCCGCCCGCGACCACGAGGATGTCGCCGCGACCCTGATCCGCGAGGATCGAGATCAGCTCGGGCACCAGCGTCCGGTGCGCGCCGGCGAGCGTGCTGACGCCGCAGACGTGCACGTCGTTCTCGATCGCCTGCTTGCCGACCTCCTCTGGGGTCTGGAACAGGGGGCCGATGTCGACGTCGAAGCCCATGTCGGCGAACGCGCTCGCGATCACGCGCGCGCCGCGGTCGTGTCCGTCCTGCCCCATCTTGGCGATGAGCATGCGCGGGCGGCGCCCGGTGCGCTCGAGGAACGCCTCGCTGCGCCGCTGTGCCTCGGAGAGTTCGCCCATGGACTTGCCGGCGGCAGCATACACGCCGGCGACGGTGCGGGGGTTGGCCCGGTGTCGGCCGAAGACCTCCTCCATCGCCGCGCTGACCTCGCCGACGGTCGCGCCCAGGCGCACGGCGGCGACGGCGAGCCCGAGCAGGTTGGCGTCACCCCGCGCGCCCTCGGTGACGTCGGCGAGCGCGCGCTGCACGGCTGCGTCGTCGCGCTCGGCCCGCAACTGCTCGAGCCGGCGGACCTGGGCCGCCCGCACCTCGGTGTTGTCGATCGAGAGGACGTCGATCGGCTCCTGCTCGGTCGGCTGGTACTTGTTGACGCCGACGATGGTCTCCTCGCCCGCGTCGATCGCCGCCTGGCGGCGGGCCGCGGACTCCTCGATGCGCAGCTTGGGCAGGCCGTCCTCGATCGCCCGAGTCATGCCGCCCATCTCCTCGACCTCCTGGATCAGAGCCCACGCCTTGCGCGCCAGCTCGTCCGTGAGCGCCTCCACGTAGTGCGAGCCGGCGAGCGGGTCGGCCGCGTGCGTCACGTGGCTCTCCTCCTGGAGGATCAGCTGGGTGTTGCGCGCGACGCGGGCCGCGAACGGCGTCGGCAGCGCGATCGCCTCGTCGAGCGCGTTGGTGTGCAGCGACTGGGTCCCGCCGAGCACGCCGGCCAAGGCCTCCAGGCACGTCCGCACCACGTTGTTGTAGGGGTCCTGCGCGGCGAGCGACCACCCCGACGTCTGGCAGTGGGTGCGCAGGGCCATCGACTTGGGGTTCTTGGCGCCGAACGCCTTGACGATCTTGGCCCAGAGCAGCCGCGCGGCGCGCAGCTTGGCGATCTCGGTGAAGAAGTTCATCCCGAGGGCGAAGAAGAACGACATGCGCCCGGCGAGGCGGTCGACGTCGAGCCCGGCCGCGACCCCGGTCCGCAGGTACTCGAGGCCGTCGGCGAGCGTGTAGGCGAGCTCCAGGTCCGCCGACGCGCCGGCCTCGTGGATGTGGTAGCCGCTCACCGAGATCGTGTTGAACTTCGGCATGTGCTCGCCGCACCACGCGAAGATGTCCTGC
>JBMHDP010000455.1:0-4068 GCA_049889335.1 Planctomycetota bacterium
AGAAGTACGACCCGAAGCAGCAGAAGAAGCTGCTCGAGTCCGGGAGCGGCGAAGCGCTGGCGGCGCTGCTCGCGACGCTGGTCGCGCCCGACGCGGCGCGGCTCTTCGACCAATGGGAGCAGCACGGCGCAGCGCTGGAGCAGACCGCGCAGGCGCTGCGCGATCGTCTCAGAGAGCTTCGATAAGCCGCGCTTTACGACGCGTTCTGCCGTTCTGGTGACACGGAGCGCGCGAGTTCGACGACGTTATGGACACGCGACGGCGACGCGGCGGGCCACGCCGGGTCGCCGCGACGCTCGCCCGCGAACCGACCCCATGATGCGACGCTCCTCACGCTGCTCTCTGGCGATGCTCGGCGCCCTCGCCGTCGCCGCCCCCCTCACGCTCACCGCCTGCGACGGCTGGACCTTGGACTACGGCGAGCCGGCCGCGCAATTCGAAGCCCGCGACGCCGCCGCACTCGCCGGCGACTACCTCGGCCAGAAGGTCACCGTGCGCGGCGAGGTGCTCGCCGTCGACACCTCGGATCCGCAGGACTGCGTGCTACAGCTCCAGCACGGCGTCACCGCGAGGTTCGGTGCGTTCCGCACCATGGCAGAGCACTACAAGGTCGGTGAGACCCTCTACATCGACGGGATCGTCGACGCCGTCGTCGCGGGCTACGCCGGCGGCGCCGTCGTGCTCGATCCCGCGATCGGCAGGGATCCCACCGCGCCGTTCGAGCCCGAGCGACCCTGAGGCGCCGCCCCTGGGCTGCGAATCGCGCTGCGTCCATACTGGACGCGTCCCGAGCTCCGCCATCGCCCATGAGCAACCTTTTCTCTCGACGTGACTTCCACCGCGGCGCGGCGTCGGCCGCGCTCACCGCCGCGCTGCCCTCGATCGGCGCTCGCCGCAAAGCACCGCCGCCGGTGCGGCTCGCGGTCATCGGGCCGGGCAAGCGCGGCATGAACCTGATGCGCGGCGCGTTCCTGCGCGACGGCTTCGAGGTCGTAGCCGTCTGCGACGTCGACCCGAACCGCCTCGCGGCCGCCAAGAAGCTCGCCGACGAGCGGCAGCCGAACTCCGACTGCTACGCGACGACGCGGCACCAGGACGCGATGGACCGCGACGACGTCGACGCCGTCGTGATCGCGACGCCGGACCACTGGCACTGCCACCAGATCCTCGACGCCGCCAAGCGCAACAAGCACGTCTACTGCGAGAAGCCGCTGACGCTGACGCTGCGCGAGGCGCAGCTGGTGGTCCCCGCCGTGCAGAAGGCCGGCGTGGCGTTCCAGACCGGCAGCCAGCAGCGCACCGAGTACGGGCAGCGGTTCGTCCAGGCCGCCGAGCTGATCCGCAACGGGAGGCTGGGCGACGTGATGACCGTGCACGTCGGCGTCGGCGCGCCGCCGCGCGCGTGCGCGCTGCCCGAGGAAGCGATGGAGCCGGGCCTCGACTGGGACCGCTGGCTCGGCCCGGCGCCGATGCGCCCGTATCACTCCGACCTGTCGCCGCGCGGCGTGCACAAGCACTACCCGGCGTGGCGGCGCTACTGGGAATACGCCGGCGGCGGCCTCGCGGACATGGGCGCGCACCACTTCGACATCGCGATGTGGGCGCTCGGGCGCGACGGCAGCGGACCGGTCGAGGTCCACCCGCCGCTGGTCGAGGGTGCCGAGACCGGCGCGTCGGTGGTCTTCGACGACGGTGTGCGGATCGTGCACGGCGGCCGCAGCGGCGCGACCTTCGTCGGCACCGAGGGCACGCTCGCGGTCGACCGGCCGCGCATCGGCGCCGAGCCCAGCAAGCTCCTCGACAAGCCGCTGCCCGACGACGCCGCGCTGCTGCCGCGCCGCAAGAGCCACGCAGAGGACTGGCTGCAGGCCATCCGCGGCGGCGAGCAGACCACTTGCCCGGTCGAGGTCGGCGCCGGCAGCGTCGCGATCTGCCACCTGCTCAACGTCGCCTACCGCCTGCGCCGCAAGCTGCGCTGGGACCCGGTCCAGTGGCGCTTCGTCGGCGACGACGAAGCCAACGCGCTGTGCGACTACGAGCGCCGCGCGGGCTACGAGCTGCCGACGGTCTAGCGCGCGCCCTCGGCGGTGCGCGACAGCCACGGATCGCCGATCCGCTCGAGCAGCGGCTCCAGCTGCTCTCGCCGCAGCCGCTCGACGATCGCCGGGCGCTCGGCTGCGTAGTCCTTCATCTGGTACGGATCCTCCGCGCGGTCGCGGAGCAGCACCGTCTCCGGCTTATCCGCCTGTCGGTCGACGACGAGCGTGTAGCGATGGTCCCGCACGCCGCGCTTGCCGAGGTGCATCGCGCCCTGCGGGCACTTCATGTAGAGCTGCGCTGCGGGGCGGTCGCCCGCGCCCGTCAGGAGCAGCTCCGCGTGGTTCTCGCCCTGGACGTCTGCGGGCACGTCGTCGCCCGCGCCCATCAGGTGCAGCAGCGTCGGGTACAGGTCAGGCACGCTCAGCAGCAGGTCGTCGCGCCGCGCCGGCAGCGTGCCGCGCCACCGCATCAAGAGCGGCACGCGCATCGACAGCTCGTACGCGTTGTTCTTCGAGACCTGGCCCTGCAGCCCGATGCAGTCGCCATGGTCCGAGGTGAAGACCACGATGGTGTCCTCGGCCAGGCCGAGCTCGTCGAGGGCCTGCAGGATCCGGCCGATCTGCTCGTCGACGCCGGTCATCATCGCGTACTGCAGGCGCAGGTTGCGCCGCGTGTAGCGACCCATGCGCGTGTCCGCCGCCTGCAGGTCGGGGCGACCCCCGAGCAGCTCCTGGTTGGGGATATCGGCGTAGCGGTCGATGTAGCGCTGCGGCACCTGGCCGTAGGGCATGTGCGGCGGATTCATCGAGACCACGAGCGCGAACGGCGCGTCCTGGTGCGCTTCGAGGAACTCGATCGCGACGTCGGCCTCGTGCTCGGGCCCCCAGCGGTCGACCTTGAGCCGCTGGTCGCGGGTCATGTCGGTCTCCCAATACTCGGGCGCGAGGTGCCGGTCGAAGGTGTTGTAGGCGTGCCAGAACGCGAAGCCGTGGCGGCGCTCGGGCGGCGTCCACTCGTTCCACGCGAACTTCGAGCTGTTGTTGTACGACTCGACGAACGGCGCGCGCGGCGACTCCAGGTGCCACTTGCCGACGTAGCCCGTGCGGTAGCCGCGCGCCGCCAGCACGTCGGACCAGCAGGTTGTTTCTTGACGCAGCTCGCAGCCGTGCGCGGTCGTCTTGGAGTTGCAGTTGGAGTAGACGCCGTTTCGGAACGGGTACTGCCCGCTCATCATCATCGCGCGGTACGGGCTGCAGACCGGGTAGTTGGAGACGGCTTCGGTCAGCACCAGGCCCTCACGCGCCATCGCGTCGAGGTGCGGCGTCTGCACCTTCTCCTGCCCAAGGAACCCGAGCGCCTGGCCGCGCCACTGGTCCGCCAACAGGAACAGCAGGTTGGGTGGGCGCGCGGTCTCTATCCGCGGCAGCGGCGACGCGCTGCAGGCGACCAGGCAGACGAGCAACCACGAGCAAACAGCAGCGCGCATCCACGCAGCCTACCGCTCCGTCGTTCGTCGCTCTAACGCCGCAGCTTCGCCAGCGCCGGCGGCAGGACCGCGTCGCGCTCACCGAACTCCGCGAGGCGGCGCAGCAGCGCCTGGTCCGGGACGCCGACCTCGATCGTCTCGTCCAGCTTGCGCAGCTCGTCGAGGAACCCGGTGTTGCCCTTGCCGCACTCGACGTCGACGCGCATCTGCGCCGCGCCCGGCGTCCCGTAGCGCACGATCGTCACGTCGCCTTCGCGCCGGACCGTGAGCTCGTTCGGCTTCGCGGCCGCGGGCTCGGCGCCGCCGTCCTTCCTGCGCGTCACGCGCCGCACGCTGGATACGGGCTGCCGCTCGGACGAAGCGGGAGCAGCATCGCCTGCCGCGACGGGCGCCTTCGCGGAATCGCCGAGCACGTAGCGCTGCACCGGCGCGTGGTCCTGCGCACGGATGGGCAGGCGCACCTCGAAGCAGCATCCGTCGGCCGTGATCACGGGGCCACCCTGCTCGACGTAGCGCGCGAACGCCTTCTGCGCGACCTCGGG
>JBMHDP010000456.1:0-4635 GCA_049889335.1 Planctomycetota bacterium
TGCTCGATCCGCGCGGGTCGAGCAGGGGCGCCCTGCATCAGGCGCCCATGGCGCCGGACTGGTCGCCCATCTCTCCCATGCGCTTGCGCGCCATCTCTTCCGAGGCGCGGTAGATCTTGAGCTTGTTGTAGAGCGTCTTGGTGTCGATCCCGAGGATGCGCGCGGCGCGCGTCTTGTTTCCGCCGGTCGAGGAGAGCACGCGCATGATGTGGCGCTTCTCCACCTCGGCGAGCGGCAGGCGGACCGTGTCTTCGTGCGAGTTCTCGGCGACGAGCTCACGGAGGACGCCGGACGGCTGGCAGAGCACGTAGTCGTAGTTCGCGCCCTCCAGGTTCCCGCGCAGGTGGTCGCGCGACGAGCAGGTGTAGGCCATGCAGCCCCAGCTCGATGTGGCTCGCGTCAACTCCTGTGCGTTCGGGTCGCTCGCGGAATACAGCAGCAGTCTCTTTCCGATCGTCATGCGTCTTCGGCCTCTCCACGCCACCTCCTGCCAGGGCTGGGAGCAGGGGGCGACGCGCCGGTCAACGGCTCGTGGTTACTGAGTGTGTGGTTGCGTCGATTCAGGGAGCGCAGACCTCGCAGCGTTGCGCCGTCCTGTCAGGCAGGACGTCTGCTGCGCGGTCTACGTTCCCTTGTCAACGGACGAATGCTACGACGCGAGGTCGAGTCGTCTACACGAATTGGGGCGGTTATCGCGGGGCCAAAGCGCGCATCGCAATGTGCCCCGACGCGGTACGCAGAAGGACCCGGGTCGTTCGGCCACCTCGAGATCCGATCATGGCGGAGCTGTACGCCGTCGGCTTCGTGACCTCGAATCCGAAGTCGCTGCCGATGCGCCCGATCTCGGCGCGCGCGTCCACGGTGCACGGCAAGTCCGGCGGCAAGTAGCACTGCACCGTGCCCTTGCCGGTCTTCAGCGTGACCACGGCGCCGGGCTCGACGACGAAGGCCTGCATGTCGCCGTTCTGGCTGCGGACGTCCAGGTCTCCGCCGTGGTCATAGGCGATCACGTTGCCTTGGCCCGTCTGCGCCTTGACGCCGCCCTTGCAGTCGTCGAAGCGCAGGTCCCCGCGCCGCGTCCGAACGCGGGAGGACGCTCGCCGCCCGACCATGGTGACGTGGCCGTTGTCCCGCACGACGACCTCGAGCGGCAGTTCGGGCGGGACGCGCACGTGGCCTTCGTAGGCGATCATCCCGGCCACGCCTTGCGGCAGCCGGGGACCTTGGATCCGGAGCACCGAGGGATCTTCGGGGTCCAGGTCCGCGACGAGGAGGTGGTCGACCTCCTCGAGCGCGGCGAGCTGGGCGCCGTCGGCGGCGTCCATCCGCACGCCGCCCTCGAACGTCACCTGGTCACGCACCGCCCCCTCGAGGAGCGCCGCGACGTCCAGGGTGCCGTTGTCCATCTCGAGCCGGATCGAGGTGACGCCCGCCGGGATCGGCAGCCGGCCCGCGACCTCCTCCGTCGCGCGGTGGGTGCAGCTGCAGACGAGCAGGAGGCCGGTGAGAGCGACGGTGGCAGCGCGGGGACAGCTCATGGGGCGGGTCAGATAGGCCGAGGGAGACCGGGTCGGGCGACTTTTTGGCCGGCGGGGGAGTTTCGTGCCGAGGTTCCCGTCGTCCAAGGGCTATCGAGATCCGATGATCCTTCGAGCGCGTCGCGCTCACGCCGCCCATGGCCCAGTCCAGCAACGAGTATCAGCCTGATCCCGTCACGATGGTCGCCTACCATCGGGCCCTGGCCGATCACGCGGACAGCCTCAAGGCCTACGCGAGCCGGCTGCTGGGTGACGCCACGGCAGCCGAGGACGTCGCCCAGGACGCGTTTCTGGCGCTCTACCGGCACCTCAACCAGGTCCCGACCGCCGCGTTCCGGCCGTGGCTCTTCCGCGTCGCCCGCAACCTGTGCCTGGACCAGCTCCGCCGGCGCAAGTTCAAGATGAGCCTGTTCCGCGACCTCCAGAAGGACGACGACCAGCCCTTCACCCCGCCCGACGCCCGCAGCGATCAGCCGGACGAGGTCGCGGAGACCCGCGAGGCCCAGGAAGCGATCGAAGCGGCCATCCAGGAGCTGCCGACGAAGTTCCGCGAAGCGTTCCTCCTCTGCGAGGTCGAAGGCATGAGCTACGAAGACGCCGCCGCGGTCATGGGCTGCCCGGTCAAGACGGTCTCGACCCGGCTGTTCCGCGCGCGGCAGCGGTTCGCGTCCCTCGTGAGCAGGCTGATCAAGGTCTGACGTGGAGCAGCTCCGACGACCGCCGTCCGCCGCCAACCGAAGCGCTCCCAGCCACCTGACGACGTACAACCGATGAACTGCAACTCCTGCCGCTACGAACTGTCCCAGTGCCTCGACGGGCGGCTCCCGTCCGGCCGACGCACCGCCGTGCTCGCGCACGCCGAAGCGTGCGAGGGGTGCGGCCAGTTCTGGGCCGACCTCCAGGCCGCGCAGCAGCTGACGCTCTCGCTGCCCGAGCCCGCGGTGACCGGGGACTTCCGCGACGGGCTCTGGGACCGGATCCACGCGGGAGAGGGCACCCCGGACGCGGTCTTCGTCGAGCCCGTCCCGGCCTGGACCAAGGTCCGCTACGCGCTGACCGGGGCCGCGGCTGCGGCGGCGCTGCTGGTCGGCGCTTCGCTGCTGCAGCCCAGCACCTCGCCGCAGGCGAGCGTCGAGGAGCGCGCGGTGACGAGCGCCGCGACCCCCGCCTCCCAGGCGCAGCCGGTCGCGCAGACACACGAAGGCAGCGCCCTGCTGCAAGAGCGGAGCCCGGCTCCGACCTACACGCAGAACGCGCTGCTCTCCAACGCGCGCCCGTTGACGCTCCAGGTGCTCGCGCGCGAGGCCGCCAGCCAGCTCGAGCAGCGCTACCAGGAAGCCTCGATCGGGCTTCGCATGATGCGTGAGCCGGGCCACAACCGCGCCGCCGCGGCGCGCCGGGTCGTCGACAGCGCCAACGAGCTCCGCGACCTCGGCCAGCTGCTCATCGAGCTCCGCCAGCGCGAGCGGCTCGTGTTCACCGATCAGGAGGTCGACCGCGACCTGAGCTTCGCGGTCGAGTGGCTGGAGCGAGTCCCGGCGCTCCCCGAGCACTCCCCGGAGGTCGTGGAGACCTACTACGGCCCCGCGCTCTCCAAGCAGCGCCTGGGGGAGGTCAAGGAGCACATCGGGCTGCGCCTCGCCGCCGACCCGATCCGCGAGCTGCACGAGCTCAAGGAGCTCAACTCACGTCGTCCCGAGGTCTTCCCCAAGCTGTTCTTCGTGCTGGGCGACATGACGTCGATGCCGGGCGACCTGTCGAACCTGAGCCCGAACGTGGTGCTCGTCGAGGGCGCTTGCGGCCCCAACTGGGTCGCGCCGCGCAGCGAGGTCACGCGGCACGGCACGATGCTGCGCGTCTTCGGCGACCAAGGCCAGGTGCGGTTCGAGGTCGAAGTGCGACAAGGACGCTGACACGCGCAACTCCAACGACGACATGCGCTAGAGTGCGAGCGGCCGCTCCGCGGCTGCTCCACCGATGATCGCTCCCCTGCTCGCTCTCGTCGCCTGCGCCGCGCCGGCTGCCGTGACCGCGACCGCCGACAGCGCGCGGGTGGCCGCGACCGCGCCGCAAGGCCCTGCGGCCCGCCCCCTGAAGGCGCTGGACGCCTGGCTCAAGCTCTACCGCAGGGGCAAGGTCGACTACCGCAGCTCCGAGCCGCTGGGCAAGAAGTCGATCGCGCTCAAGTACAAGGTCCGCAGGCCGAACGACCTGGGCAACCCGACCTGGGCCGGCGACCTCAAGCTGATCGTCGCCGCCCTCGCCGCCCGGAATGACGCCGAGGCGGCGCGCGCGCTCGCCGAGGTCGCCGCCGTGGGCCTGGACCGCAAGGGCAACTACTCCTACGCGATGGCGCCCTACAGCGTGCGCGCCGAGGCGCTCGAGGCCTTCCGCGCAGTCCGCGCCGCGAGCGCGAAGGACGCGCTCGCTGCCGGCGCGCGCGGGGAGTGGGACGTGCGGAAGCGCGCCGCCGCGCTGCGGGCCGCGGCGGTGCTGGCCCTCGGCTACGTCGGAGACCCGGCCTACGCCGACGTCGTGCACGCTGCG
This sequence comes from Planctomycetota bacterium, assembly GCA_049889335.1. Lineage (GTDB taxonomy): Bacteria > Planctomycetota > UBA1135 > UBA1135 > UBA2386. The sequence goes on from JBMHDP010000456.1 coordinate 4,086, forward strand.
CTCGAGGACGAGGACGTCGTCGTCCGCATCCACGCGGTCCAGTCGCTCGCAGAGGTCGGCGACGAGGCGTCACAGCGAGCGCTCGTCGCCGCGCTCGAACGCGAGCAGGACGACGCGGTCCTGGTCACGATCGCCAAGACCCTCCGCGAGCTCTACGCCGAACACGTCCGGAGAGAACAGGACAAGCGCGACCGCAGGCGCGCGCGCGGCGACTCTGCGGCAGCGGACGAAGCGCCGCTGCCGCCGCCGCCGACCGCTCGGCTGGCGGTCCGAGCCGCGATCTCGGCGCTCGGCAGGACCACGTGGCGGGCCGACATGGTGCTCGTGCGCCTGCTCGACGACTTCCGCACGGTCGAGGCCGTGCCGGCGCTGATCGACGTCCTGGAGCGGTTCCGTGACCACCCCGAAGACGTCGCGAGCGGCGCGCTGTCGGGCCTGCTGCAGGTCCGCGTCCACGAGCTGCTCGTCGGGATGACGGGCGCGGTCTTCCCCGCGGACGACCCCGCGAGCTGGCGCGCGCTGTGGGAGCGCGAGCAGGACAAGCTCGCCG
>JBMHDP010000457.1:0-3063 GCA_049889335.1 Planctomycetota bacterium
ACGCCGCCGCCGTGCCCGCCCTTGTGGAGCACCGCGCGCGCGCCGGCCCGCAGCAGGGTCGCGGGGTCTCCGCCGCCGAGCGCGTCGAGCTCAGGGGCGTTGGGCGTCACCAGCGCCGCCAGCGGGACGAGCCCCGTGAGGTAGGCGCGCGCCAGCGCGCCGTCGCTCGGCATGCCGCCCGCGGTCGCCGAGAGCACCGGGTCCACGACGAGCGGCGCGCGAGACGCCAACGGCCGCAGCGCCTCGGCGAGCTCGGCGACGACCGCAGCGCTGCCTACATAGCCGACCTTGACGGCGTCGGGCGCGCCGTCCGCGACGACCGTGCGCACCTGCTCGCGCCAGGTGCGCGCGGCGATCGGCGCAGCCGTGACAAACCCACGCGCGCCCTGGACCGTCGCGCTCAGCGCGATGGGGAGCGGCGCGACGCCGTGCAGCGACGCGACCGTGGCGTCGAGCGTCACGCCCGCGCCGCCGCTGGGGTCGAGCCCCCCGAGCAGCAGGACGCGCCTCACGAACGCCTCCCGACGGCGCCGCAGGGCCGGACTCTGCGAGCGGTCGCGGACGTCGTCACAGGGACAGCGGGGAGGGCTTCGGCCGCCTCAATCGTCGTCCTCGCCGAGCACGGCCGCGTTGCTGCCCGAGACCCCCATGGCCTTGAGCACGTTGCGCTCGAGGCGGCGCTCCAGCCGCCGCAAGGTCCGGGAGTCGGCCGACTCGAGCGTGATCGAGCCGCCGGCGACCGAGCCGTGCCCGCCCGAGGAGCCCTCTTCGCCTTCCATTCCCGCGCGGATCAGGCTCCATGCGTCCCCGCCGACCTCGGTCCGCACCGAGACGCAGTAGCTCTGCCCGACGAGGCCGCCGCAGAAGACCGCGCGCACGCCCTCCATGCGCAGCAGCAGGTCGGCGACCTCGGCGACCATCTCGGCGCTGGTGGTCCGCCCCAACGAACAGAGCGTGAGGCCGTCGTAGAGCCGGGCCTTGCCGAGCGCGTCCTTGAGCGTTCGGAAGTAGGCTGCGGGCAGCCGCGGGTTGGTGATCGCGGCGAGAGCCTGCCGGTTCATGTGGTGCGACAGGAAGTCGAACACGGCGACGTCCAGCTCGCTGACGTTCCTCGACAGGTCCGCCGTGTCGGTGCGCACGCCGTAGGCGAGCGCGGTGGCAGCCTGCGCGCTGGGCTCGAGCCCGGCGTCGAGCAGGTAGCTGGCGACGATCGTGCTGGTCGCGCCGACCTCGGGCCGAACGTCCACGAACGGCGTCACGGCGGGGTCGATCGGGGCTTCGCTGCACACGTGGTGGTCCACCACGATGTCGACCGAGCTGCCGGCGGGCACGAAGGTGTGGCCGAAGCCCGGCTGCGTGTCGACGAGGGCGATGCAGTCAAAGTCGCTGAGCCTGACGGTGTCGAGGCGATCCATCGGGATCTCCAGCTCGCGGACCATCGCCTGGTTCTCGGCCCGCAGGATCTTCCCCGTGATGGCGAGGCGGCTCTCGCAGCCTGCCGCCAACCGCGCGAACTCCTGCAGCCCGACGGCCCCGCCGAGCGAGTCCGGGTCCGGGTTGTTGTGCGTGAGCACCAGCAGCCGCTCGCGGCTGCGCAGCAGGTCCCGCAGCGCGTCGGCGCGCGAGGCTCCGGAGCGGGCCGGCTGAACCAAGGGAGTGTCCGTCATCTCTTCATCGCCGACGCGCGGCCGACCGCTGCTCCGGGCCTGGACGCGCGGGCCTCCGACCCGCGGTCAGAAGCCGTGCTTGTCCAGACAGGAGCGCATGCCGGCCATCTCCCCGGGTGAGACCGCAGGGTCGAGCTCCAGCACGCACGGGAACGAGGTCCCGGACTGAGGTACATAGGAGGCGCACAGCCCGTAGTCCACCCCACCAGCGCCCGGCGGCAGGTAGAGGCCGTCCGGGGAAGCGTCCCCCAACGTCATGCCGCGCAGGCGGTTGCCGAAGGCCTCGAGCCACTCGCCTTGAGGCTCTGCGAGGACCTGCTCGCGGCGCGCACAGACCGCGGCGTCGTGCCAGTAGCCGAGCCCGCGGTGGCCCAGGTCTTCGCAGATGTCCCGCATCGCGTCGACGTCCAGCACGGCGCGCAGGCTGCGGCTCTGCGTAAGACAGAAGCTCATGTCCGGAAAGCGCTTGAGGACCTCGAACAGGCCCCGGCACGCGCGGTCGACGGCGGCGTCGCGCCCGACCCTCCGCCGCGCGGCGAGCGCCTGTGCGCGCTCCGCCGTCCACTCGTAGGCGGGGTCGCCGAGGTCCTCGGCCTCGACCTCGCCGACGATGGGCACGACGCCCAGGTCGAGCACCACCTGCGGCACCCCGAGCAGACGCGCGGTCTGGACGGCGTCGGCGATCGCGCGCAGCGCGACCTGCCGCTCTCCTTCCGAATCGGACGCGAAGCCGCGGAGGGGCCCGCGCTCGACCAGCGGCCCCGCCGCGCGCACCCCTGCGAACGTGACCGGGAGGTCGTCCGCGGCCGCGCGGACCGCGGCCCATTCGACGGCCCGGGGCCCCGGCGAGATCCCCAGCCCCGCAAAGCCGTTCTCCAGGAGCGAAACCAGCAGCGCGCCAGGCTCACTGGGTCCGTGCACAGTCGCCCATGCGGACGCGAGGAATCGCTGCACTTGCATGACGGAGAGGGGCTTTCGAAGGTTCGAGGGCGGGCGCTACCGTCGATTGTCCCAGCGACTCCGACGAAACCAAGCGCCGAGCCCGAACCGATGACCAGAAGCCTCGTCCTGTCCACCTCCCTCGCCCTGGCGTGCGGCCTCGCCGGGTGTCGCGCCCAGTCCGAGCGCGCCGATCTCCGCGCCACCGTGAGCAAGCTCGAACAGCAGATGCAGAGCGTCGACCGCGCGCTCGCCGCGATGGAGCGCGGCGCCGCCCGGAAGGACGAGCAGCACGTCGCGCAGGTCGCGGAGAAGGACCGGCAGATCCAGCGGCTGCAGCAGCAGCTCCGCGACCTGTCGACCGAGGCCGAGCGCGCGCGCGCCGCGGCCGAGACCCAGGCGGCAGCCATGGAGAACCGGCTGGCCGCCGAGCTCCGCGGCGCCGCCGAGCGCGCCG
>JBMHDP010000458.1:0-2555 GCA_049889335.1 Planctomycetota bacterium
GATGCTCTCGCACCACGCCTCAACACGAGCGTGAGCGGCTTGCCGGCCCCCGCACACCCAGCGCAAGCGCCAGGTCCACGCAGACCAACCTCATTAAGCTCACACGCTTACTTTCGAGGCCACCCAGAATGCCAAAGATCAGCCCTCCGAACACGCTTGCCGCGCTCAGAGGGGCGGGGAACAGTAGCGACGTGCTACGCGAGCAGCAAGCACCTGCCCTACTTTTTTTCACATGCGTCTCAACATGTTCGGGCCCGGGGACTTGCAGCGCGGCGTTCAGCGCAGCAGCGCGTCGATGCGGGCCGCTCGAGCTGGGTTGCGCGCCCGCAGCGATTCCAGCTGCGGGCCACTCGGCAGCGTGAGCTCGAACGCGTCCAGGACGTCGCCGGCGATGCTGGTTGCGGTGACCCGCATCACGGCGCCGTCCACCTCGGCGCCGCACCAGTGGTGCGCCTTCTCCAGGGCCTGCGCCTCCCGGCGCGCCCGCGGGTTCTCGCTGATGTCGTAGAGGCGCTTGCCCCCGCCGCCGCTGACGACCAGCGGCACCGGCAGGCGCTCGCTGGGGCCGAACCGCTGATAGCAGTGGTCGTGCCCGCTCAGGTAGAGGCTCACCTGCGACTCCTCGAGCGCGGGTAGCAGGCTCCGCAGGAGCTCGGGGTTGTCCCCCTGCCGGGACGCGCTCCGCATGGGGAAGTGGCTCGCGACCACGATCCACGGCTCGGACACCCGCGCCAGCTCCTCGAGCAGGAAGGTGTGCGTCGGGTGCCCCTCTCGGTAGTGGTCCCCGGTGAAGAACGTGTTGCAGTCGAGGACCACAACCCGCACTCCGCCCCAGGCGAACGAGTAGCTCCGCTCGTCGCCCGTCACCTCGTTGGTCGGGAGCTCGAAGTTCTCCAGGATCTGCACCCCTGCGGCGTTCATGACGTCGTGGTTGCCGAGCACCGGGTAGAGCGGCGCCGTCCGGAGCAAGGCCGCGAACGGCCGGAAGAAGCCGCTGCTGTAGTGGCCGTGTAGCCCCTTGGGATAGATCACGTCGCCCAGATGCAGGGCGAAGTCGGGGCCGTAGGCGGCCATCGCCGCGCCGACCTCGGTGACGGCGTGCTTGGTCGAGAACCAGCGCCATCGCGCCGGCAGGTGCAGCAGCGGCGTTCGCTGCAGCCAGACCCACCAGGGCTGGTCCCCGCTGTCACCGCAGAACGCGAACCGCACCTTGGCGCGGTCGTCGGCCGGCGGGGTCCGGAACGACCCCTCTTCTTGCACCCCGTCGACCTCGACGGTGTAGCGGTACAGGCGCGACGGCTGCAGGCCGCCCACGCGCACCTCGTGCCGGCGCTGGGGCTCGCTCTGCCGCCGCGCCACGACGTCTCCGTCGGCCGCGAACACGGAGACGGTCTGCGCCGCCGGCGCGGCCAGGATCTGCGCGATCGTGGCCGCCGAACCCGTCACGTTCTGGACGAAGGGCTCGGTGTGGAGCGGCGGATCGTCCACCACGTTGATGCACAGGCACCCGAGGCCTGCGAGCCACAGGCCGCGGCGGAGCCACCTCGTACGCGTCTTCACGCGTGCGTTCTAGTCCATGCTCCAGGCCCCGACGAGCCCCAAAGCGCCGGCGGTGGACCCGCTGGCGAGGGCCCTCAGCCAGGGTGGTGACAGGTGACCGACGTCGTGATCCCGCCGCGCACCTTGAACTCCCCGCGCACGGTCAGCTGCCGCGGCTGCAGGAGCCCCACGAGGTCGGAGAAGATGTCGTTGGTGACCTTCTCGTGGAACGCGCCGACGTCGCGGAAGCTCCACAGATAGAGCTTCAGGCTCTTCAGCTCGACGCAGAGCTGGTCCGGCACGTAGTCGATGTAGATCGTCGCGAAGTCGGGCTGCCCGGTCTTCGGGCACACGCACGTGAACTCCGGACACTCGAACTCGATCTCGTAGTCCCGACCCGGCTGCGGATTGGCGAACGTGTCGAGCGCAGACGTGTCATGCGGCGAAGGCTCAGGCAGCGGCATGTCCGGAGCGAAGCACCTCGAGCTGGACGGGACAAGCGCCGCGCCTCAATCCTCGTCACGGCGCGATTTGTCCGGGCCGCGGCAACCCCAGCTCGACGTCGACGCCTTCGTCCGGCTCGAACGCCATACAGGCGAAGGCGTCCGCGCCGCGCAGACTGCACGCGGCCTTGCGGCAGGGCCGACACGGCAAGCGGACGGGCGCCTGCAACGCGCGCGCCCTGGGCGGCCCGCTCCGCCGCGCGTCCTGGCTCCCGAACAGCACGCGTCCGCGCGCGCCGGTCGCGAGCAGCACGTGGCTCGCGCCCTGGTCCGGCCCGATGACCTTTTGCGTGAGGCGGCAGTAGTCGCGTACGAGTGGCATCTTGTCAGTGAAGACGCGGCGCGTCGCATCGCAGCGCGGCATATGTGTTAAAAAAACAGCGCAGATCATCGGCAGCGGCGCCAGCGACCGTGCGCTGCGCGGATGCGCTGCAGAAGTTTGTGAGTTTAGCATGCGCGACGCTGGGGCAGTCCGGCTGGCCGCCCTTAGCCGACAAGACGATCGCCCAACAC
>JBMHDP010000459.1:0-3123 GCA_049889335.1 Planctomycetota bacterium
GCGGCGCGGCCGACGCCCGGCGCGCCGCCTGACCCGCCGGCCGCCGGCCGCTAAGCTGCGGGCATGCTCCGCGCTGCCCGCGCCGTGGCCCTGGCGGCCTTGTCCTCCCTCCCGGCACAGTCCGCGCCGCAGGCCTCCTCCGCCGACCGCTTGCGCGTGCTGGTATGGAACGTGCTGCACGGCGCCAACGACGTCGACGAGGGGCCGGAGAAAGCGCTGCGGGTGATCCGCGGTGCCTCGCCCGACCTGGTGCTGATGCAGGAGAGCTACGACGTCGAGGGCGAACGGCCGACCCTGGGCCGCTGGATCGCCGCAGAGCTGGGCTGGCAGCACCACCAGGCCGACAGCCCTCACCTCTGCGTGCTGACGCGCGGCGAGATCACGGCGCGGTTCCTCCACCACCCGTGGCACGGCGTCGGCGTCCGGGTCCGCGACGGCGCGGCGAGGGAGTTCGTCGCCTACAGCATCTGGATCGACTACCGGGCCTTCCTCGGCTACGAGCTGCGGGACGATCCCTCGATCTCGGACGAGGACCTGCTGCGAGCCGAGAGCGTGCGCTCGTCCCGGCTGCCGCAGACCCGGGCGCTGCTCGCGCACCTCGAGGCCGAGGGGCACCTGAAGGAGACCGTCCCGGTGCTGGTCGGCGGCGACTGGAACACTCCCTCCCACCTGGACTGGACGACCGACACGGCGCGGGTGTTCGCGCAGCGCCGGGCCCTGCCGCTCCCCGTGAGCCGCGCCGTGCACGCCGCGGGCTTCGTGGACGCGTTCCGGTCCGTCCACCCCAACCCGGTACAGCGCCCCGGGATCACCTGGTCGCCGATGTTCCGGTCGCGCGCGGACGGCAAGGCCCAGGCGTTCGCGCGCATCGACCGCCTCTACGTCAAGAACCCAGCACCCGGCCCGCAGCGATGGCGCCTCGAGCCGGTCTCGGCGCAGGTCCTGCCTGCGGTGTGGGAAGACGAGGCGATCCCGACCCGCCAACGCGCATTTCCTTCCGACCACGGCGCGGTCTCGCTGACGCTCCAGTGGCAGCAGGCTCGCTGAGCCCGACGCCAGCATTCCCTCCCTCGAACCCCGGCACGCGGCCGCACGACCGCGCGCGAGGCGGCCGTTTCGGAGGCGATCTCAGAACGCGACGCGAGCGTGAGGAGCGGTCTGGAAGCCGGCCGACTCGGCATCCGCTCTCCGCTCGGCGCCGCTCGGGCAGTCGGCCATGGCATCGTTCCTCTGCGCGCTCCCTGCGCGGCGTAATCGAACTTCGGAAGACCGCATCACGGGACAAGTTGGCGTCGCAAAACCCCCGGAAACAAAAGGATTCCGTGAACATGCGGGACGTCGGCAAACGTCCCAACGAGGTAGCCTCCTTGGGCGAGATTCACCAGATCGCGCCACCATTCGTTCCGTTTTCCTCACTCTGCAGGCAACCAAAGACATGCGTTTCCTTCCCATCCTCTTCGCCGCGACCGCGGCTGTGACGGCCCAGAGCCCGCTGACGACCACCTTCGCCAGCAACAACGGCCAAGCCGGCAACATGTTCGACGTGCGTCCGATCAGCGCGCCGATCACGATCGACGACTTCGACGTCAACCTCGACACCGGCACGTGGGACCTCGAGGTCTACACGGTCACGGGCGGCGGCTCGCACGTCGGCATCGAGCAGAACGCGGCTGCGTGGTCGCTGGTCGCGACCGTCCCCGGCGTCGTCAGCGCCGGCCCGAACGTGCCGACGCCGCTCGGCCAGGTCCTGAACATCAACTGCCCCCCGGGCGTCAACACCGGCATCTACGTGACGGTCACGAACGGCACGGCGATCAACTACACGACGGGCACGGGCTTCGTCGTCGGGGACGTCTACGCCGCGGACGCGAACCTCGAGTTCCTGGCCGGCACCGGCAACGTCTACCCGTTCGCGAACGTCTTCGGCCCGCCGGCGAGCACGCGCATCTGGAACGGCAACATCTACTACACGACCGCGTCGGGCAACTTCCCGTCGGTCACCTCGTTCGGCACCGGCTGCGGTGGCGGCAACTTCGCCTCCATCTACGAGCAGATCCCGTCGGCGAACATGGACCTCGACGGCTTCAAGATCGACGCGATCAACACCGGCGCGGGCTACCTGATCCAGACTCTTCCCGGCGCGGGCGGCATCGCCCCTGGCGCGAACGCCACGATCATGCCGCTCGGCGACGACGACTCGCAGGACTCCGCCACGGTCGGCGGCACGCTCGGCCTCTGGGTCGGCTCGAACTGCTGGATCGCGCTCGGCGGCGGCAACAACAACGGCTTCTCGCCGAACGTCGGCACGATGCTGAGCAACCCGGCCGAGGGCATCTACGCCTGGACCGACCTGCGTCCGCTGCAGGCCTCGGGCGTTGGCCTCGGTGACATCTACTACGAAGAAGCTGCCGGTGTCGCCACCGTCACCTACCTCGCCGTCGAAGGCTGGAACACCGGCCTGCCGAACACGATCCAGTTCGTCTACGACAGCAACACGGGCAACTTCTCGATCGAGTTCGAAGCGCTCAACCTGACCAACCCGGAAGACTGGCTGATCGGCTACTCGACGGCCGGCAACAGCCTCGACCCGGGCGCGACCGACCTGTCGGCCCTCGTCGGCGTCCCCGCCCTGACGGCGGGGGCCGACACGGCCGACCTGGCGCTCACGTCCAACGTCGCCGGCCTCGGCGCCACCTGGGACCTGACCACCAACAACATCGACAGCGCCTCGCCCGTCGCCATCACCTACCTCGGTGACCGCGCCCCGGCGGCGATCCCGTTCTCGGCGATCGGCCTCGCGGCCCCCGGCTGTGACATCAACCTGGCCACCGCAGTCCTCGGCCTCGCCGGCGTCTCGACGGCCGGGTCGACCACGGTCAGCCTCCCGATCCCGAACAACCCGGCCCTGGCCGGCGCACTCCTGTCGGCCCAGTCGCTGAGCCTGACGCTGAGCAACGCGGCGAACATCCTGTCGTCGAACGGCCTGGAGCTGCAGGTCTACTAAGACCGACCTCCTCGACTCGTCGCTCTCGGGAGCGGCGAGCGCGCGCCGCCCCCGTGAGCGCGCGGGCCCGGGCCCCCCGGGGTTGCCCCCCCGCCCGGCCCCCGTGTGCCAGGGCGGGG
>JBMHDP010000460.1:0-4856 GCA_049889335.1 Planctomycetota bacterium
GCGGGCGCGCAGGCCGTCGCCGGCGCGCGCCGGGAAGTCCGGGTAGGGCAGCTTCTCGTCTCGGCACCACTCGGCGACGTTGCCGTGCATGTCGAACAGCCCGAACGCGTTGGGGCGCAGCAGCCCGCAGCGCGCGAGGTCTCCGTCGAGCCAGCCGACCTCTGCGGCGCGCGCCGGGTCGCCGCCCGAGCTCCACGGCGAGGAGGCGCCGGCGCGGCACGCGTACTCCCACTGCGCCTCCGTCGGCAGCTGCATCCCCCAGGGCCGCAGCGCCCGGGCCGCGGCGCGCCAGTCGACGTCGGTCTGCGGCATGCGCGGGTCGAGCTCGGGCAGGTCCGCGCCCACGAGGCGCGCGTACTGCGCGACGGTCATCTCGGTCTGCGCGATCAGGAACGGTTCGAGCGCGACGATCGCGTCGCTCAGCTCGTCGTCCCGCGCGCGCGGATCGTTGCGCTCCAGGCCGGGAGCCTCGCGACGCGCGCCGATCGCGAGGCGGCCGCCCGGGAGCAGCACCATCACGACGCCGCAGCCGCCGTCCGCGACCAGGTCGCCTGTGTCCGGGTCGCGCGGGGGGAGCGGGTAGCCGTCGGCGTGCGTGCGCAGGTCCAGGAACTCCCACAGGCGGGTGCGCGGGTTGCGGCCGAGCGGCGTGAGCCCCGCCAGGCGCGGGAGCTGCAGGCCGCGGTACTCCGGGCTCGACTTGATCGCGAGCTGGGCGCGTCGCCACGCCTCCGGTTCGCGCCCTGCCGCCAGGTGTTCCTCGCTCCAGCGCCGGCGCGCCGCCACCGCGGCGGCGTCGCCGCCCCGCCCGAGGAACGCCGCGAGCTGCGCGTCCAGTCGCTCGAGCGCGCGCGCGAGGTGGCGATCGACGTCGTCCTGGAGGGCGCCGCCGGCGGCGCGCCGCTCGGCGTCGAGCTCCTCGAGCCGCGTCCTGACCTTCTCCTGCTCGACCCGGAGGCGATCGACGAACTCGCGCTGCCAGTCTTCGTAGGCGCCGCGGTGCTCGGGCCACGGGGGCGGCAGCTGGAGCGCCCGCGCGCGGGCGCGCTCGATGCGGTCCTCGTTGGCGAGCAGCCGGAACCCGGCGTCGGCCATCTCCTTCAGCTCCAGGTTCGCCTGGTCCTTGAGCGCGGCTTCGCGGTTGGCGCGCTGCAGCGCGAACACCAGCAGGACGACCGCGACGCACGCCGCGCCGAACGCGCCCGCGACCGCGAGCGCGGGCGCGCGGTTCCGCCGCAGGAACTTCAGGAGCCGCCGCCACCGCGACGGGGACGCGACGTCGACGGGCTCATCGGCGAGGAAGCGGCGGAGGTCGCCGGCGAACTCGCCGACGCTCGCGTAGCGCAGGTCCGGGTCCTTCGCCAGCGCCTTGGCCGCGATCGCGTCCATGTCCCCGCGGAGCTGCGCGCGCCGCGCGGCCGGCGCGACCGCGCTCGCCGCAGCGGGGCGCTCGGCAGCGATCACCTCGGCGATGCCCTGCACGCCCCGCGCGCGCAGCAGCGCCGAGGAGATCGGCAGCTGCTCGGTCAGCAGCTCGTAGAGCTGGGCGCCGAGCGCGTAGACGTCGGCGCGCGTGTCGACGTCGCCGAGGCGGCCGGCGGCCTGCTCCGGGCTCATGTACTCGGGCGTGCCCATCAGCGCGCCCTGGAAGGTCTGCGCGGCGCCTTCGAGCAGCGGGTCCGCCAGCGACTTGGCGATGCCGAAGTCGATGATCTTCGGCTGGGCGCCGGCGTCGCTCTCGGTGACGAGCACGTTGTTGGCGCTGAGGTCTCGGTGCAGGACCTGCTTCTGGTGCGCGTGCTGCGTGGCCTCGCAGACCTGCAGGAACAGCTCGACGCGCTGGCGGACCGAGAGCGCGCGCTTGCGGCACCACGACCGCAGCGGCTCGCCTTCGACCAGCTCCATGACGAAGTAGGGCAGCCCGCGCGGCGTCGTGCCGGCGTCGAGCAGCCGCGCGATGCCCGGGTGGTCCATGCGGTTGAGGGCCTCCCGCTCGGCGGCGAAGCGCGCGAGGATCTCGCGCGAGTCCATGCCCGGGTTGAGGACCTTGACGGCGACCGCGCGTCGGATGGGGCGCTGCTGCGCGGCGCGGTAGACGGTGCCGAAGCCGCCGCGGCCGAGGACCTGCTCGAGCACGTAGCGCCCCAGCGGGCGGGGCAGCCGCGCCTCGTCCTCGACGCCGGGCGCGGGGAGCTCCGCGGCGTCCGCAGGCGGCGGGGCGAGGGCGCCGCTCGCGACCAGCCAGGTGCGCAGCGCCCGCGCGTGGCGGGGGTGCTCGCGCAGCAGCGCGTCGAGCCGGGCCGCGCGCTGCCGCTCGTCGCCGTCGAGGATCTGCAGCGCAGCCTCCTCGAGCGCGTCGGTCAGCGGCAGGTCCGGTTCCGGCGGCTCCGTCATCGCCGTCATCATGACCGATCGTGCCGGTCCGGGCACACGGCGCGCTTGTCCGTAGCGCTCCGAGGTTGCAGGCTGTCCGCGTGTCCGACGCCGAGCTCGTCCCGTTCTCCGATCGCTACGTGCCCGAGGTCGCCCCACGAGAGGCGCTCCGGGCTTTCCACGAGGCCATGCGCCGTCGGCGGAGTATCCGCGACTTCAGCGACCGGCCGGTGCCGCGAGAGACCATCGAGTGGCTGGTGCGGTGCGCGCACACCGCGCCGAGCGGGGCGAACAAGCAGCCGTGGCGGTTCGTCTGCGTGCAGGACGCCGCGGTCAAGCGACAGATCCGGGAGGCGGCGGAGCGCGAGGAGCGCGAGTTCTACCAGCGCCGCGCGAACGAGGAGTGGCTCGCGGACCTCGCGCCGCTCGGCACCGACGAGACCAAGGAGTTCCTGACCGTCGCGCCGTGGCTGGTCGTCGTGTTCCAGAAGACGAAGGACGACGACGGCGGGCAGGTCTACTACCTCAAGGAGTCGGTCGGGCTCGCGTCGGGCATGTTCCTGGCAGCCGCGCAGCTCGCGGGGCTCGCGACGCTGACCCACACCCCGAGCCCGATGAAGTTCCTCAGCGAGGTGCTCGGTCGACCGGAAACCGAGCGGCCTTTCCTGCTGATCCCGGTCGGCTATCCGACCGACGACTGCATGGTGCCGAAGAAGGCGCTGCTGCGGCGCCCGCTCGATCAGGTCATGACCGTCGTGTGACAGGTCGCGGGCCCCGCGCCCTTCGGTCGCGAGGTTCGTGCGCTACGATGAAGTAGGCACACCCTGCTCCATGACCAAGCTCTCCGTCTCTGTACGCGTCGTCGCTGCCGCGGCGCTCGCGCTCCCCGCCCCCGCGCAGAACGCCTGGACCCAGGTCACCACGACCAACGCGCCGTCGCGCGGCCTCTGGCCGGGCATGGCCTTCGCGACGGTCACCGGCAAGTGCTACCTCTACGGCGGCGCCGGCGGCGGCACGACCAGCAACGAGACCTGGGAGTACGACGGCTCGGACTGGACGCTCGTGCCGACGGTCGGCGACCCGGGCGAGCGGCACACCTTCGGCATCTGCTACGACGAGGTGCGCAACGTCATCGTGATGTTCGGCGGCAGCAGCAACGCCTACGTGCCCAGCGGCGAGACGTGGGAGTTCGACCCGGTGACCAGCACCTGGACCGACGTCACGCCGCTCAGCGCGCCGAGCCCGCAGGCCCGCTGGGGCTGCAAGCTCGCCTACGACCTCAGCCGCAACGTCACCGTGCTGTACGGCGGCTGGTCCGGCGGGGGCTTCACCAACGACACCTGGGAGTGGGACGGCGTCAGCTGGACGCAGGTCACGACGAGCAACATCCCTTCGCCGCGCGACCGCTTCGGCATGTGCTACGACCTCGCGCGCAGCCGCGTCGTGCTGTTCGGCGGCATCAGCGCGCAGGTCTCGGACGAGACCTGGGAGTACGACGGCGTCGACTGGACGCTGGTCCCCACGCTGACGACGCCGCCGGCGCGGCAGAAGAACTACCTCGCCTACGACGTCCAGCGCGGCGTCTCGATCATGCAGGGCGGGCAGGCCAACGCGGTGCAGTTGCTGGACAGCTGGGAGTACGACGGCTTCAACTGGCGGCTGGTGCCGTCGACGCCGTCCCCCGCCCGCGGCGAGAACGCCACCTGCTACGACCTGCTGCGCGGCCGCGTGGTCGTCTTCGGCGGCTACAGCTTCAACGGCGTCAACACGGACACCTGGGAGTTCGGGCCGGCGACGACGCCGCGGTTCCACGTCTACGGCGCCGGCTGCGCCGGCGGCGCGGGCGTGCCGACGCTGCAGGCGACGTCCGGGGTCGCGCCGGCGCTCGGCGCAGGCTTCGGGGTGACGGTCGGCAGCTGCCCGCCGAGCGGCGGCGTCGGCTTCCTCGCGCTCGGCGACAGCAACTACCAGTTCAACGCGCTGCCGCTGCCGTTCGACCTGGCCGCGTTGGGGTGGAGCGGCTGCTCGCTCTACGTGGCGCCGACCAGCACCCTGCCCTACGTGCACGCCGGCGGGGCTGCGTCCGTGCCGCTGCCGGTCCCCAACAACGCCGCGCTGGCGGGCTACGCGTTCCACGTCCAGGCCGCGAACCTGGACGCCGCAGCTCCCAACGGCGAGATCGCGTTCAGCGCGGCCGCCGAGGTGATCGTCAACTGATCGCGGGGCGTCTCCCCGAGGGCGCGCGCAGGCGCTCGCGCCGCCAGAGGCCGAGCAGGCCGACGCCGCTGCAGACGAGCACGACGAACACCCGGGCCCGCCCGGAGTCGTCCGGGAGGCGTTCGACGGCCACGCTGCGCGGCGCGTCGAGGGCGCGGAGGTCCACGCCTCGCAGCTGCGGGCAGCGGTTGCGCCGCAGCGCGGCGCGGGCGGCGGCGGGGAGGCGGGCGACGGCCACGCTGCGCGGCGCGGCGAGGGCGCGGAGG
>JBMHDP010000461.1:0-4216 GCA_049889335.1 Planctomycetota bacterium
CGGGCGGGGACAGCTGGCTGCTGGTGACCGGCGCGTTCGCCCCGGCGGCCGCGCCCTGGCGCGACCAGGCGCAGCTGCGCGGCCTCGCCGCGAGCGCGGGCGTGCCGCTCACGGTCCGCGCGCGCTCCCCGCAGCAGCTCCCGGTCGCCGACCTCGTGTGTCGGTATGTCCCCGAAGACATGCCGGCGGCCGCGGTCGTCGCGCGCACGGACGCCACGGGCGACGCCCGGTTCGGGCCCTGCCGCGGCCCTGGAGAGCTCCGCGTCGAGGACCCGCGCTACCTCAACCTGCGGGTCTCGCTGGAAGACGTCCCGATCGCCGGCGTCGCGGTCGAAGTCGACCGCGGCGCCAGCTGCCGCGGCACCGCGACCTTCGCCGACGGCGTCGCACGCGGCACGATCGTCGTCACGCTCCGCGACCCCCGCGGCGTCCTGCGCCCGCCAGAGCGGACGCAGACGCTCACGCCCGGCGCCCCGTTCACGTTCGAGGGGCTCCCCGAAGGACAGGAGTTCGTGCTGATCGCCAACTCGCTCCGCGCCGGGAAGAGCTGGGCCGCGCGTCAGCTCGTGCGCGCAGGCAGCGAAGGCCTGGAGATCCGGCTCGCAGACGAGGACCCGTCCCTGGGCCGCTGACGGTCGCGAGCCCTCACCGCGCGGACGCAGGCGCGCCGCGGCAGTAGCAGACCAACCACGACGCGATCCGATCCAGCGGCAGCTGGCGCTTCACCGCGCCGCACTCCCGCGCCGCGCGCGGCATCCCGTAGATGACGCAGGTCTCCTCGTCCTGGCCGACGGTCTCCCAGCCGCGCGCGCGCAGCGCGCGCATGGTCTCCGCGCCGTCGCGCCCCATGCCGGTCATGATGACCGCGACGCCGTGCCGGTCGATCTCGGCGCAGGACGCGAACAGCTCGTCGACGGCGGGCTTGTGCCCGCGGATCGGCGGCGCGTCGCTCCACTCGGTGAACAGGGCTCCGTCCCGCAGCGCCACCCGCAGGTGCCGGTCGCCCGGCGCGACGTAGGCGACGCCGCGCTCCAACGCCAGCCCGTCCGCCGCGAAGCGCACGTCGTAGCCCGTCTGCGCGCGGAGCCGCGCGACGAGGTCCTCGACGAACCCCGCGGGGATGTGCTGGACGACGACGAGCGGCGGCAGGCGCCGATCCCGCGGCAGCGCGGCGAACAGCTCGCGCAGGCTGCCCGGCCCGCCCGTGCTGATCCCGATCGCGATCAGCGCCGGCGCCTCGACGCAGGACGCAGGCGGCTCGACGTCTTCCAGGGGGCGCGTGACGCCCCCCGCGCCGGCTGCTGGCGCGGACCGCTGAGACCGCCAGCGCTCTTCCGTCGCCTCCCGCAGCAGCTGATGGAGGCGCCGGGACCACGCCAGCAGGCTGCCGACGTCTCGGCTGTCCGGCCATTCGACGAGGGCCCGCGCGCGCCCGGCCAGCGGCCGCACGTCAGAGCCCGGCTCGTAGAGCGCGATCACGGGCGCAGGCAGCGCGGCGAGCTCGACCGCCGCGGGCCAGCGCAGCAGCGAGCAGATCGGCCCGAGCGCGGCGTCGTCCGCCGCTTCGTCGGCGGCCTCGACCGCGTCGTAGCCCGCCGCGAGCAGCCACTCCGCGAGCATCTCGTGATCCCCGGCCTCGGCGACCAGCCGCACCTCGGGTCGCGCCGACGTGGTCATGGCTTGAGGCCCACGTCGCCGAGCCGTCGCACCTCCACGACGCCGCGGGCAGGATCGGCGAGCAGGACGCAGCCGCCGTCCGCCGGGCCCGAGACGTGGCCGCCGAACACCATGCCCAGCGCGTAGGTCGCCTCGCGGATCGCCGCGGCGTTGCGGCGGCCGATCGCGGTCTTCTCCAGGCCGCCCATCGATCCGCCGCCCGCCATCCTCACGATCAGCTGCCGGGGATCTGCGCCGTGCTGCAAGGCGAGGTCGCGCGCGCGCGGCGCGGCGAGGTTGGCGAAGTAACCGGGCCCCATGCCCTGGCCGTCTCCGTCCGGGCGCACGACGTGCGCGAGCACGCAGACCTGGTTCTTGAGGTCCTGCACGACCATGCCGACGCAGGAGCCCAGCAGGGTCGTCAGCACCTGCGGCGGCGCCGCCACGCCGATGCCGCCGATCGGGACCTGCACCACGTGCTCCGCAGCCGTTCTGGACGGGCTCACCCGACGCCTCCTCAGACCCCGCTCGGCTCGGCTCCAGCCGCCGCCGCTGCCGCGCGCGCCGGCTCGCGGAGCCGCTGGCGGCTCGTCGCGAAGTCCGCGAAGCCCGAAGGGTCGAGGATCAAGGTGACCTTGCCGTCGCCGCGGATCGCCATCCCTGCGAGGCCCGGGACCGCCGTGAGCTCGGGACACAGCGGCTTGATCACCAGGTCCTCCTTGCCGACCAGGCGATCGACGCCCAGGGCGACCTCGTTGCCCGCGTAGCCGAACACGATCGCGTGCTGCGGCTTGGACTCGCACTGCTCGGACAAGACGCCGTCGGCGAAGCGGTACGTCTCGGGCAGCAGCACGAACGGCATCGGCTGGTCCCGGACCACCACCATCGGCTTGGACTGCACGGTCTGCACGCGGCCCTCCTTGAGCTCGACGATCTCACGCACCTCGGTCAGCGGCAGCGCGAACATGGTGTCGCCGACCTCGATGAGCAGGCTCGCGAGGATCGACATGCTCGGCGGCAGCTGGATCGTGAAGCACGTCCCCTGCCCCGGGTCCGAGGAGAGCTCCACGCTGCCGCGCAGCGACTTGATGGTCGCCAGCACGATGTCCATCCCCATCCCGCGGCCGCTCACCTCGGTGACCTGCGCCGCCGTCGAGAAGCCTGGAGAGAAGATCTGGCGCTGGGCCTCGCGGTCCGAGAGCGCCTGCGCCTCCTCAGGCGACATCAGGCCGTTCTCGACGACCTTGCGCCTCATCCGGGCGGGGTCGATGCCGCCGCCGTCGTCGCGGATCTCGATGACGACCGAGCTGCCGCGCTGGAAGCTCGTGACGGTGACCGCGCCCCGCGGCGACTTCCCCGCCGCCTTGCGCGCGTCCGCCGGCTCGACGCCGTGGTCGATCGAGTTGCGCAGCATGTGCACGAGCGGGTTGACCAGCTCGTCGGCGACCCGCTTGTCGATCTGCGTGTCGCCGCCGACGACGCGGAAGTCGATCGGCTTGCCGACGTGCTCGGCGGTGTCGCGAGCGACCCGCTGCAGCCGCCGGAAGACGCTCTCGAGCGGGACCATGCGCAGCTGCAGCACCGCTTCGTGGATACCGCCGACGACGCTGTCGAGGTCGTAGGCGACGTCGTCGAGGTCGCGCATGACGCGGCCGACGCCGTGCACCTCCTGCCAGCTGGCGTCGAATCGCTGCACCTGCTCGCTGATCCGGTCGACCAGCGCCGGCAGGTGCTCGCACGCGCCCGCGGCGTCGCCGACCGCGAGCGCCTGCAGCTCCGCGAGGCTCGCGCGGG
Source organism: Planctomycetota bacterium (assembly GCA_049889335.1). Classification (GTDB taxonomy): domain Bacteria; phylum Planctomycetota; class UBA1135; order UBA1135; family UBA2386. The sequence goes on from JBMHDP010000461.1 coordinate 3,451, forward strand.
TCTCGCGCCACGCGAGCCCCATCTCGTCGAGCCGCTGCAGCGGCCGGAGCTGCTGCGTGACCAGCTGGAAGCGCGAGCGCGCGACGACGAGCTCGCCGGTGAGGTTGACCATCCGGTCCAGGCGCTCCATGCGCACCCGGACCGTCTCGTTGCTCTCGCCGCCGCCGCTCGCCTTGGCTGCTGCCGCCGCCTGCTCCGGCTCCGCCGCCGAGCCGCGCGCCGCCGCCTTGACGGGCTCGCTGCACGCCCCCTCGTCGATGCGCTGGAGCTCCTGGACCACCTGACCCGGCGCGGCGTCCTCGGCCCCGCCGGTCGCGATGGACTGGGTGAGCGCGGTGATCAGGTCGATCGCGTCGAACATCGTCCGCACGATCTCGGTGTCCGGGACCAGCCGCCCCTCGCGGACCTTGCTGAGCACGCTCTCGAGGTGGTGCGTGACCGTGTTGGTGGTCTCGAAGCCGAAGCACGCCGAGAGCCCCTTGAGCGAGTGCGCGCTCCGGAACAGGTCGTTGACCCGCTCGGCGGGCCACTCCTCGCCGCTCTCGGCGAGGTCCATCAGGATGGTGTTGAGCTGCTCGAGGTAGTCTTGGGCTTCGCCGAGGTAGTCGGCGATCAGGTCTTCGTTGCCGTGGGTGCTCATCGAGCGCTCTCCTGGTGTCGGGTCTCGGCGCCCGCCCCCGGGGCCGCGCCCCGGGGGGGGGGGGAAGTTTGGGGACCGCGGGCCCCCGCCCTAAAGGCCCCCCCCCGCCCCCCCCCCGCCCCAGCG
>JBMHDP010000462.1:0-7062 GCA_049889335.1 Planctomycetota bacterium
GCGCGGCGACCGGCGCGCCGCCCGAAGGACGGTCGCGGAGGCCCTCCAGCACGGCGAGCGCGCGCGTGTGCCGCTGCCGCAGGTCCTCGAAGAGCGGCCGGTAGTCGACGATGCGCTCCTCGGCCGCGCGCAGCGCCCGACGCAGGCCGTCGATCTCCTGGTCCAGCAGGTCCTGCCGCCTGCGCGCGGCCTCCTGCTGTTCGTCCTGGGCCGCCGCCAGCGCTTCGAGGCGCGCCGTCAGCGCGCGCACGTCGGCGGCGACCGGGGCGTCTTCCAGCTTGAGGTCCAGGTTCTGCAGCACCTCGCTGTCCGCGCGCTGACGCGCGGCGACGCCGGACTGGGCGTCGGTGACCGCGCCGCCGACGGCGGACAACCGCCCGTCCAGGTAGAACGTCCCGCCCAACACGGCGACCAGCACGCAGAGCGCGAGCGGCAACAGCCGCGCGCTCTCGGACCGCCCCTCGGCGGCGGCGCGGTCGGCCGCAGCGGCCTCCCCGGGCTTGTCGGCGGCGGATCCCGCCGCGACGGTGCCTGGCGAAGGGGACGTCGAGGCGCCCGCGTCGACGAGCGCCGCGACACAGCAGCGACCGACCGTCTTGCCGTGCGCGCGGCGCGCGTGGCCGGCGTCGAGATCGCCGGCGGGCACCGAGGCTCCGCAGATCTCGCAGAAGGAGACTTCGACTTCGTGCTCGTCCATGTGCAGGGTGCCGCGCGGAAGTCGCCGCGCGCGCGGAGTTGCTAGTCAGCCTAGCGGGCGGTGAAACCGGATCCGCGGCCCAAATCCTGCCGCGGAGCGCGCCCCCGCATCCGGCTGCCCCGCCCGTCCGCCGGCGCGATCGCTCAGCCGAGCTTCTGCTGCAGGGCCTCGACGCGGTCGGTGCGCTCCCACGTGAACTCAGGACGCCCGAAGTGTCCGTAGGCTGCCGTCTTGCGGAAGCAGGGACGCTTGAGCTCCAGGTCGCGGATGATGCCGGCGGGGCGCAGGTCGAAGACCTCGCGGATCGCCGCCGCGAGCGCGTCCTCCTCCACCTTGCCCGTGCCGAAGAGATCGCAGCGGATGCTCACCGGCTCCGCGATCCCGATGGCGTAGGCGACCTGGACCTCGCACCGGTCGGCGTAGCCGGCCGCGACGACGTTCTTGGCGACCCAGCGGCCCGCGTAGGCCGCCGAGCGGTCGACCTTGCTCGGGTCCTTGCCCGAGAAGGCGCCGCCGCCGTGGCGCCCCATCCCGCCGTAGGTGTCGACGATGATCTTCCGACCCGTCAGGCCGGCGTCTGCCTTGGGGCCGCCTTCGACGAACCGGCCGGTCGGGTTGAGGAACCAGCGGGTCTCGTCGTCGACCATGTCGGCGGGCAGGACCTCGAGGGACGTCTCCTTGAGCGCTGCCTGCAGCTCCTCGGTGGGGACGTCGGCCGTGTGCTGGTGCGAGATCACCACCGTGTGGACCCGCTGGGGCTTGCCCGCTGCGTCGTACTCGACCGTCAGCTGGCTCTTGCTGTCCGGACGCAAGAACCCGTACTTGCCGTTCTTACGAACGTCCGCGAGCCTCTCCAGGATGCGGTGGCTGTAGTGGATCGGGAACGGCATCAGGGCGTCGGTCTCGTTGCACGCGTAGCCGAACATCATCCCCTGGTCGCCCGCGCCCTGCTCCTTGCTCTGCGAGGTGGCCTCGTCGACGCCCAGCGCGATGTCCGCGGACTGCGCCTGGATCGAGGTGAGCACCGCGCACGAGTTGCTGTCGAAGCCGATCGAGGGGTCGTCGTAACCGATCTCCCGGATCACCTGCCGCGCGGTCTCCTGGAAATCGACGTAAGCCTTGGTAGTGATCTCACCTGCGACGACCGCGAAGCCACGTGAGACCATCGTCTCGCACGCCACTCGGGAGTCGGGGTCCTGCGCCAGGATGGCGTCGAGGACCGCGTCGGAGATCTGGTCGCAGACCTTGTCAGGGTGGCCTTCGGAGACCGATTCGCTGGTGAAGAGACGGAGTTCCTTGCTCATGTCGAGTGGGCAGTTGCGGCTGGAATACGGCGCCACGCGCGGGGCGCCGCACGGCATGCTCGGGACCGTATGTTCACGCGATCCCGCCAGAGAACGTAACCCTGCCACGAGGAAAAGCACTCGCGAAGTCGGGACATACAGTTCGCACTTCTGCCCATAGCAAGGGGAGGTCGGGCTGGTATCTTTTCCCAAGTCATCACGACGCCCGCGGCGTTCGTCAGGCCCCACCAGCCTGACCCAGCGCCACGACGCACCACACCCCTGCCGTTCGCAGACCCGGCGCAGACGCTGCTGGATCCTCTGGACGGCGCCCCCTTCTCGCACACCCCACCATGCGCGAAACCACCACCACTGCGCCGCATTCGACCGCGAGCATGAACCGCACCTCCGTGGCCTTGACGCTGATCGGCCTCGGCATGCTGCTGCTGCTCGCCCTGCTGAAGTAGCGGCGCGGCCCGCACCGCGGCGCGGCGAACGGCTGCCCCCGCGTCGACGTCTCCTACGTCGGAGTCTCCCCGCGCGTCACCTCCCGCCCGGCGTGTTCGCGCTGCGACGCGCTGGGACGAGCACGGCTCGGAGACCGGCCGGAGCGCGGCCTCGGCCGCGATCGCTTGCGGTGGGTGCGTCCAACCTTCACGCTGCTGTCCGCGGCGAGTCGGCCGCGGCGACACATGGACTCTGCACTCATACTGCGAGGCGTGACCAAGCGGTTCGGCGCCTTCACCGCGGTGGACCAGCTCACCCTCGACGTGCCGTCGGGCTGCATCTACGGCTTCCTGGGACAGAACGGCGCGGGGAAGACGACCACGATCCGCATGGTCATGAGCATCTTCCGGCAGGACGAAGGCTCGATCACGGTGCTCGGCCGCGCCGACGCCGCGGAGGTCAAGGACCGGCTCGGCTACCTGCCCGAGGAGAAGGGCCTCTACAAGAAGATGAAGACGGCCGAGATCGTCTCCTACTTCGGCAAGCTCAAGGGCATGGACCGGTCGACGGCGAACCTCAAGGCCAAGGACCTGCTGACGCGCTACGGCCTCGGGGACTGGCTCGACAAGAAGTGCGAGGCCATGTCCAAGGGGATGGGCCAGAAGGTGCAGATCCTCGGCACGATCATTCACGACCCCGACCTCGTCATCCTGGACGAGCCGTTCAGCGGCCTGGACCCGGTCAACCGCGACGTCATGCGGGACACGATCCTCGACATGAAGCGCGAGGGGCGCACGGTGATTTTCTCCACGCACGTCATGGAGCAGGCGGAGAAGCTCTGCGACCGGATGATGATGATCCACCGGGGCCAGCTCGCCTTCGAAGGCACGGTCGCGCAGGTCAAGGCCGGCCGCGACCAGGGCATCCGGATCGAATACGACGGCGACGGCGCGGTGCTGCGGCAGCTGCCCGGCCTGGACCGCGTCAACGACGACAACAAGGCCGCTGAGCTGTTCCTCCAGCCCGGCAGGGACCCGCAGGACGCGCTGAGGTGGCTCGTGGAGCGCCTGACGATCCGCAGCTTCGACGTGCGCGAGCCCTCGCTGCACGAGGTCTTCGTGCGCACGGTCGAGGAGCGCGACGCCGCGCTGGCGATGACCGCAGGGGAGCCGCGCTGATGGCCAACAAGACCCTGCTCGTCGCCCAGCGCGAATACCTCGAGAACGTCCGCACCAAGACGTTCTGGATCGGCATCTTCATCGTGCCGGTGCTGATCGCCGCCGCCATGGGCGTCGGCGTGCTGCTGCAGAAGTTCAAGGAGGTGCAGCGCTACGCCGTCGTCGACCTCGGCGACGGCGGCCTCGCCGAACGCGCCGAACGCGAGTTCCGCGCCAAGGACGTCAAGGCGATGTTCGCGCTCGGCGCCGACCTGATGGCGGCGGCGTCCGCCGAGGACGCCGACCCCGCGCTGAAGGCGCTGCTCTCTGGCCTCGAGCCCGGCGCGAAGCCGTCGGGGGAGCAGATGTACGCCATGTTCGAGTGGCTGCAGACGCAGCCGCCCGAGAAGGTCGCCCGCTACGAGGGCATCGGCAACAGCGCGCGCTACGAGCACGTGTCGCTCGACGAGCTGGAGCTCGCGGGCAAGACCGCCGAAGCGCAGACCAAGGCGCTCGGCAAGATGGTCGCCGACGACGAGCTGTTCGCGTTCTTCGTCCTCGGCAGCGACCCGCTGCGCGCGGTCGACGACTTCCGCTACGTGTCCAACAACCTCACCGACGCCGACCTGCGAGAGGACTACGAGGACGCGCTGACCGCGCTCGTGCGCGCCGACCGCATCGCGGACGCGCAGGTCGACGACGACACCGCCCGACGGATCCAGGAGACGGTCGGGTTCAAGCAGGAGAAGGTGACCGAAACCGGCGAAGCCGAGGACGTCAAGGGCGAGGACAAGGCCAACCAGTGGGCGCCCATCGGCTTCGTCTACTTCCTCTGGATCGCGATCTTCTCGATCGCGAACCTGCTGCTGACGAACACCGTCGAGGAGAAGAGCAACCGCATCATCGAGGTGCTGCTCTCCTCGGTCAGCCCGTCGCAGCTCATGCACGGCAAGATCTACGGCATCGCCTTCACGGGCATGACCATCATCGGCACGTGGGTGGTGTTCGCGCTGCTCGCAGCGTGGCTCGCGCCCGCGCTGCTGGGCGACGGCGGCGGCTCGCTCGGCTTCTTGATCGCGGCGATCAGCAACACCGGCTACCTGACCTCGTTCGTGCTCTACTTCCTCGGCGGCTACCTGCTCTACGCCGCGGTGCTGGTCGCGATCGGCTCGGTCTGCAACACGCTGAAGGAGGCGCAGAACCTGATGCAGCCCGTGATGACGCTGCTCATGGTCCCGCTGATCGCGATGGTCTTCATCACCAAGGAGCCCAACGGGACCGTCGCCAAGGTGCTCAGCTTCGTGCCGATCTACACCCCGTTCACGATGATGAACCGCGCGGCCGGGCCGCCGGAGACCTGGGAGTACGTGGTCACGTCGGCGCTGCTTGTCGTGACGATCCTGCTGACGTTCAAGGCGGCCGGCAAGGTGTTCCGCGTCGGCGTCCTGATGACCGGCAACCCGCCCAAGCTGAAGGAGATCCTCGGCTGGCTCTGGAGATCGTGAGCGACGCGCCCGGAGCACCGGCCGACCGCGTGCTGGTCGTCGGCGGCGGCCAGGGGATCGGCCGCGCCGTCGCCGCTGCCTACGCAGAGCGCGCGACCATCTGGACGCGCAAGAGCGGCGTCGACGCCGCGGACGAAGCGTCCCTGCGTGAAGCCTCTGCGCGCTTCCTGGCCGAGCACGGCGCGCCCTACGCGCTGGTGCACACCGTCGGCGACTTCAGCGAGGTCCCGCTGCTCGAGACCAGCGAGCACACCTACCGCCACCTGTTCGAGAGCAACGTGACGACGGCGTTCCACGTCGTCCAGGCGCTGGTCCCGGCGATGATGGCCGCGGGCGCCGGCCGCGTGGTGCTGTTCGCCGCGGCCGGCGCGGATCGCCAGCGCGGCATGCTCCGCGCGCCGGTCTACTTCGCGGCGAAGGCCGCCCTGATCCAGCTGGCGCGCTCCCTCGCGCTCGAGGCCGCGCCGTCCGGCGTCACCGTAAACGTGGTCTCGCCGGGCCTGATCGACCACCCGCAGAGCCACCGGGACTCGCAGGCCCGGATGCTGCCCCGCGTGCCGGTGGGGAGGGTCGGCGAGACCGCCGACGTGGTCGAGTTGGTGCGCTATCTCCTTTCGCCGCAAGCCAGCTACGTCACGGGCGAGGTGTTCACGGTCGACGGCGGCCTGCAGGCCTGAGTCCGCGCCCCCGGCCTCCCCCGCCGAGCGCCCTCAGGAAAGCCTTGCCCGCGCCACTGGTGCGTGGGTAAACCGTTGTTTTCCCAAACGGTTACCCACCAGGACTGATCAAGATCGAACCCACGATCCTCTCCCCGACCGAGCACGACCTGTCCGCGCTGGACAGCGACGCAGTGCGCGCGGTCACGCGCCTCATCGACAAGGGCTACGAAGCCTATCTCGTCGGCGGCTGCGTGCGCGACCTGCTGCTGGACCGGGCCCCTAAGGACTACGACATCGCGACCGAAGCGCGGCCCCAGCAGGTCAAGCGCACCTTCCCGCGCAACTGTCGGATCATCGGCCGCCGCTTCAAGCTCGCCCACCTGCACTTCCACCGCAACACGAAGATCCTCGAGTGCTCGACCTTCCGCCGCAACCCGCAGGAGGGTGAGGCCGGGGACGACGAGGACCTGCTGATCACGCGTGACAACGAGTTCGGCACCGCGGAGGAGGACGCGCTCCGCCGCGACTTCACCATCAACGCGCTGTTCCTCGACCCGACCGAGGACAAGATCGTCGACCACGTCAACGGCCTCGCCGACATCGAGGCGCGGATGATCCGCACGATCGGCGAGCCCGTCGTCCGGTTCCGCGAGGATCCGGTGCGCATCTTGCGAGCCGTCAAGTTCGCCGGCCGCCTCGGCTTCGAGATCGAGCGCGAGACGCTCGCGGCGATGGCCGAGACGGCCGAGGACCTCGTGCGCGCCGCCCCGCCGCGGATCCTCGAGGAGATCCTGCGGCTGCTGCGAAGCGGCCACGCGCACAAGAGCTTCCAGCTGCTCGACGAGATCGACGCGCTCCAGCACCTGGTGCCGGTCGTCGGCAGCTTCCTGGACCGCGCCGACGACGAGCAGCGAGGCTCGTTCTGGTCGCTGCTCGGCGCCCTCGACGACTACGTCGCCGAACAGCCCGCGGACCGTGACCCGCCCGCCAACGGCGTGCTGCTCGCGACGCTCCTCTACGACGCCGTCGCCGCGGAGCGCGCGCGCAAGCCCGCTCGGAGCGCGTCGTCGGTCGCCGAGGACCTGCTGGGCTCGCTGTCCGAGGACCTGCGCCTCCCGCGGCGCGACATCGGCTGCCTGAAGCGCGCCTGCGGCGTGCAGCACCGCTTCGACCAGGACGAAGACAAGCGGCGCTTCCGCGTCGAGAGCTTCCTCCACAGCCCCTACTTCGAGGAGGCGCTGCTCTTGTTCGAGCTGCGCAGCCGGGCCGCGGACGCGGACCTCGGCGAGGTCGAGGCGTGGCGCGAGCGCGCCG
>JBMHDP010000463.1:0-3012 GCA_049889335.1 Planctomycetota bacterium
GAGGTACTTGGCGTCCTTGGCCTTGTCCTTGAAGAACGAGTTGACGTATTCGACCGCGGAGATCCCCAGCGCCTTGGCCTTCTTGGGGAAGTCGAGGTTGGTCAACTCGCCCTTGCGCAGCGTCTTGTGCAGCGACCACTCCGCGAGGCTGATCTCGAACAGCGGCTTGCGGGGCGTGAGCAGGCCGCCGAGCGGCGACGACGCGAGCAGCGAGGAGCCGGCGAGGCCGGCTGTGACGCCGAGGAACCCGCGGCGGTCGAGCGAGGGCGTGTGCATGCACCGCATTGGAAGAGCGTGCCGCACGCGGCGCAACCCTCGGCCGCCGACGCTAGCTCCCGACGCGCAGCGCGACGGCGCGCGTCAGCCCGATCCGACCGCTCGCGAACAGACCCTGCAGGTGGAAGGACTGACCGACGAGCGCGGCCTGCTGCGGGATCGGCACCGCGACGCTCACGGTGCCGCCCTGGAACAGCTGCCCGAGGATGGTCGCGTCGACCGAGCCCAGCAGCAGCTCGCCCGGCTGACCCGCGGCGAGCCCGCGGCCCGGCAAGAGCGGCCCGCACGGGAACCCTGCCGCCCTGGAGCCCGAGACCGCCAGCGCCGTGAGCGCCGGCGTCGGGAACTGCAGCGTCGGATCGGCCAGCGTCACCTGCAGCGACTGGCCCAGGCGGGCGTCGCCAGAGACGGTGAGGCTGCCGGCGGGGTTGACGCAGCCGTAGACCAACGCGCTGTGCAGCCGCTCGATCGTGAACGTGCCGAACAGGGTCGACGCGCCGGCGAGCGGGCCGCTCGTCGTCGTCACGCGGGCGATCGGCTGGTGCGGCGTCACGTCGGCGTCGGGAGACAGGTAGCTGACCCCGCTGTCGGTGCCGGCGTCGTACGCGTGGGCTGGAATGGTCAGCGCCTCGACCCAGTCACCGCCCTGCAGGAGCTCGACGCCGTGCAGGCCGACGAACCAGTCCGGGCTCGGCGCGATCATGCTGACCAGGCTGAGCTGTGAGTAGGACGGCGTGGTCACGAAGGTGACGCTGACCGCCCCCGGCGACACGCCGAGGGCGCCCGCCCCCCCGTAGTTCAGCACCTGGGCCGCTCCACCCGCCTGCACGTGCTGGGCGAGCTCCTGCGCCAGGATCGTCGTGGCGCCCACCTCCGCGACCTGCTCGAGGCCCGGCGTCGCGATCCCGCCCGGCTCCCAGACGGTGACCGAGCCGTCGTGGGTCGCGCCGACGAGCGGCGAGTAGTGCGGGTTGAACGGAAAACTGGAAGGGTGCGTCAGCGCGCTCCACGAGCTATGGAACGTCACCCGGTAGGTCGCAGCGCCCTGCTGCGCCGCGGCTGCGGCGGTGGTCGTCAACGCGGCCAGGAGAACGAGAGAAGGCGAGGGGATCAGCATCGGCGGAGTGGGTCAGGAGCGGGCAGGCGCCGTGCTACGGCGCCGCGCGGTCCAGGTTCCTAGGAATGCTCGCCCAGTCGGCGGAGGATCTCGGCGCGGCCCACGCCGAGCGCCGTCGCCAACCGACGCAGCTCGTCGTCCTCGGGACGCGCGGCGACCGCGCCGGACGGCAGCCGCGCCACCTTGTAGCGCACCTCCCCGAGCGGCGTCGTCCGGGTCTCCTGCCAGCGCTCGAGCACCGCGCGCGAGACGTCGTGGCGCCGCACGCCGAGGGACGACGACTCCTCGAGCAGCAGGTCGGTCAGCGCGGCGGCGGCCGCGGGCGCGCACAGCGCCGTCAGCAGCACGCCGGGGCGGCCCTTCTTCATCGTGACCGGAGCGGCGAACGCGTCGACCGCGCCGCGCTCGAGCAGCGCGTCCAGCAGCCAGCCCAGCTGCTCGCCCGTCGCCGTGTCCAGCTGACACGACAGCTCGCACAGCGTCGTCGCCGAGGTCGGGGCGACGACCTCCCCCACCATCACCCGCAGCAGGTTGGGCACGTCGGCGTCGTCGCGCGTCCCCGCGCCGTAGCCGATCGCGTCCACCCGCAGCGAGACCGGCTCGTCGTAGCCGCTGCAGAACTCCCGGAGCAGCGCCGCGCCCGTCGGCGTCGTGCGCTCTCCCCGGAGTCCGCCGGCGCGGAACGGCACCCCCTTGAGCAGCGCCGCCGTCGCCGGCGCAGGGACCGGCAGCACGCCGTGCGCGGCCTGCACCGTGCCCGAGCCGACCTCGACGCCGTTGGCGTAGAGCCGCTCGACGCCGAGCTGGTGCACACAGTGACACGCGCAGACCACGTCGACGATCGTGTCCTCGGCGCCGACCTCGTGGAAGTGCACGTCTTCGACCGTCGTCCCGTGGGCCGCGGCTTCGACCTCCGCGATCCGACGGTAGACCGAGACGCTCCGCTCGCGCACGGCATCCGGCAGCTCCGCGCGCTCGACGATGCGTCGGATGTCGGACAGCCGGCGGTGCACGTGACCGCGCGGCTGCGGCACCTCGACGTGGACGTGGCTCGGCTGGGCAAGCGGCTGGAGGCGGCCGGGTGCGGGCGGGCAGCCGACGTCGACGTGGAACTTCCGGCCGCGCAGGCTCGCGCGGGTCACGACCTCGCTGCGCACCGCGACGCCCGGCAGCTGCAGCGACGCGACCGCGGCCTGGAGCGGCGCCAGCGACGCGCCGGCGTCGAGCATCGCCCCCACCCACATGTCTCCAGCGACTCCGGACCAGGCGTCGAGAATGGCGGTGCGCATTGCGGCTCGTGACAGGCCGGCTCGAACGGGCCCGGCGAGATCGTTCGGAACGGAACGGGGATTGCTTACGTCAGACAACGCGGGCGCCCGCGCGGGCGCAGCGTCGACCTCGGCCTCCAAGCTACCTCTCCCCGAACCGTGAACCAACGTCCCGCTGACAGCGTAGGTTGCGCGCGCGCCCACCCCGGGCACGCGGCGGCGAGCCCGCGGGGACGCCACGGTCGCGCGTGGCTGGCGGCGCTGCTCACGGCCGCGTGCGGTTTCGCCCAGGCGGCGCCCACGAGCGGGATCGAGCGGCTGGTCGCGCAGGACGCCGCCGCTCACCTGCAG
>JBMHDP010000464.1:0-3675 GCA_049889335.1 Planctomycetota bacterium
CAAGGCCGGCGTCGTCGACCCGGCGAAGGTCACCTCGGCCGCGCTGCAGAACGCCGCGTCGGTGGCGACGCTGCTGCTGACCACCGAGGCGCTGATCAGCTCGGTGCCGGAGAAGAAGCCCGCCGGCGGCGGCCACGACCACGACCATGGCGACATGGGCGGCATGGGCGGCATGGGTGGCATGGGTGGCATGGGCGGTATGGGCGGCATGGGCTTCTAGCCCACGCCCCGCCAAGACACCCCCGGACGGCCCGGCGGCGCGCTTGCGTCGTCGGGCCGTTCTCGTTTGGCTGGGAGCCCCATGGCCCGCGAGTTCGCATGCCGCGTCGGCTGCGGCGCATGCTGCGTCGCGCCGTCGATCGAGACGCCGTTCTTCGGCATGCCCGAGGGCAAGCCGGCAGGCGTGCGATGCGTGCACCTCGACGACCAGAACCGGTGCGCGATCTTCGGCCGACCCGAACGGCCGCGCTGGTGCCGCGACCTGCGCGCCGAGCCGTCGATGTGCGGCGACGACGACGCCGCCGCGATGCGCATCCTCGAGGACCTCGAGCGCGGCACGCGCCCGGACCTCTAGGACGGCCGACCGGTCACCGCAGCAGCTCCAGGCACATCGACTTGACGTCCGTGGCCGCGACGCGGTCGCGCGCCACCGCGCGGTCGCTGCACAAGAACACCGGCCCCGCGTCGTCGTCGTCGTAGATCCGGCCGTGAGAGCCCATCACCTGCGACGAGTCCGTCGGGATCACGTCCATCAGGTAGCGGAACCCGAGCAGCTTCTTGGCGAGCACGCGCGCGACCTTCAGCTTGGGGAAGCGGATCTTCGGGTCGACGAACAGCTCCGCCGGGTCGTAGCCAGGCTTGCGGTGGATATCGACGCAGGTCGCGAAGTCCGGCCTACGCGCCTCGTCGAGCCAGTAGTGGTACGCGAACCAGCAGCCGGGCTCGGCGACGCAGACGAGCTCGCCGCTGCGGTCGTGGTCGACGTGCAGCTCCTGCTGCTGCTCGCGGTCCAGCACGCGCGCGACGCCCGGCGTCGCCTGCAGCAGCTGCCGGACCGGCTCGAGGTCGGCCTGGTCGCGCACGTAGACGTGCGCGCACTGGTGGTCGGCGCAGACGAACGCGCGCGACGCGCCGCAGTCAAGCAGCTGACCGTGGCTGGTCTCCTGCACCCGCAGCAGCCCGCGCTCGTGGAGCAGCCGGTTGAGGAAGACCGGCTTGTCGGCCTTCTCGATGCCGTACTCCGACAGCACCACCACGTGCGCGTCGCGCTCCCGCGCCGCCTCGATCAGCCGCGCGCACTGCGCGTCGAGCTCACGAACGGCCTGCTGGCTGCGGGGGTCGTCCGGCCCCCAGCGTTGGTGGTCGTAGTCGAGGTGCGGCAGGTACACGAACATCAGGTCCGGGTCGTGCCGCCGCATCACCGACAGCGACGACGACGCGATCCACTCGCTGCTCTTGATGCCGGCGTTTGGGCCCCAGAAGTCGAACAGCGGGAAGTCACCGAGCTCCTGCTGCAGCGCGCGGTGCAGGTCCTGCGGCTCGCTGTAGAGGCCGGGCTTCTTCAGGCCGTCGGCGTGGTACTCGGGTCGGGGCGTGACGCTCCAGTTCACGCCGGGCGCGTACATGTTCCACCACCAGAACATCTTCGCGGTGGTCATGCCCTGCGCGGCCGCGGCTTCGTAGAGCTTCTCGCCGCGCACGATCTGGTTGGGCTGCCGCCACAGCATGATCTGAGCGAGGTCGCGCCAGTACCAGCCGTTGCCGACGGCGCCGTGTCCGGACGGCTGCAGCCCCGTGAGGAACGACGCCTGCGCGGTGCAGGTGACCGCCGGGAACACCGTGTCGAGCGGCGCCTGGAAGCCGTGCTCACCCAGCCCGCGCAGCACGGGCGCGTGGGCGAGGTCCTTCGGGCGCAGGCCGACGGCGAGGATGACGCAGAGCTTCACCGGCGCAGCGTGACCCGCGGCTGGTCCCCGGTCAACTCGTGCGTGGTCTCGTCGCCCGTGGGCCAGCGCACGCGGACCGAGCCCGCCGCGCGCGGCAGGTGCACCACCGGCGACGACTGGGTCAGGTAGCCGTCGCCGGCGAGCACCTCGCGGACGACCGGCGGCAGGCCCGCGCGCTCGAAGGTCACCTTCGCGCCGTAGCCTGCCGGGTTGCCGGGCGGACCATCCAGCACGACCGCCGTCGCCTGCTCCCACGCCGCCGCCTCCGCGCCGGTGTGGGCACCGTCGTTCTTGACGAAGAGCAGCAGCGGGTCGCCTCGCACCCGGTCGATCAAGGCGACGCCGCGGCCGTCCCCGGGCTCGACGATCCCGCTCTCCGCCGGCGGGACCGCGACGAAGCGCAGGCCGCCCTGACGGCGCATCATCAGCCCGACGCCGCCGTCGAACCGCCCCGTCTCCGGCTCCGGCCCGAAGAAGTTGTGCGCCAAGAACACCTCGGGCACGCCGTCGAGGTCGTCGTCGAAGGCCCGCACCCCGAGGCTCGGCGCGAGCTGCGCCCGACGCGGCAGCGGGTGCGCGACGAAGCGCGCCCCCTGGTTCTCCAGCACCAGGTGGCGGAGCTCGTTGCACGACAGCGTCAGGCACTCGTCGAGGGCGTCTCCGTAGATCTCGCCGAGCGTCGCCTTGGCGAACTGGTCGAAGGTCGGAAACTTCTCGCGGACGAACGGCATCGCTTGGCTGCTGCAGCTGAGGCCGCGCACCGGCAGCGTCCGGTTCCCGGAGTGCTTGGCCTCGACGACGTCGAGGGTGCCGTCGTCGTCGAAGTCGCGCGCGAAGATCTCCATCGGCTTGCCGACGCTCGCCTTGTACTTCGTGTTCAGCCCGAGGTTGGTCACCACCAGGTCGAAGTCCCCGTCGCCGTCGAGGTCCGCGGAGGTGACGCCGTTCCACTGGCCCCGCATCGCGTCGAGCCCGAGCGAGCCCGTCCGGTCGACGAACCGGGCGCCGGCGACGTTGCCCAACACGCGCACCGGCTGCCACTGGGCGGCGACCGCGAGGTCCACGAAGCCGTCGTCGTCGAGGTCGGTCCAGCAGGCGCCGGCCACCATGCCGAGCGAGCGACACATCGGCGCCACCTCGTCCGTCACGTCGACGAAGCTGCCGCCGTCGTTGCGCAACAAGGTGCTCGGCGGCGCGTGCGGGAAGCGCCCGGGGACCACCCGCCCGCCGACGAACAGGTCGACGTCGCCGTCGCGGTCGAAGTCCGCCGCCGCGACGCAGCTGGAGCTCACGCGCACGTCCGGCAGCGCCCCCGCCGCCGCGGGCGCGAAGCTGCCGCTGCCGTCGTTCACGTAGAGCCGGTCCCGCAGCAGCGCAGCGTCTGCGCCGACCTCGACGCCGCCGCTCGCGACGTAGAGGTCCAGGTCCCCGTCGCCGTCGAAATCGACGAAGGCCGCGCCCATGTCCTCGCAGGCCGCGTGCTCGACGGGCGGCTGCCAGCGCACGCGCGACGGCTGCTCGCCCGACCACGGCCGGAAGTCGTCGAGCAGGACCCCGCGCTGGCCGCTCGCGCCCCCGAACCACAGCAGCGCCCCGTCGCCGTCGTCGCGCGTCGCAGCGACGCCGGGGCCCAGGCTCGACAGGCGGTGGGGCAACAGCGGCTGGACCGCGTAGTCGTCGAAGCTGCGCTCCACGTGCCGCGCCCGGGCGTGGCTCGCCGACGCGCGCG
>JBMHDP010000465.1:0-8563 GCA_049889335.1 Planctomycetota bacterium
CCGGGCCGCGCGCGCTCGACATCGCGGATCCGCGGGACCGCGCGCGGCCCGCGCTGCGCCTGCGGATCGACGGGGGCAGCGTCGCCACCACGGCCAACAGCGAGCGCGGTCGACGGGTCGACGGGCGCCGGCTGTCGCACGTGCTCGACCCGCGCACCGGCGCGTCCGCCCGCGACTTCGGCGCGGTCACGGTCTGGGCGGAGCGCGCGCTCGACGCCGACGCCCTCTCGACGGCCTGCTTCGTCCTCGGCCCCGAGCGCGCGCTCGCGCTGGCCGAGGAGACCCCTGGCGTCGAGGTGGTCGTGCTGCGTTGGCGCGGCCCCGCCGGCCCGCTCGAGGCGCGCGTCAGCAGCGGCCTCCGCGGCCGGGTGACGCCGCTGATCTCCGATCTTCAACTCCCATGATGCACGGCACGAATCCACTGTTCTCCCTGCGGACGTCGTCTACGAGCTGGCTGGCGCTCGTCGCGACGACGATCGCCGCGTCCGGCGCTCTCGCGCGGGCGCAGTCGCTGGAGGAGCGCCTCGACGCGCTGGAGAAGCAGAACCAGAGCCTGCAGCAGCAGCTCGACGCGATCTCGCAGGACGTCGAGGCCATCGACCTCGGCGGCCTGGTGCCGCCGCTGAGCGAGGCCAAGCGCGGCGTCGGCCAGGGCGCGGCCAAGGTCTACGACATCGAGCAAGGGCTCTCGATCGGCGGCTACGGGGAGTTCCTGTTCCAGCAGCGGAGCGGGCGGACCGACCAGAGCGACGCGCTGCGCGCGATCCTCTACTTCGGCTACAAGTTCAACGAGCGCTGGGTCTTCAACTCGGAGATCGAGTGGGAGCACGGCTCGACCGGCGCGGCCACGCCGCGGCAGCAGAACGGCTCGGTGTCGCTGGAGTTCGGCTACCTCGACTACCTGCACAGCGACCTGGTCAACGTGCGCGCCGGTCTGCTGCTCTCGCCGATGGGGCTCATCAACCAGCTGCACGAGCCGACTACGTTCCTGCCCGCGAGCCGTCCCCAGACCGAGCTCCGCATCATCCCGTCGACGTGGCGGGAGATGGGCCTGGGGCTCTACGGCGACGTGGGCGACTTCAGCTACCAGACCTACCTGATGACGGCGCTCGACGGCGAGGGCTTCTCCGACCGCGGCCTGCGCGGCGGGCGTCAGAAGGGCGCGCGGTCGGCCAGCGACGACTTCTCGGTCATCACCCGGGTCGACTACGTCGGCGTCAACGGGCTGACGCTCGGCGGCTCGATCGGGGTCGGCGACCACGGCCAGGACGGCCTCGCGCCCGCGCCGGCGAGCGCGCCCGCCGGCAGCCCGCCGGTGGAGATCGGCAGCCTGCCGGCGGTGATGTGGGAGGCGCACCTCGACTACCGGGCGGGGCCGTGGACGCTCCGGGCGCTCTACGCCGGCGCCGAGCTGAGCGGCGTCGACTCGTTCAACAGCGCGCTGTCGAAGGCGCCCGACGACGGCCTCGCCGAGTCCATGTTCGGCTACTACGGCGAGGTGGGCTTCGACGTGCTCAGCGTGCTCGCGCCCGGACAGCGCGCCCAGCTGACGCCGTTCTTCCGCTACGAGCGCGTCGACACCCAGGCCGCCGTTCCGACCGGCTACGTGCGCGACGGCGCGCAGGACGACGAGATCTTCACCTTCGGGGTCAACTACAAGCCCGTCCCGCAGGTCGTCGTCAAGGTCGACTACGAGTCCTGGGACCAGGACTTCGACCGCCTGAACCTGCTCTTCGGCTACGTCTTCTGAGGAATGCCATGCGACTCCTGACCCGATCGGACCTCTTCGCTGCGCTGCTCTCGCTGCTGTTCTGCTGCGCGGCGGGGACGGCGCAGGGAAAGGTCTTCCTGACCACCAAGGAGGCGCTCGACCTGGCGTTCCCCGGCTGTGAGGTCACCCGCACCAAGCGCGCGCTCGACGCCGAGCACAAGGCCGCCGCGACCCGCCTCGCCGGCCACAAGCCGCGCCGCTCCATGGTCTACGGCTACGAAGCGCGCAAGGACGGCGCGCTGGTCGGCACGGCCTACTTCGACCGGCACCGCGTCCGCAGCAAGCAGGAGCTGTTGATGATCGTCGTCGATCCGCGCAGCAGGGTGCAGCGGCTCGAGGTGATCGCCTTCGAGGAGCCGCTCGACTACCTGCCGCGGGGCGCGTTCTACGCGCAGCTGCTTGGCCGGCGGCTGGACGCCAAGCTCAGCACCAAGCGCGAGGTCGTCGGCGTCACCGGCGCGACCCTGACGGTCGACGCGACCGTGCAGGCCGTCCGGCGGGTGCTGGCGGCGCACATGGTCCTGCACCCCGAGCAGGTCGCGGAGCGCGGCCCCCAGCAAGGACCAAAGGGCCGCCCTGTCGGCGAGCCGTGAGGCGCGCCGACAAGCTGCTCACCTACGCCGCGGTCGCGACCGTCGGCGGGAGCGGCGTGGTCTATGCGTGGCTGCTCTACTTCGGGGAGACCGAGGACGAATTCGGTCCGGTGCAGCACCCCTGGACGCCGGACCTGCAGGCAGCGCACGTCGTCACCGCGCCGCTGTTCGCGTTCGCGCTCGGTCTGATCTGGCGCTACCACGTCGTGCAGAAGCTCCGCAGCGGCGCGCCGCAGCGCCGCCGGACGGGGCTCGTGGTCGCCACCCAGTCGCTGCCGATGATCGCGACCGGCTACCTGCTGCAGGTCTCCGTCGACGAGACGTGGCGCGCGCTCTGGACCTGGAGCCACGTCGGGACGTCGCTGCTGTTCCTCGCCGGCTTCGCCGCGCACCTGGCCGCAGGGCTCAGCGCGCGTCGAGCGTGACGAACAGGCGGTCCTGCGTGAACAGCAGGACGAACAGCTCGCGGAGCGCGCTGTCCTCGTAGCGCTCGCAGGGCAGGTCGGGGTGCTCGGCGAGCCCGCGGCGGACGCGCGCGAGCGCGGCGCGGTCGCCGCGCAGCCGGACGTGCTCGTAGTCCTGTACCGACGGCAGGCGGTCCCGCTCCAGGTGCGTCCGGAGCGCGCCTTCGAGCCGCTGCCAGGTCGCGTACGGCGTCAGCCCGAACCGGATCGGGCGCTGCTCGAGCGGGTCGGCCCACGGCGTCCACCGCGCGACCTGCTCGTCGACGGTCGGCAGGCCCAGCTCCGGGCGCTGCCGGTCGAGCTCGAAGGCCGCGAAGAGGTGCGCGTAGAGCGGGTTGGGGGCGCGCTCGCCGGCGCGGACGCGCGCGGCGTCGCGCAGCCACGCCTGCTCACCGGGGAACGGCGCGTAGGCAGGCTGGCGGCTGCGGTGCGCCGCGCCGCCG
Organism: Planctomycetota bacterium; assembly: GCA_049889335.1. Classification (GTDB taxonomy): domain Bacteria; phylum Planctomycetota; class UBA1135; order UBA1135; family UBA2386. The sequence goes on from JBMHDP010000465.1 coordinate 3,272, forward strand.
AGCCACAGCGCGCCGTCGCCGTCGCGGCCTCGGCGCAGCGCCCGGGCGGCGGCCGGCCGGAGCGCGAACCGGCCCTCGCCGGTCCGGTCGGGCAGCGCGCCGCCCAGCCAGCGCAGCCGCTCGAGTCGCAGGCGGTGCCGCACCGAGCCTGCGCCGCGGCAGAACATGGGGTGCGCGCGCACCGGCTGGCGCTGCGGTGGGGGCGCGTCGGCCCGTCGCGCGCAGACGACGTAGTTCGACCGCAGCTCCTGCCAGAGGTCCAGGTGGTCGAGCACGAAGCTCTGCGCGCGGCCCTCGAAGCCGAGCCGCGTCGCCATCCGGTCGGGCTGCGCCCAGGGCCGATGGAACCAGAACGCGGGCTCCAGCCCGGCCGCCTGCAGCAGGCCGACCAGCTGGGTGGCTGTGAAGCCGCGGTCCCCGGCGTGCAGGAAGCCGTCCACGACGCCGGCGTCGTTGCGGCTGTCCGCGTAGGTCGTGAAGGCGAAGCGCAGCGGGTGGTTCTTCGGGAGCGCGGCGACGAAGCGCCGCAGCACGCCCGGGTGACGGCGATCGCCTGCGTGCAGGCCCAGCAGGTGCGCGACCCGCTGCAGCTGGAACACGCGCTGACGTGAGTGCTGCGGGTAGACCATCACGCGGAGCACGCCGCCGGGCGTCAGCCGCTGCCGGAGCCCGCGCAGCGCGGCGGCGGGGTCGGCGAGGTTCATCAGCACGCCGTAGCACTCGATCAGGTCGAACGCGCCGTCGGGCCACGTCGACTCGTCGGCGAGGTCGACCGGCGCGAAGCGGACGTGCCGCTGGCGGTGGACCGCGCAGCGCCGCCGCGCGACCGCCAGGCTGGGCTCGCTCAGATCCGTCGCCACGATCTCTGCCTGCGGGTTCGCGACCGCGAACGCATACGGCTGGAAGGTCCCGCACCCGGCGATCCAGATCCGCGGCTGCGCGGGCGCCGGGCCGCTGCCGGAGCGGTCCCAGAGCCAGTCGACGTGCAGCTCCCATGGGTGCGTGCTGGGCAGCGAGGCAAGCAGCGGCACCTGGGGGTAGGGCCACGCCGCGTACTGCGCCTGCATCGTCGCCGACTTTTCGTCCCGGAGCGTCGTCATCCGCCGGTGTCATCGGCAGGACGGGCGCGCCGAGTGGAGGCGGAGCGCTACGGCGCCTCGGCCGCGCCCTCGCCGTCGTACATCGCGGCGATCTCGCCGACGGCGGCCTGCAGGTCCTCGGGCGTCTTCACCGGCAGGAACCGGCTCCGGCTGCCGCTGCGACGCACCTGCAGGAAGTTGGTCGACAGGTGGGCGGTCATCTCACCGATCAGGTGCTCGACCTGGACCGCGTTCCGCCCGTCGACCTCCTTCTCGACGTAGTACCAGCCGAGGTCGAAGTCGCGGTCGAGCGCTTCGGCCGAGAACGTGAAGGTGTTGGTGTTGAACACGTCGACGACGTCGGGGTCGAAGCCCTCGGGGTAGCGGAGCTGCTCGATGAGCTGGGTGCGTCCCAAGTACTGGAAGGGGGAGCCGCCGACGTCGTCCGGCCACTTCGGGGCCAGCTCGACCGTCATCTCGCAGCCGCTCTGGATGTGGTGACCGAGCACGATCGGGTCGACGCGCGCGCCGAGGTTGTCGACGTTGCGGACCAGCAGGTAGCGCCCGCCGCGCTCAAGGAAGCGCTGCAGCGCGCCGCTCTGCCGAAACGACGCGGCGAAGTCGCCGTGCCCGGGGCCGTAGGGAGAGGCCTCGCCGCTCGCCAGCTCCAGGAGGTCGCCGCGCTCGTCCATCCTCACGGCGACCGACTGCGTAAAGTGCTCGACCGCGCCCGACGGGAGCCCGAAGTCGCCGTGGGCGGCGAAGTGCGCCCGGGTGTCGTCGTCGGTCGCGAAGCTGTTCATGCAGTAGAGCGGCACGTCGCCGCCGGTCGCGTCGCGGTGCCGCTTGAGGTCCTCGGCGCCCAGGCCGAGGAAGGTCCGCGCGGGCGAGAGCACGGGCACCGTGCCCTTGACGACGCCGCCGAACCTCGTCGCCATCCCGCCGTTGAGCACGACGACGCCGAGGCGGCCCGCGCGGATCGCCTCCAGGCCGAGCTGCTCCAGCTTCTGGTAGGCCTTGGTCGCGCGGCTCGGCTGCTTGCGCACCGTGCCCGGCGGCGGCGCCAGCAGGTCGCCGCTCACCGCGTTGGTCGACTTGCTGAGGCGGCCGCCGGCCACGTCCTTCTGCCAGCGCTGCTGCAGCTCCTCGTCGAAGCCGTAGCGCTGCAGGTCTCGTCGCTGCTGCTCGTGGAGCTGGGTCAAGCTCGCGCGAAGCTACCAACCGGGACGTTCCGTGGCGAGCCCGCGTCGGCTACACCAGGGCCATGGTGGATCCGGCGGACGGCGCGCGCGCGCAGGAGGCGACCGCGCGGCGGCTCGCGCCGGACGCAGCCCTGACCGCGCTCCCGGGCGTCGGGCCGGCCACCGGCGAGCGGCTCGCCGCCGCGGGCCTGCAGCGCGCCTTCGACCTCGCGACGCTGTTCCCGCGCCGCTACCAGGCGCTCCGCGAGGTCGACGGCCCCGACCAGGAGCTGGTCGGCGAGCTCGTCCGGCTGCGCGGGGTGGTCCACCGCGCGTCGCTCGCGTGGCTGCCCGGGCGCCGGGCGATGGTCACGATCACCTTCGCGTGCGACGACGGCAGCACGGTCGCGGCGCAGTTCTTCAACCAGCCGTGGATGAAGAAGAACTACCGCCCAGGTCAGCGTCGGGTGGTGGAGGGCACGCTGCAGGTCAAGGGCAAGCGGTTCGTGCTGCAGCAGCCGAAGGTGCTGTCGACGGACGCCGCGCCGACGGGGGAGGTGCAGCTCCGCTACCCAGAGGTGGACGGCGTCTCGGCCAGCCGCCTGCAGCAGTGGATCGGCTACGTGCTCGACGAGCTCGACTACGACGCCGTCGCCTTGCCGCCGCTCCCGGACGGGCTGGAGGAGTTCTCGCAGCGCCCCAGGTCGCTGCTCGCGGCGATGCACCGTCCGGCCGACGTCGAAGAGCACGAGCGGGCCCGCCGCTCCTTCGCCGTGCGCGAGGCCCTGACCCTGTTCGGCGCGGTCGAGCGAGCGCGGCGGACGCGGCTGCGTCGGAGCGCCCGCGCGTTCCCGGTCGACCCCGCGGTCTGCGAGCGCATCCTGTCGCGGATCCCGTTCGCGCTGACCAACGACCAGCGGGCGGCCGTCGAGCTGCTCTGGGAGCGACTCGCCGGCCCGGGCGCCATGGGGGCGCTGCTGCAGGGCGACGTCGGCACCGGCAAGACCGCCGTGGCGGTAGCCGCCGCGCTGTCGGTCTGCGCTCGCGACGGGCTGGTCGCGTTCCTCGCGCCGACCGAGCTGCTCGCGGAGCAGCACTTCGAGTCGGTCTCGTCGTGGCTCCGGGGCTCGGGCGTGCAGGTCTCGCTGTGCACGGCGTCGCACCGCCGCGCCGTTCCGCCGCGGGGTCCGAGGCTGGTGTTCGGCACCCACGCGCTGATGTCGGGCGACGCCGCGCTGCCCGGCCTCGGCCTGGTCGTCGTCGACGAGCAGCACCGCTTCGGCGTGCAGCAGCGAACGGCGTTGGTCGAGAAGGGCGACAACCCGCACGTGCTGGTCATGACCGCGACCCCGATCCCGCGCACGCTGGCCCTGGCGCTGTTCGGCGACCTCGACGCGGTCGTGCTGCGCGAGCGGCCGCCGGGACGCGGGCCGGTGCGCGCCGTGCACCTGCCCGCCGAGCGCTGGTCGCGCGCGCTGCAGAGCATCGGCCGCGCGGTCCGGCGCGGCGGGCGGGTCTTCGTCGTCTGTCCGTCGGTGGGCGAGGGCGGCGAGAAGGGCGGGGTGACCCGCGTCTTCGAGTCGCTGGCGGCGTCGTTCCGCTGCGGGATGGTGCACGGCCGTATGAAGGCCCAAGAGCGGCAGCGCCAGGTCGCCCTGTTCCGCGCGGGGATCCACGACGTGCTCGTCGGGACCACGGTGCTCGAGGTCGGCGTCGACGTCCCGGACGCGACGCTGATGGTCGTCGTCGCGGCCGACCGCTTCGGCATCGCGACGCTGCACCAGCTGCGCGGCCGCGTCGGCCGCGGCGCGCGCCGCGGCCTCGCGCTCTTGTGCGGCAACAAGTCGGCGCGGGTGGCGGCGGTCTGTCGCACGACCGACGGGTTCGAGCTGGCAGAGGCCGACCTCGAGCTGCGCGGCAGCGGCGAGCTGCTCGGCAACCAGCAGAGCGGCTTCGGCGACCTGCGCGCGCTCGACCCGATCCGGGACCTCGAGCTGCTGCGTCGGGCGCGGGACGCGGCGCGCGCAGCACCCGAGGGCGAGACGTGAGCGCGGGACGCGGCGCGCTGACCGTTGCCCAGGCGCGCGCGATCGACCGGGACGCGCGCGATCGGCTGGGGATGCCGACGGCGCTCCTGATGGAGAACGCGGCGCGCTCGGTCGCCGACGTCGCCCGTGGACTCGGCGATCGGTTCGTCGTCCTCTGCGGCGCCGGCAACAACGGCGGGGACGGCCTCGCGGCCGCGCGCCACCTCGGGCTCGCGCGCTGTTCGGTCCATCTGCTCGCGGAGCCCGATGCGGCGCGCGCTCCGGACGCCGCGCTGCAGCGGCAGATCCTCCGGCGAGCCGGGGCAGACGTGCGCGTGGGGGCGCTGCCCGCGGCTGCGGTCGACGACGACGCGGTCTGGATCGACGCGCTGTTCGGCACGGGGCTGAGCCGCCCGCTGACGGGCGCCGCGCGCGCGTGGATCGAGCGGTTCAACCGCGCCGTCGGCCCGCGGCTCTGTGTCGACATCCCGTCGGGGCTGCACGGCGACACCGGGGAGGTGCTCGGCGCGGCCTGCTGCGCGGACGTGACGGTGACCTTCGTCGCGCCCAAGGTCGGCATGACGACCGAGGTCGGCGCGCGGCACGCGGGCCGCGTCGAGGTCGTCGGCCTGGGGTTGCCCGCGTCCGGCCTTTAGGATCGCGCCATGCTGCGGATCTCGCTCGCGTACGCGCTCGTGCTGGCGGCGGCCGCTGCCCAGGTCCAGGAGGGCGAGGCCCCTGCCGCGCGGCGCGCGCCGGCGCCGGCTCTCCTCGAGTGGCAGGAGCTGCTCCGGGCCGCGGGTCCGGTCGATCCCTCGCCGCCACCGCTCGCCGACCTGCCGCAGGACGTGCGCGCCTGGTCCGAGGCCCTCGCGGGCGCGCTCGCCGAGGCGGAGCGCGCGACGCTGTTCGCCGACGGTCTCCGCGCCGACGACCTCGGCCGCGCGGTGGCCCTGCAGGCGCTGCTGGCGCCCGGCGGCCAGGAGCTCGGCGCGGCCGCGCCGC
>JBMHDP010000466.1:0-5258 GCA_049889335.1 Planctomycetota bacterium
CGGTCGCCGCGCTGCCGCCGTCCGAGCCCGCGCGCGCCGAGCCGCCCGCGGCTGCCGCGGCGCTGCCCGCGCCGCTCGCCGAGCAGGTCGCCAACCTCGCCGCCGCCGACCCTGCGCTGCGCTTCGAAGCGGTCGACGTGCTGATCGAGAGCAAGGAGCCCAAGGTGCTCGTGCACCTGCTGCCGCTGGTCCGCGACCCCGACGCGTTCGTCCGTCGCCTGACCGTCGAGGGGCTCCGTGAGTTCCGTCGGCCGGCCGCCGTCGACGCGCTGCTCGAAGCCCTGGCCGACGAGGACGAGAACGTCTGCGACACGGCCTGGCGGTCGCTGCGGGACGTGACCGGGCAGCGGCTGCCCTTCGACGCGTCGGCGAGCAAGGAGGCGCGGTCGCGCGCGGCCAAGAAGTGGCGCGACTGGTGGGCGGGCGCCCGCGACACGTTCGGCGGCTGAGTCGGTCGCGCGCCGTTACGGCACTAGGACGCCTGGGCGGTGGGAATCTCCACCCGGGCGGTTACAACGCCGTTCACGGTCGACCGTGTGACAACACGGCGCCCGTCGCACCACTCTCAAGCATGGCCTGGCACAACCGCACGAAGATCGTCGCGACGATCGGTCCCGCCTCTCACGAAGAAGACACGGTCGAGGAGCTGATCCGCGTCGGCGTCGACGTCTTCCGCATCAACTGCGCGCACGCGAGCCACGACTCGATCCGCCGGATGGCGCGGCGGATCCGCAAGGTGGCCAAGCGGCTGGGCGCGGCCGTCGGGATCCTCGCCGACCTGCAGGGGCCCAAGATCCGCGTCGGCAAGCTGAAGAACGCGGAGCCCGTGTATCTCAAGCGCGGCATGCGCGTGGTGATCGACTGCACGCCCGGCGTGGTCGGGGCGGCGAAGGAGGACGGCTCGGTCGAGATCGGGACGGGCTACGAGCGGCTCGCGCGCGACGTCGGCGTCGGGGAGCGCATCCTGTTGGACGACGGCAACCTGGAGCTGAAGGTGCAGCAGGTCGAGGGGCCGCGCATCACCACCCGGGTGGTGTACGGCGGCGTCCTGATCCAGAGCAAGGGCATCAACCTGCCCGGGACCCGGGTGTCCGCGGGCTGCCTTTCGAAGAAGGACCTCGCCGACCTCTCGGTCGCGCTGCAGGCCGAGGTGGACTTCGTCGCGCTCTCGTTCGTGCGCGAGGCGTCCGACGTGGTGGAGCTGCGGCGGCACATCGAGCGGCGCAAGGGCGACGCCGCGATCATCGCCAAGATCGAGCGGCCGGAGGCGGTCAAGAACCTGCCGGCCATCCTCGAGGCGACGGACGCGGTCATGGTGGCGCGCGGAGACATGGGCGTCGAGATCGGCCCGGAGGCCGTCCCGCAGGTGCAGAAGCGGATCATCGACCTCTGCAACCAGGCGAGGAAGCCGGTCATCACCGCGACGCAGATGCTGGAGACGATGATCTCCAACCCGCGGCCCACCCGCGCCGAAGCCAGCGACGTCGCCAACGCGATCTACGACGGCACGTCGGCGGTGATGCTCTCGGGGGAGACCGCGTCCGGTAAATACCCGGTCCGCACCGTGCGCACGATGGAGAAGATCGTGCGGTCGGCCGAGAAGCAGGCCTATGCCGAGATCGGCGAGCGCCGGCGTCGGCTGAACGGCCACATCACGCCGACCCAGGCGACGGTGCGGGCGGCGGCGTCGGCGGCCTACAACACGGGCGCGCGGCTGATCGCGTGCTACACCGAGACCGGCTCGACCGCGATGCAGCTCGCGGGAGAGCGTCCGCCGACGCACGTGGTCGGCTTCACGCCGTCGCGTCGGACCTTCCAGCGGCTGGCGCTGGTGTGGGGCGTCATCCCGCACAAGATCCGGCCGGGCCGGACCAGTCACGCGCTGACGCTCGACGGCGACCGGATCATGCGCGAGGAAGGTCTCGTCAAGCCGGGCGACCGCATCGTCCAGATCGCCGGCACGGTGCGTCAGGCCGGCCTGACGAACGCGATGAGCATCCGCACGATCTGACCGGTCGCCGCCCGGCCGGATTTCGCCCCACCGGCTGTCGCCCGCCTCGGCCCCTCGCCTGGCAGGCAGGCAGGCTGGCAGGCAGCCAGGAGCGGCCTGGAGCCTCCCCGCGGCGCGCTGCCAGGAGCGTCGGCGCGGGTGCTGGGGGAGCGGGGCCGGGAGGGGGCGGTTCGGCGTTGACACCGGGGTGGGCGCCGCTAGTCTTCTTCGCCCCTTTCCGGAGTCACCGGCCTCGGCCGGCGGCGCCTCCGTCGACGTAACTGATCATGACCAAGACCACTTTCGCCACCGTCGAGAAGAACCACGAAGCCATGAACACATGGCGCGTGATCGACGCAACCGGCAAGACCCTGGGCCGCATGGCCACCGAGATCGCGACGATCCTGATGGGCAAGCACCGTCCGGACTACACGCCGCACATCTTGGTCGGCGAAGGCGTGATCGTGACCAACGCCGACAAGATCAAGCTGACCGGCAACAAGGCCAACACGCGGGTCTACACCTTCTACACCGGACACCCGGGCGGCCTGCGTGAGAAGGTGCTGGGCGAATACATGGAGTCGGCCCCGGAAGAGGTCGTGCGCCTCGCCGTGCGGCGGATGCTGCCGAAGAACCGCATCGCCCGCCGCATGATCTCGCGCCTGAAGGTCTACCGCGGCGAAGCCCACCCGCACGCCGCGCAGAAGCCGGCCACCCACAGCTAACCCGTCGATCGAAGCAGGAATACCACCGTGGCAGTAGTCAACCCGTACATCTGGGGCACCGGTCGCCGGAAGACGTCGACGGCGCGCGTGCGCATCAAGCCGGGCACCGGCAAGTTCATGGTCAACGGCAAGGAGGTCGACGCCTTCTTCGTGACCGAGGACACGCGCCGCTCGGCGCTGGAGCCGCTGAACGTGACCGAGACCCGCGACAACTACGACGTGTGGGTCAACGTCAAGGGCGGCGGCGTCACGGGCCAGGCGGGCGCGACCAGCCTCGGGATCGCGCGCGCGCTGCGCACCGAGAACGAGAACTTCGAAGGCACGCTGCGCGAGCACGGCCTGCTGACCCGCGACAGCCGCGAGGTCGAGCGGAAGAAGTACGGCCGCCACAAGGCGCGCCGCTCGACGCAGTTCTCGAAGCGCTAGGCGCTCGACTGCCAGCGGGCGCAGAGTGCGCGCCCGCCCCGCGCCGGCGAGGCCGCTTCGCCGCGCGCCCACCGTGGAGCCGGGGCCGGGCTCCGTATACGCTCAAGCCCCGCGCCCCGGCGCTCACTATGGCTGGCCACTCCCACTCTGCGAACATCCGGTTCCGCAAGGACCGCGTCGACGCCAAGCGCGCGAAGACGTTCTCGAAGCTGTCGCGCATGATCACCGTCGCCGCCAAGGAGGGCGGCGGCGACCCGGACGCCAACGCCAAGCTGCGGCTAGCGCTCGACAAGGCGCGCGTCCTCAGCATGCCGAAGGACGGCATCGAGCGGGCGATCAAGAAGGGCACGGGCGAAGGCAACATCGGCGACTTCGAGGAGGTCGTCTACGAAGGCTACGGTCCCGGCGGCGTCGCGGTGATGATGGAGATTCTCACTGACAACCGGAACCGCTCGGCGGCCGACGTCCGCATGATCATGGAGAAGTGCGGCGGGAACCTGGGCCAGAACGGCTCGGTCAACTGGATGTTCGAGCGTAAGGGGCGGTGGGTCGTGCCCAAGGCGCGCGGCGACGACGAGTGGACCGAGGAGACGCTGATGGACGTCGCGCTGGAGGCGGGCGCTGACGACCTCGCCGAAGACGGGGACGCGTTCGTCGTGCTCAGCGCCCCGAACGCGTTCGGGGCCGTCAACGCCGCGCTTGGCGCGGCCGGCGTCGAGTTCCGCGAGGCGGGGCTCGCCAGCGTGCCGACGCAGCGCACCAGGGTCAGCGATCCCGACGTCGGCGTGAAGCTGATGAAGATGATCGACGGCCTCGAGGACAACGACGACGTCCAGGAGATCTTCACCAACGAAGAGCTCGCGGACGACGTCCTGAAGGCTCTGGAGGGCTGAGTTTGACGGATACGAAGCGGTGGTTCTGGGTCGGCTCGCGGCCCGAAGTGGGCGACGCGTTGTCGGCGGTGTTCGGCGGTCCGCCGGTGGCCGACGGCCTCGACGTCGCAGCCGGGGACGTGGTCGTGGTGGACCCCAAGGCCGACCGGGAGCAGCAAGCGATGCTGCCGTCCGGGCACGCCTACAGCGGCGTGCGCGCCCTGAAGCAGCGCCGCGGCATCTCGGTCTACGTGCTGGTCGACGAGGACGACGCGGTCGGCGTGCAGCTGGCGCGCTTCGCGCTCGCCGACGGCGCGCTCACGCTGCGCCCCGACGGCACGATCGGCGTCGACGAGCTGCGCACGGCGGGCCGCACGCCTCGGCGGCCCTCGGTCGACGACCTCCTCGAGCGCCTGCAGAGCGAAGCGGGCGCGGGCGGGCAGGAGAGCAGCCTGCAGCGTCTGATGCGCTTCGAGCGCGAGGACTCGCTGTTGACCACGCTGCAGGATCCCGAGACCGGCCTGTTCGACGGCCCCTACGCGACCCTGAAGCTCGACGAGGAGTGGAAGCGCGCGCACCGTTTCCATCAGCCGCTCTCGCTGCTGCTGCTGGACCTCGGCTTCGCCGACGGCCTCTCCGACGTCGACCGGCGCGCCGCCCTCGCCGAGGCGGCGGGCGTCTTCCTCAACGAGTGCCGCGACATCGACGTGCTCGCGCGCTTCTCCCAGGAGGTCTTCCTCTTCCTGCTGCCCGGGACGGGCGCTGAAGGCGCTCGGGTCCTCTCGGAGCGGATCGTCTGCTCGCTGGGAGAGCGCCTCGAGGGCCTCGTGTCGGCGCGGCCGGCGGGCGGGCTCGCGACCGTGCCATCGGGCGAGATCTCGGACCGCAAACGCTTCGTAGCGGTCGCCGAGGCGTGTCTGGAGCGTGCCCGGACGGAGGCCGAGAGCGGGGTCTGCAGCTCCTGGCAATAGTCGGCGAGCGCGTCGTAGGAGGGGGCCGGTCCGCTCCACGCGCGGTCCCCAGCAGCCATGTTCGACCGCTTCATCCGCCTCGCACGCGCTCGGAAGTCCCTCCGCGAAGGGCGGTTCCTCGACGCGCTCCGCCAGGCAGCGGACCCGGTCGTCGAAGCGGACCGGCGCGCGGAGGAGCTGCGTCGGCGCGCAGCGGCGGCGGCGCTGGAGCGCGCGGAGCAGCGCCTCGCGCGAGGCGACGTCGCGGCTGCTCGGCGCGACGCCCAGCAGCTGC
>JBMHDP010000467.1:0-4241 GCA_049889335.1 Planctomycetota bacterium
GGTGTGGGGGGGGGGGGCGGGGCCGCCCGACGGGCCGGCCGCGACCGACGACGGAGGCGAAGAGGAGCCGAAGGGCGCGCCGGAGGCCGCCGAGGTCGAGGAGGAGGCGGCGCCGAGCGAGGAGCAGGTCCGCTGGTCCGCGCTGCTGCGCACCTACCCGCCGAAGCAGGGCTGGAACCAGACCAAGCGCGACGAGATCTCGCGGCGCTTCGTCGTGGTGGGCACCCAGCCGAGCGAGCTCGAGAAGGCCTTCGTCGCCCAGTTCGACGACTGGAAGAAGGCCTGCGCGTTCTTCGAGGTCGACCCCGACGCCGGCGTCGTGCCGCCGCCGCAGACGCGGCGGGACCAGCGCCGCGCCGAGCGGGCTCGGACCCGCCCGAGTCGTAACTAGCAGAACGCGCTTGATCCCCGACAGGGGGGCGCGGAATGCTGGAGCCATGCCACGCGCTTTCTTGTTCACCGGTCAGGGGTCGCAGTTCACCGGGATGGGGAAGGACCTCGTCGAGCGCTACGAGCGCGCGCGCGAGGCCTTCGCCGAGGCCGACGAGGCGCTCGGGGAGTCGGTGACCGAGCTGTGCTTCGCGGGACCGGACGAGCGCCTGCAGCTCACCGAGAACACGCAGCCGGCGACGCTCACCGTCGCCGTGGCCGCGTTCCGTGCGCTCGGCGCGACCCCGGACCTCGCCGCCGGCCACAGCCTCGGGGAATACGCCGCGCACGTCGCCGCCGGGACGTTCTCGCTCGCCGCGGCGGTCAAGCTGGTGCGGCAGCGCGCGACCTTCATGCAGAGCGCCGTGCCGGTCGGGACCGGCGGGATGGTCGTGCTGCGCAAGATGGGCATCGACGACGTCGAAGCGCTGGTCGCGCAGGTCGACCGGGGCGTGTGCGAGATCGCCAACCGCAACGAGCCGCAGCAGACGGTCGTCTCGGGCGCGATGGCCGCGATGGACCAGCTGGTGGAGCTGGCGCCGCCGCGCAAGGCGATGAAGCTGGCGGTCAGCGTGCCGTTCCACTGCTCGCTGCTGACCTCCGCGGGCGAGCAGTTCGCCGCGGCGCTCGACGACGTCGAGATGCACGACCCGGCGTTCCCGGTCTGGTGCAACGTCGACGCCGCGCCGGTGACCACCGCCGCGGCCGCGCGCGACGCCCTCAAGCGACAGTTCGCGGGCGCCGTGCTCTGGCTGCCGACCGTGACCGGAATGCTCGAGCAGGGCGTGCGCCAGTTCGTCGAGTGCGGCCCGAAGCCCACGCTCGTCAACATGGTCAAGCGCATCGCCGCGGGCGCCGGCGTGGACGGCGTCGAGACCGTCGCGGCGACGACCGCCGACGAGGTTGCGGCGCTACACGCGTGAGCGCCGACCCGGGCGCGAACCCGCTGCCGCGCGCGCTGCGACAGGCGCTGTGGCCCTTGGCGACGCTCTATGGCGCGACGGCGGCGGCGCGGAACCTGATGTTCGCGCTCGGCTGGAAGCAGGTGCACCGCCTGGACGTGCCGGTGGTCTCCGTCGGCAACCTGACGGTCGGGGGCACCGGCAAGACGCCCACGGTCGCGTGGCTGTGTGAGCTTGCCAAGCAGCGCGGGCGCACGCCGGGCGTGCTCGCGCGCGGCTACGGGCGCGCGCCGGGCGCGGCGCTCAACGACGAGGGCGTGCTGCTGCAGCGTCGGCTGCCTTGGCTCCTGCAGGAGCAGGACCCGGACCGGGTCGCCGCCGGGCGGCGGCTGGTGGAGCGCGGCGCCGACTTCGTCGTGCTCGACGACGGCTTCCAGCACCGCCGGCTCCACCGCGACCTGGACGTGGTCTGCCTCGACGCCCGGCTCCCGTTCGGCAACGGCCACTGCCTGCCGGCAGGCGACCTGCGCGAGTTCCGGTCCGGCCTCCGGCGAGCGGGCCTGGTCCTGTTGACCCGCGCCGACGGGTTGACGAGGGAGCAGTTGCGCGCGCGCGTGCAGCGGGTCCGTCAGCTGAGCGGCGACCCCGACCTCGGCGTGCACGCGTGCGCGCACGCGCCGACGAGCCTCGTCGCCCAGCCGTCGGGGGAGGCCGCCGCGCTCGACGAGCTCCGCTCGCGGCAGGTCGTGCTCCTGTCCGCCATCGCGCGGCCGCAGAGCTTCCGCGCGACGGTGGAGGACCTCGGCGCGGAGGTCGTCAGGGAGTTCGCGCACCGCGATCACCACCGGTTCACGCCCGCCGAGGTCGACGCGGCCGCGCGCGCGGCTGCGGCGGCGGACGCGCTGCTGCTCACGACCGAGAAGGACGACGCGCGGCTCGAGGGCTTCGACGCGCCGCGTCACGTGCTGCGCGTCGACCTGCGCTTCACCGACGCCCCGCCCCGGCCCGCCGAGGTGCTGCTGTGAAGGCCGAGCGCAGGGTGCGCGCCCGCGACGTGGTGGTCTATCTCGCCGCCCGCGCCGCGATCGGCGCTGCGGCCCGCGTGCCCCAGGCGCTCGGCTACCGCGCCGCGGCGCTCCTCGGGCGGGTCTGGTTCCGCCTGGACGGCCGTCGTCGTCGCTACGCGGCGCGCTACCTCGCGCAGGCCTACCCCGACATGCCGGCGCGCGAGCGGTGGAAGCTCGGCAGCGCCGCGACGGCGAGCCTGTTCATGGTGCCGCTCGACATGGCGCGGCTTACGCGCCTGCTCGACCGCGGCGGCGACGTGGCCGACGTGGTCGACCTGTCGCCCATGCAGCGCGAGCTGGAGCGCGTCGACGCGCCGTTCATCGGCTTGACCGCGCACCTGGGCAGCTGGGAGGTCGCCGCAGCCGGCATGGCCGCGCTGAAGGGCGCCGCGCACGGGATCGCGCGCGTCACCAAGAACCCCCTGCTCAACCGCTGGCTGCTCGGCACGCGGCGACGGGGTGGCCTCACGATCCACCCGCGCCGCGGCGGGTTCCGCGACCTCGCGAACGCGCTGGCGCGCGGCCACATCGGCCTCCAGGTCGTCGACCAGAACCAGCGCCTGCGCGGCGTGTTCGCGCCGTTCTTCGGCAAGACGGCCAGCTGCGAGCGCGCCGCGGTCAGCCTCGCCTTGCGACGGGGCTATCCGGTCGTGATGGGCGCGGCGATCCGCAAGGGCTGGGGCTTCCGCTTCGAGCTGATCGCCGAGCCGACGCTCTACCTGGAGAAGACGGGAGACAGGAACGCGGACCTCTACCGCGCGGTCTGCCGGGTCAACGCCGGCCTGGAGCGGATGATCCGCCGCGCGCCCGAGCAGTACCTGTGGATCCACGACCGCTACCGGACCCAGCCCGAGCAGGCCGTCGAGGGCGCGCCGGATGTCGACGGTGCGGATGCCGACGGACCAGACGTCGACATGGGGGCCCGGGGCGACGGGGAGACGAGCGGCTCGGGCCCGCGCTGAGCGCTCCTCGCGGTGGCACGCCCGCCAGGATTCGAACCTGGGACCGCCGGCTTAGAAGGCCGATGCTCTATCCAGCTGAGCTACGGGCGCTCGCCCGCGAGACGCTACCGCGCGGCCTCGTCGGGGACCAGCGCCGTGGCGGGAGCTCAGAGGCCCGCGGCGGCGACGACCTGCAGGAACTCGTCCTTCCAGTGGTAGCCGTCCAGCAGGCCCGCGTCGTCGTCGCCGAGCAGCTTGCGCGCGACGTAGAGGGCTTCGATCGACGCCAGGCCGCCGGCCGGGTCGTCGAACACCTTGCTCACCCGTGGATACGCGGTGCGCAGCCCGCCGGGGATCGACCGTCGGATCGGCGCGCCGACGACGCACTGCTCGAGCTGTTCGAGCCATCGCCACGTGGAGTCGAGCAGCAGCAGCGGCCGCCCGGCGTCGGCGCGCGAGAGCGGCGGCGCGTCGACGGCGAGCAGCAGGAAGTCGGTCGCGTCGAAGCGCAGGTCCGGCTTGCCGCGCAGGAACGTCATCTCCGGGCGATCGTGCAGGAACCGGAGCGAGCACTTGCGGATCCGCTCCTTGGGGTGCCGGATGACGGTCGTGGCGACGGCGCTCATCCGGCCGCCTCCTCGAGCTGCCGGAGCACGGCCTCTTCGACCTCGTCGACGGTCACGCCGAGCACGCACTGAGGCGTCGCGCACGTGCGCCGTCGGCACGGCCGACACGGCACGTCGTGGTAGACGACCTCGTGCCGGATCGCGCCGTGGGCGCGGGGGCCGTAGCGCGCCGGGTCCTTCGGCCCGAAGATCGCCACGCAGCGCGCGCCGGCGGCCGCGCCGAGGTGCAGCGGTCCGGTGTCGGCGGCGACCACCACGTCACAGCGGGCCATCAGG
>JBMHDP010000468.1:0-7813 GCA_049889335.1 Planctomycetota bacterium
CCAGCAGGTACCTGGGTCGGTGGAAGGCGCAGAATGAGCGGCTTGGGGCCAGCCTCGCCGCCATGCTACCGCCCACTGGAGGGGAGCCGAGCAGACCCATGGCTCCTCTGCAGTGTGCAGAGTCTAGATTGTGACAGGGCCGATTCGTCGAGCCAAGCTTCTCCGAAGCAGGCTCTGATTCAACTCGCCGCGCCGCGTGCCGTCGGCGCGCCGCAGCACCGCCAAGTTGTGCGTCAGCCGTGCCTTGCCCCACCGCATCGGCCGCACGAGCGCCGGGTCCACGCCTTCGAAGTTGAGGCCGTCGGCGGAGGCGGAGCCCGCCTGCCACGTCTCCCACACGTCCTCCTTGAAGATGAGGCACGTCAGCGCGTCCGGCGCCGCCGCCTTGGTGCCGTTGGCGAACTCGCCGCAGGGGAAGGCGGTGAAGTACCGCAGGTGGCGGTGCAGCCTGCCGCGCACGCACGGTGGAGGCACTCACTGTGGTGAGTCGGGGGCGTGTCAAGACGCCCAGCACTGCGTGCTCTGGAGGCGTCACCGCCGCCTCCTGAGGCTCGTAAGCTGCGGTACGGCTCGCGAGGGCTCGGTGGCACGGCCGTGCTGGACAGCAGTGGGGGCACCGTGTGCGCCCTGCGGCGGCGCATGTGCCTCAGCGTGTTCTGCTGCGCCATCCACGCTGCCCACTTCTTCTTGGAATGCTGCCGCATCAGCACCGGCGCTGGCTCCAATCCTTCGAGCAGCGGCGGGCTTGAGCCGCCGCCGCTGCCGGCGGCGGCGGCGGCGGCGGCGGCGGCGGTGAAGGCGGCGGCGGCGGCGGCAGCTTCCCGGTCGAGGGGCCGACCGAGCAGGCCACCGGGGTGCTCGAATACACCAAGGAGGGCAACGGCTGGCTCCGGCAGCGGATCAACAGCTACATGCCGGACTCGATCCCGAACGGCGACGTGTTCGTGCCTTCGGCGCTGATCCGTCAGCACCGCCTGCAGGAGGGCAGCGAGATCGTGGGCCAGGCCGGGCTGCCGAGCCGAGGACCGCAGCGCCACACGCTGGCCGAAGTGGAGACCGTCGACGGCGTCGATCCGGACGAGCGGCGCGAGCTGCCGCAGTTCCGCCACATGACCGTCGTCGACCCCGAGCCCCAGTTCGTGCTCGCGCCCGGGAGCGACGAGAACGTCTCCCTCCGGATCGTCGACCTGCTCTGCCCGATCGGCTACGGCACGCGCGGCCTCGTCGTCGCGCCGCCGCGCTCCGGCAAGACGGTCCTGATGCAGCAGATCTGCCACGCGGTCAGCGAGCACTACCCCGACGCGCACATGATGGTGCTCCTGATCGACGAGCGCCCCGAAGAGGCGACCGGCTGGAAGCGCAGCGTGTCCGGCGACAACCGCGAGGTGCTGGTCTCGACACTCGACGAGGGGCCCAAGCACCACGTCGCCGTCTCCGAGATGTGCCTGAAGCGCGCCCAGCGCCTGGTCGAGACCGGCAAGGACGTCGTGATCCTGCTCGACTCGATCACGCGCCTGACCCGCGCCTACAACTCGGCGATGGGCGGCCGCGGCGGGGCCACGATGTCGGGCGGCGTCGGCGCGAAGGTGCTCGAGATCCCGAAGAAGTTCTTCGGCTCGGCGCGGAAGTGCGAGGAGGGCGGCTCGCTCACGATCCTCGGCACGACGCTGGTGGACACCGGCTCGCGCATGGACCAGGTCATCTTCGAGGAGTTCAAGGGCACCGGCAACCAGGAGCTCGTGCTCAACCGCCAGCTCGCCGAACGACGGATCTTCCCGGCGATCGACATCGAGATGTCGGGCACCCGCAAGGAAGAGCTGCTGCTCGGCGAGGAGGTGACCAAGCGCCTCTACACGCTGCGCCGCGTGCTGGGCCGGATGAACGCGCTGGACGCGATGCCGCTCTTGATCGACCGGCTGATGAAGACGGACACGAACCAGGAGTTCCTCGACAGCTTCCGCCTCGAGGAATGACGTAAGCCGGAGCCTTCTGCCCCAGCGCCCCGCGCTGGTAAGGCGCGCGCGGCTGTGTCGCGCGCCGCCTGGTCGCGCCCCCTCAGGATCCGGACCGCCACACCGATGATCGAAGTCGAACGTCTCGAGAAGAGCTATGGCTTCGCCCGCGCGTTGAAGGGGATCTCCTTCTCGGTGCGCAAGGGCGAGGTCGTCGGTTTCCTGGGCCCCAACGGCGCGGGCAAGTCGACGACGATGAAGATCCTGACGGGCTACCTCGCGCCGACGGGCGGGCGCGGCTCGGTCGACGGCCACGACGTGGTGGCGCAGTCGCTGCGCGTGCGCGAGCGCGTCGGCTACCTGCCCGAGAGCACGCCGCTGTACAGCGAGATGCGCGTCGACGACTACCTCGGCTTCGTCGCCGAGATCCGCGGCGTGCCCGCGCGCGACCGCCGCGCGAAGATCGCGCGGTCCGTCGAGCTCTGCGGCCTCGAGCGCGTCACGGGCAAGAACATCGTCGAGCTCTCCAAGGGCTACAAGCAGCGCGTGGGGCTGGCCCAGGCGATCGTGCACGAGCCGCCCGTGCTCATCCTCGACGAGCCGACGTCCGGCCTCGACCCCAACCAGATCGTCGAGGTGCGCAACCTCATCGAGCGGCTGGGCACGGAGCACACCGTCGTCCTGAGCACGCACTACCTGCAGGAGGTGGAGAAGTCCTGCACCCGGGTGATCATCGTCAACCAGGGCGAGATCGTCGCCGACGGGACCCAGGCGCAGCTCGTCGCCTCCCAGCCCGCCGGCGGGCTGCGCGTCCGCGTCCGCGGCCCCGAGGAGGCGGTGTCGCAGCAGCTGGGGGAGCTCGCGGCCGACGGCGACGCGGTGACGGTGGACGCGCGGAGCGCCGACTACGTCGAGTTTCTCGTCCGGACCGACCGCGCGTCCGCGCCGCTCGAGCAGGCGCTCGCGCGCCACGTCGTCCAGCGCGGATGGGACCTGCTGTCGCTGCAGCGGGAGCAGCCGAGCCTCGAAGACGTCTTCCGCGAGCTGACCCTGCGCGGGGACGAGGGAGGCCGTCGTGGCTAGCCGCTCCCTCGTCGTCTTCCGGCGCGAGCTGAAGAGCTACTTCCTGTCGCCGATCGCCTACGTATTCGGCGTGTTGTTCCTGTCCGTCGTGCTGTTCTTGTCGGCGCAGTCGACGCTGGTGCACAACGCGCAGGCCAGCATGCAGGCGTTCTTCCTGTACCTGCCTTGGATCTACCTGATCTTTCTGCCGGGGCTGACCATGCGGCTGTGGGCCGAGGAGCGCAAGCTGGGGACCATCGAGTTGCTGCTGACGTTCCCCGTTCAGCCGCACCAGGTGGTGCTCGGCAAGTTCCTCGCCGTCCTCACCTACCTCGCGTTCGTGCTGGTGCTGACGTTCGGCCTGCCGCTGACTCTCGGGGCGTACGGGTCGGTGGACTGGCCGCCGGTGCTGGGCGCCTACCTCGCGTCGCTGCTGTTCGCGGGGAGCTTCGTCGCTGTGGGCATGTTCTGGTCGAGCCTGACCAAGGACCAGATCGTCGCGCTGCTCGCTTCGGTGGTGTCGCTGGCGGTCCTGTTCCTGCTCGGCTACCCGTCGCTGATCGAGTTCTTCGGCGCCAACCTGCCGCCGCTGGTCGCCGACGTGCTCAACGGGATCAGCCCTTTCAAGTACTTCCAGAGCATCGCGCGGGGCGTCTTCGACACGCGCGACTTCGTCTACTTCGCCTGCTTCTGCGGGTTCTTCCTCTACTGCAACGTGCTGGTGCTCAAGGTCCGGCGTGAGTCCAAGGGGTGACGGGATGAGGCCACGTGACATCCGAGGCCGCGCGCAGGAGCGGGGCGCGGCGCTGGCGCTCTCGCTGCACGTGCTGCTGGTGCTGCTCGTGCTCGGTCAGGTGGTCTACCTGGCGTCGCGCTTCCGCCTGCGCGTCGACATGACCTCGGACCGGCTGTGGACCTCGACCGACTCGACCCGCGAGGTGCTCGGCAAGCTCGACAAGCGGCTGCTCGTCGAGGCCTACTTCAGCCCCAAGGACGACCTGCCGCTGAACATGCGCGGCACGCGCGACTGGGCGGACAACTTCCTGGACGAGATCACCCAGCTCGGCAAGGGGCGGGTGGTCGTGCAGCGCTTCGACCCCAACAGCGACAAGGCCGTCGCCGACAAGGCGACGCGGCTCGGCGTGCAGCCGCTCAACCTGAGCAGCCGGTCCGCGACCTCGCTGTCGGTGGACCAGCACTGGCAGGGCCTGCGCCTGGTCTACGGCGGCAGCAAGCAGGAGGTGATCCCCTCGTTCCTCCCGACGAGCTCGTTCGTGGCGGAGGCCGTCGTGACCCCCAAGATCAAGGAGGTCATGGTCGAGCAGAAGCGCGCCTTCGGGTTCATGGAGTGGCCCGCGCGGTCGATGGAGCGCGGCGCGCCCGCGGGGGTCGGCTGGAGCGCCTGCCGCGGCAACGAAGGGCTGAAGAAGCGCTACGAGTTCCAGAACTTCAAGGACGAGGACGGCGCGCTGCTGCCCGACGACCTCCAGACGCTGTTCCTCTTCCGTCCGAAGGACCTGACGGACCGCCAGAAGTACGTGATCGACCAGTTCGTCGTGTCGGGCGGGACCCTGGTGGTCTTCGCCGACGCCGCCGAGTACGCGATCGGCCCGCGGCGCCTGATGCGCAAGATGCCGCTCAGCGTCGACGCCGCCGGCAGCGAGGTCGCGTTCGTCGACATGCTCCGCCACTACGGCGTCGAGTGGCGGCCGCAGCTCGTCTGCGACATGGCGCCGCAGGCCTTCCAGGCGGCGTTCAACGCGCGCCAGGAGTACTTCTCGGTGCCGGTGCGTGGACGGACCGGGCTGCAGTCGTTCGCGCCGGTCAACTACCCCTACTTCTTCCACGCGCGCAACCTCGACTGGGCGACGGCCGCCGATCAGCTCGCGAAGGACCCGACGGGCGCCGTCGACGAGCGCAAGGCCGAACAGTACCGACGCACGCTCCAGCCCGGCATGCCGGCCGACGACTTCTTGTTCCAGGCGTTCCGCAAGCTGCAGCGCGGTCCGGGCTTCTACTGGCCGACGTGGGTCGGCCTCGCGCGGCGAGCAGGCGGCGCGCTCGACCTGCCCGAGGGCGTCGACGGGCGCGTCCTGCTCTGGTCCTCGCCGCTCGCGCTCGTCGAAGACCCGCCCCAGGTGCTCAACCCGATCGGGCAGGACCCGCGCCAGTACGCGGCGGTCAGCGAGCAGTTCTTCCGCGAGCGGGCCGAGCGGCTGCAGGCCGAGACCCGGCGTCAGGTGCCGCTGATGTGCGAGGTGCGCGGTCGCTTCGGGTCGTTCTTCGCCGGGCGCGATCGTCCGCTCCGACCGAGCGAGGCCGCCGAGCGCGACGCGCGGGGCGAGGGGCCGCCGCGCGACGACGTCGACGACCCGCCCGCGGCGCAGGCGCCGCCGGAGGAGCAGGGCCCCCAGCCCGCGCCGCCGTCCGCGGAGGCCGCGCTCCCCCCGGAGCGCGCGATGCGCACCGAGGCGGCCGCGGCCGGGCGGATCGTCATGGTCGGTGACGCGACCTTCCTGCGCGACGACCTCCTCAGCGGCGCGATGCAGCAGCAGGGCGGGCCGGTCTCGGCGTACGGGCTGGTCTTCTTCGCGCAGATGCTCGACTGGCTGAGCGAGGACCGCGACCTGATCGCGCTGCAGACGCGCGTGCCGACGGATCGCACGCTCAAGTTCGTCGACGAGGACGTCGACAGCCGGCAGGACCCGCGCGACGCCGAGCAGGCGCTGCGGAGCAAGACCCGCGCGCTGGTCGCCTGGAACGTGGCGCTGCCCTCGCTGCTGCTCGCGGCCTTCGGCGCCGCGCTCTGGATCGTGCGCCGCAACCAGAAGCGCGCCTTCCTGACCTCGTTGAACGGCTAGCCCGATGGCCCCCATGTCCATGAACAAGAGCAACGTGCTGTTGGCGATCGCCTGCGCGGCGCTGGCCGTGCCGACCTACCTCCAGCTGAGCAGCGAGGCCGAGACGTTCGTGGACGTCAGCAGGATCCCGCTGATGTTCGACGGGTTCACGGCGGACAACGTCGGCTCCATCGTGCTCGGGGCGCCGCGCGAGCAGCCGGCGGCCCCTCCCGCCGGAGAGCCGCAGGCAGCTGTCGCCTACGACCAGCTCGCGCTCACCCTGACCGACAAGGGGTGGGCGATCGGCAAGCCCGCCGCCGCCGTGGTCGAGCTGGCGGGCGCGCCGGTGCGCAAGGGCAAGATCGAGGCCGACGTCTTCGAGCACCTGCGCTCGATCCGCAGCGACCCTGACGCCCTGGTGCAGCCCGGCGCGACCGAGGAGCAGCTGGCGGAGTTCGGGCTCGACGAGCAGCACGCGTTCGTCGTGCGCTGCGTCGACCGCACCGGCAAGACCGTCGTGGCCGACCTGCTCGTCGGCAAGGACGCGAGCGAGTGGGGCCAGGGCAGCGAGGCGGTGCGCGGCGTGTTCGTGCGGCAGCGCGGCAGCGACGACGTCGTGCTCTACGAGTGGCTGAAGCCCTGGCGGCGATCCGTGGAGCCGTCGGAGTGGCTCGACCGGACGCTGTTCCGGCTGGAGCCGGACAAGGTCCGCGCCCTGTCGATCCGCAACGGGGTCTCCGGCGCCCGGACGTTCGTGTTCCGTCGGCCGCCCAACCAGATGAGCTGGGTCGCCGAGGGCGCCGAGGACCTCGGCGCCGTGCGGCAAGGCGAGCTCGAAGGGCTCGTCCAGCGGCTCCGCTACGTCGCGGCGCAGTCGTACGAGCGTCCGCTGACGCGGGCCGGCAACATGCAGGCGCTCGGGCTCTACCCGCCGCAGGCCGTGGTCAAGGTCGAGGTCGCCGACGGCAGCGACACGCGCGAGATCGAGCTGCAGATCGGCGGCCGCGTCGAAGGGCGGAACGAGCACTACCTGACCTGCACCGGGTCCGACTTCCTGCTGACGTGGCCCGCGTCGCTGGTCGCGCAGTTCGAACTCGACGTCGCGCAGCGGCTGTTCGACCCCAAGCCGAAGTAACGCCGGCCCGCGAGGTCTCGACACGGGACGCGGCGCGCTCGCCGCTGGCAACGGGCCGTGGTCCGACGGCCGGCGTGCGCGCGGTCGCCGCGCGCGGGAGCGGGGCAGCGCGCGCCGATGACCCGGATCCTCTCCTCCATCCCAGCGGGCGGGGGGGGGCGGGGCGCGCCCGCCCCGGCCATTTTCTTCTGCGGGTCGAGCGCGCATGATCCTGCGGTGCGCGATGCCGATGGAGCCCCGAACGCCGCAGCGCCCGCCCTGCGGCGCTTCGCGGCGAGCCTCCGACGACGCGAAGCCCTGAGCAGCGCGCTCGGCGCGGTGGTGCGGTGGGGGCTGTTGCTGTCGCTGCCGTGCGTCGCGCTGGCGTGGGTCCTGCCGAGCCTCGCAGGCGCAGCGGCGCTGGTCACCGCGGCGCTGCTCGGCCTGGCTGGCGCGGCCGCCGCGGCGACCGCGTGGCGTCGCTCCCGAGATCAGCTCGCCCGGTGGCAGGCACCAGACGACGCCGGCGTGTTCCGCGACGAGCTGCTGACCTGGCTGGAGCTGGACCGCGCGGCGCCGACCGCGACGCAGCGCGGCATGTTCCGGTGGTTGGAGCGCGAAGTGCACGCGGGGCTGCGTCCCCACCGTCGTCGGACCGCGCGCGACTCGACCCGTCTGCGGATCGGCAGGTGGCGCTGGCTGAGCCTCCCGCTCGCGATGCTGCTGCTGGCGTGGCTGTTGTCCGGCTGGCTCGAGCCGCCGTGGCGAGGCGCCGCTGGCGGCGGAGGGGCAGGCGGCTCCCGCGCGGCGGCGGGCGCGGTCGCCGTCGGCGCGGTCGAGGTGTC
>JBMHDP010000469.1:0-4655 GCA_049889335.1 Planctomycetota bacterium
GCGACGGCGCCGTTTCCGGCGGCCGCCGCGCGGCCCCGCGTGCGGGATCGTCACGAGCCGACCTCGCGCGCCTTCCGGTCCATGCGCAGCACGCTCTCCTCCGTCGTGTACGCCGCGAGCGCGTCGCGGCGCACCCAGGCGAGGTCATGGGACTCGTCCGAGACGACAGGCTCTTGCCCGGCCCCGGCCCGCAGCAGGAAGCGCACGTCCCAGTGCAGGTGCGCGGCCTCGTCGCCGCGCGCGGGGATCGTGTGTACGTCGAGGTCCAGCGGCGCCAGCTCGTCACGGCTCCATCGCAGCACCTCGAACTCCGCCATCCCCGACTCCTCTCGCGCTTCGCGCAGGCACGCCGCCGCGACGTCAGGGTCCCCGTCGACGTGGCCGCCGAGCTGCAGCCACTTGTCGAGCTTGCGGTGATGCGTCAGCAGCGCCCGCGCGCCGTCGGGGTCGAGGATCCACGCGGACGCCGTGACGTGACCTGGCGCGCAGGCCCGCAGCAGGCAGTCCGGGTGACCGTCGACGAACGCGACGAACCGCGCCGTCACCTCCTCCTCGCGCGGCCACGCCTCCGCGTAGAGTTCGAGCAGCCTTCGCAGCGGGCGGCGGTGCATCCCTAGAGCATGCCACGAAGGGCGGCCTCGTCGACCTTCCCGTTCGGGTTGAGCGGCAGCCGGGCGAGCACCCGGACCACGCTCGGCTGCATGTACGACGGCAGCCGGGCCCGACAGCGGCGCCGCACCCGGTCCGCCAGCGCGGGGTCTCCCGGCTCCCCTTCGCAGAAGACCGCGATGCGGTCGCCGCGCGCGCCGTCCGGGACGCCGAACACCGCGACGCGGCCGACGCCGGGCGCGCCCACGACCTCGCGGGACACCTCGTCGGGGGAGACGCGGTGTCCGTGGACCTTCATCATCCGGTCCATACGGGAGACGAAGAAGTGCCGCCCCCGCGCGTCCCGTCGAACCAGGTCGCCGGAGTAGACCACTCGGCTGTCTCCGCCGCGCGGGTCCCGACGGAAGCGCGCGGCCGTGGCCTCGGGGTTGTTCCAGTAGCCCTGCGCCACGAGCGCGCCCGCGTGCACCAGCTCTCCCTCCGCTGGGCCGCGCAGCACGGCGCCCGTGTGCGCGTCCACCAGGAGCAGCTCGACCCCCTCGATCGCGTAGCCGAAGGAGTCCGGCGCTTCGTCGAGCTCCGCGGGCGGCAGGTAGGCGCTGCGGAACGCCTCGGTCAAGCCGTACATGGCGAACACCTCGGCGCCAGGCCAGCGCGCGCGGAGCACGGCGCTGTCCGCCGGCTGCAGCTTGCCGCCGCTGTTCGTGACGAAGCGCAGCGAGGCGCCGTCGGCCGCGGTCAGCGCGCCCGACTCCAACCCGCGCGCCGCCTCGTGCCAGAACGACGGCACCCCGGCCAACCCGGTGGGGCGGTGACGCTGCAGCAGCAAGGCGAGCTCGCCCGCGCCCAGGTGGTCCCCGACGGCGAGGCGGCATCCCGACGCCAGCGCCGTGAGCACCTGGTTGAGCCCGTAGTCGAAGCTGAGGGAGAGCAGCGAGAGGAGCCGGTCCGCAGGCGTCAGGTCCAGGAACCCAGCGACGATCCTCGCGCCTGCGACGAGGTTCTCGTGCGTCTGCACGATGCCCTTGGCGCGCCCGGTGCTGCCGCTGGTGTAGAGGATCACGGCCGTGTCCGCGCCGCGCAGGTCGCCGCAGAACGACGCCCCGGCGGGCGCGCGCCGGCGCGCGCCCGGATCGACGTGCGGCACGCCGGCCAGCGACTCCCGCGGGTCCTGGAGCGCGAGCAGCCGCGCCGCCGAGACGACGCAGCACCGCGGCGCGGCGTCCTGCAACACGTGGGCGACCTGCTCGTCCTTCAGGCGCGTGTGGATCGGGACGGCGACCGCGCCGACCGCCATGGCGCCGAGGATGCAGGCGACCTCCTCCAGGCCCCGCGGGAGCAGGACCGCGACGCGGTCGCCGCGCCGCACTCCTGCGGCTGCCAGCAACGCGGCGACGCCTGCGACTTCTTCGGCCCACGCGCGCCCCGACCACGCCTGCACCGCGTCCTCGACGCGCGTCGACAGATCGTCCGCCAGCGTCGAGCCCCGCAACCAGTCGCAGATCGTCTCCACCATCTGTCCGCGTGATCCGTCCGTCGCAGCCGCGCCGCGCGCGGGCCGAAGCCCCCGGTTGGATCACCAGGCCGGGTGGATCCGCAGGCGGCGTCTCGGGGCGCTGGCGGCTCTGCGCGAGCGAGCCAGACGCAAAAAGAAACGGGCTCCTCACCATGGTGACGAGCCCGTGTTGGTATCCCGTAGGGGATTTGAACCCCTGTTACTAGAATGAAAATCTAGGGTCCTAGGCCAGGCTAGACGAACGGGACCTGCTTTCGCGGCGGGCACGATAGCCGTCGCCGCGTAAGGATGCAAGGGCACATTCTCGCGACTCGGCGCCGGTTGCCGCGCCCCCTCGTCGCGCCGCGACCGGTCAGCCGAGGTTCTTCCACTCCTTGACGCTCGGGAGATCCTGCAAGGACGTCAGCCCGAAGCGCTCGAGGAAGTTCGGCGTCGTGCCGTATTGGAGCGGCCGTCCGGGCACGTCGGCCCGGCCCGCGACCTTCACCAGCTTGTGCTGCAGCAGCGTGCGCAGCATCGGCCCTGCCTTGACGCCGCGGATGGCCTCGATCTCGCTGCGCATGACCGGCTGTCGATACGCGATGACGGCCAGCGTCTCGAGCGCCGCGGGAGACAGCTTCTCGAGCTTCTTGACCCCGCGGAGACGCTGCAGATACGGGAACGTCGAGGCGGCCGACATCCAGCGCACGGTGTCTCCGACCCGGGCGAGCTCGACCGGCAGCCCCTGTCCCCGCAGCTGCGCCTGCAGCTGGTCGAGGGCCTGCTCCACGAGCTTCTGGCTGGTGTTGCACGCCTGCGCCAGCCGGAACACCGTCATGCCGTCGCGTGAGCTCAGCATGAGCACGAACAGGACCCTGCAGAGCTCGTCCACGTCCTGGAGCTCCGGCACGATCGGCAGGCCGTCTTCGCCCAGGTCCGTGTCGAGGATCTCGTCAAGGTCCTGCTCCATGGACGCCGTGCCCTCTTCCGCCGCGACCGCTGCGCGCGCAGCTTCTTCGTCGATGTCGGCCTGCGAAAGATCGTCCGGCGCACCGGGGTCGCTCTCCAGAGACGGGTCGGTGCCCTGGGTGGGCTGGCCGTCCTCAGGGGCATCGGCGCACGCTGGAGCATCGGCGCACGCTGGAGCCTCGGCGCCGGCTGGAGCATCGACACCTGCTGAGGCGCCGTCACCTGTTGGCGAGTCGCCCTCCTGACCGGCGCGCTCGCCGGCGGACGCGCCCGCTAGCGGGGCCTCCTCGTCGGCTCCAGGCGTGCGCCCCGCGGCGCCGCTCTCGCCGCCTCCGCGCTGCTCCTCGGGTGCGCCCGCAGGCCCGTCGACGGCCTCTTCTTCTTCCGGCGTCACGGCGCTTGCCTCGTCGCCTGCCGCGCTGCGGAGCTCTGGCGGCGTGGCCGCAGCCGAGAGTCGGTGCCCAGGCTCATACGCGAAGGAGCCCCCGTCGACCTCGTCGACGTGCCCCCGCTCGAACCTGACCAACTCCTCCGGACCTTTCTGGCGTTCGCTGACCGGAGCCGCGCCGGAGTCCTCCGGCGACGACCCACGCGAGATGTCGTCCATGCCCCGTTTCTATCAGGCGGCTCCGGCTGTGTCACGGTCGACGCTCCTCGGCGCGCGCCCCTTCTCGCGGGCGCCAGCGCATCGTGTAGGCGGTCGTCTCGAGCGCCGTCACCGGCCGCAGGTCGAGGTCGTCGTCGAGCTCCTGCCGGACCGCTTCGAAGGGGACGTCCCGTCCCGGCGTGCGCTCGAGGCAGTAGACCGCGAACCACCGCGAGGCGCCGCCCCACGAGGCCTCGAACGGCTCGCAGACCTCGCCCTCGGCCAGCGCGAACGCCTGCCGCGCCGCGGGGTGCTGGAAGCCGGGACCGAACGCCGGCAGCAGCCCGCCTTCGCGCTTGGTGGGATCCTCGGAGAGGCGACGCGCCAGCGTCGCGAAGTCGGCGCCCGTGCGGACCTTCTCGACCACCTCCTCGACCACCGCCCGGTCCTCGTGCACCAGGAACCGGACGCGGACCCGGCCCTCCCGCAGCGCGAGGTAGCGGAGCACGTAGCCCTGGTAGAGCCGCTGCGCCGTCCGCCGCCGCAGCGTCGCCCGCCAGTCCGCTCCGCGCATCCCGAACACGCGCCAGAGGTAGTCCTCGAACGGCAGGCCCGCCAGCTCCGTCGCGACCTGCTCGCGCAGCGTGCGCTCTTCCTGGGCGACAAGCTCGGCCAGCCGATCTGCGTCGAGCGAGACCCCGAACTGCTCGGCGTGCTGCGCGACCAGCACGTCGAACACGAGCAGGTCGACCGCCGACAGCGCGAGCTTCGGATCCGCGCTGAGCAGCCTCGCGAAGGCGTCGCTCTGCCGCAGCACCACGTCGCCGACGCGAGCCACCTCCGGGTCTCCTGACGCGCCGTCGGGCAGCAGGACGTCCGGCCCGACGCCGTCGCCGCGCGTCGGCAGCGACACCGGCGCCACGACGGGCGCAGCCACCGGCAGCGGCAGCGCCGTCGGCGCGGTGGCGCTGCCGCCCACCCGTTCGCGCTGCCCGA
>JBMHDP010000470.1:0-4084 GCA_049889335.1 Planctomycetota bacterium
GGGTCTGCCTGGACGACGTCGTCGTCGGCGTGCGGACCATCTCGGCCGACGGCGCGCGCAGCCGGGTCGCGACGCCCCCGGAGCCCGACCGCTTCGCCCAGCGCCCGCGGACGAAGAGCGGGAAGTAGGTCGGTCCAGCCGGTAGCCTGAGGCCGATGACGGTCCCGCACCTCCGACGCAGCCTGGTCGCGGCCGCGCTCCTGGCCGCGCTCTCTGCCTGCGAAGGCGAAGGCAGCGACATCGGGCCGCGGCTGCCGCGCCTGCCGGACGCCAGCATGAAGGTGCTGTTGCTCGACGACGCCAACCGGGGCGTCGTGTCGGCGACGGTCTCGATCGTCGGCGAGCAGGCGACGGCTCAGACCGGCCGCAACGGCCGCGGCGACTTCCTCGCCGACCCGCGGGGTCGCCTGCTGTTCGACGTCGACCCGACCTGGGCGGCGGCGACCGACGGGGACACGCTCGGCGGCTACCGCGTGGCGCTGTCGGTCACCGGCAGCGACGTGCCGACGCCGCTGCACGTCCCGGACCTCCCGGACGCCGCGAGCGCGGTCGTCGACGTCGGCGAACAGGTCGCGGCGACGACCCTCACAACGGCCGGGGGCAACACGCTGCACGTGCCGTTCGGGACGTCGGTCGGGACGAGCGTCGCCGCCGCGCAGGCGCGGCTGTCGCTCGGCGAGCTGCTGCCGGAGCACCTGCCCGGCGACCTGCCCCTCAGCGGCGTCGGGTCGACGCTGTACGGCCGAGGCTTCTACCTCGGGCCGGTCGACGCGACCTTCTCCCCGGGCGTCGACCTGGACGTCGAGGACGACCTGCAGATCTCGGCTGCGGCGCCGAACGCCCAGCTGTTCCGGCTCGACCACCTGACCGGCGAGTGGTCTTCGCTCGTCCCCCCCGTGTTCGCGACCGCTGCCGGCGGTCGGCTGAGCGTCACGGGCGCGATCACGCGCGGCGGGCTCTACGCGTTCGGCGTCGGCGTGCCCGCGCGCGCCGTGCAGGGACGGGTCGTCGACCTGGACGGCCGGCCCGTGTTCGAGGCGATGGTCTCGGTCGACCAGCGCCGGACGCTCACCGACGGAAGCGGCGCCTTCCTGCTCGAGGGCGTCCCGGCGACCTTCGGCGACGGCGCGCCCCGCGACGCCGCGCTGGAGGTCTACGCCGGCGCGACCTGGCTGCCCGAGCTCGTGACCGCGTCGGCGCCCTACTCGAGCCAGGCGGTCGACGTCCTGGACGACCTCGTGCTCGACACCGTGCGCGCCGGCAACGTGCGGGTGCAGCAGGTGGTGCGCGCGCGCGCCGACGTCTTCCAGCCCGCGCGGCTGAGCAGCCTGCGCGGTGAGGTCGCGCTCGCCTACACCGGCGACCAGAACGGCCAGGTCCTGTTCGAGGACGTCCCGGCGGGCTTCTTCGGCTTCCAGGAGGGGCGGCGGCGGGACTTCCGCGAGGCCTTCTACGGCCAGCAGGTCACCTTCCTCGGCGACGGCAACCGCTGGCTGGACGCCTACCAGTTCTTGTTCGACCGGCCGTGGTTCCAAGGCTCGCGCAGCAGCCGCGGCTACGTGTCGGACGCGCTCGGCGGGGGGCCGATCGAGTTCGCCGCCGTCGTCCGGGGCGACGTCCCGAGCGAGGGCTACGTCGGCGAGACGCGCGACAGCGGCCAGCTGTTCGCCGACCGCAGGTTCGAGGAGCGGGCGACCGCGACCGTGCGGACAGAGCGCGACGGCTTCGCGATCACCCACGGCTTCACCGTCGAGCGGCCGGACTCCGACCACCTCGAGCTGCCGCTCCGGCGGGTGCTGCGCCGTCCGCTGGGACAGTTCGAGCGGCACGGCTACCTCACCGGCGCGGTCGACGCGGTGCGCGCGGGCGCGACCTACACGACCCGCGCGACCCGGCGGATCACGCGGCAGGAGCTTTGGGACGGCGTCTTCGAAGGCGCGACCACCTCGGCGCTGCCCGTGGACCTCGCGGTGTCCGACGCGCAGCCCGCGTTCCGCGTCGGCCTGCCGGTCGCCGGCGGCAACGTGGCGATCGCCGACACCGACGCGCAGAGCGGCGCGGTCGTCCTGCAGGGCGCGGCCGTGCTGGCCGACGTGCGGGAAGGGCTCGTCGAAGGCGCGCCGCTGGCGCTCTCGGCGCCCGTCGCGGTGGCGGCCGCCGACCAGGCCTACCGCCTCGTCGACGCGCTCGTCGCGGCGCCCGCGGAGGTCGACCCTTCGACCTTGACCCTCTCGCTGGGTCAAGCCGTCGACGGCGCCGGCGTCGTCGACGTCGCGCGCGGCATCGACGGCTCGGTCGCGCCGGTCGGCCTCGACCTGGAGGTGTCGCTGCCGCCGCTGGTCGCCGACCGGTCGTGGGTGCTGCTGCTGGCGGGAGAGACCTCGGCAGGCGGCGTCGTCTCCACCCACCGCTCGATGGTCGACGTCGCGGCCGCAGCCACGAGCGACTTCTCCTTCCGCGCCTTCCCGACCCTGACGGGGCCGGCGCCCAACGCCGCGGTGCCCGCGGCGGGCTTCGAGGTCGGGTTCACGCTGCCCCCTGGCTGCGTCGCCGGCGAGCTCGAGCTGCGCTCCGAGACCGCGGACGACCTGCTGCTCTGGGAGGTGCTGGTCCGGCCGGACGAAGCGGGCTTCGCGTTCGTCACGCTGCCGGTCGAAGCCGAGACGCCGCTGGTCCCGGGTCGCACCTACACGCTCACGGTGAGCGCCTGGTTCGGGACGATCGACATCGACTCGCCGGACCTGTTCGCCGACTTCGTCGCCTTCTCCCAGTCGATCGCGCCCGTCGAAGCGGGCGTGCGGCAGGTGACGAGCCGCTCGATCCAGATCACCACCAACTGACCCTCGCCCGACGCGTCCTCCTGGTCCGCCATGACAGCTGATCCCTACGTGCCCGCGTCCTGCGTCCGGGACGGCGTCGCCGCCGTCGATGAGGACGGGGCGCTGCATCCGTGCAACGGGGCGATGGTCCAGTGGGTCGACGCGCACGGCGCCGCGCTCGACGCGCTGCCGCTGTCGGCGCCCGATCGTCGGGACCTGGAAGCCGGCGAGGAGGTGCTCCTGCACGCCGACGCCGCGTCGTGGGAGCTCGCGCTGCGCGAGGTCGACGGGCGCCGTTGGCTCACGGCGCGCGACGTCTCGGACCGCGAGCAGCGTCAGGCCACGGCCTTCGCCTCGATGCGCAGCCGGGCCCTGGGTGAGCTCGCGGCGAGCCTCGCGCACGACCTCAACAACCAGTTCCACGCAGCGCTCGCGCTGTCCGGCGAGCTCAGCTTTCACGCGACGGACCCCGAAGACATCGAGAGCATCCGCGACCTGGAGCGCGGCACGAAGATCGGCGCGACGGCGCTCGGCGCGCTCTCGCGCATGCTGTCCCGCACGCCGGCGCGGCGCGAGCGGGTCGCGTTCGCCGAGGTCCTGGAAGAAGCGCTGGCGATCGTGCGAAAGGCCTACCAGCAGGCGGGCGTCGAGCTCGGCGTGCAGGTCTCCGACGGGCTGCCGCCGGTGCGGCTCGTCCCGGTCGACGTCGTCCACGCCCTCTGCGCGGTGCTGGAGACCGTGCTCGGCATGAAGCCCGCGAGCGCGCAGCTCGCGGTGACCTGCCGCGAGCTCGCGCGCGGGGAAGGGCGGCCGCGCGACTACGTCGTCGCGCGCTGCGAGTTCGGCGGGCTCTCCGAGGCGGACGCGGCTCAGATGGCGGCCGCGACGGAGCTGCAGCCCGGCTCGCTGCGCGAGTTCATCGCGAACCGCGGGCTGCTGCAGGGGGTGCTGGCGGCGGCGTTCCTCCAGCGCCGGCTCGGCGGCGACCTCACCAGCGCCGCGTCGGGCCGCGACCTCGCGGTCGAGTTCTGCTGGCCGGTCTCGCGCTGACTAGGGTCCGGGCGGCGCGGCTCCGGTGGGCGGGGGCTGCGCCGGAGCGAGGGCCGCGGCCGCGACTTGGATGACGAGGACGCCGCGGCTCCGAGCGGCAAGCGAGCGCGGCACGCAAGCCCGCCGGCCGTGGACATTTACCTCGCCGCGGGCAGCTTCTGCGCCGTGGCCGACCCGCGCCACAACCCGTTGCTCGCGGCACAGCGAGCCCCAGC
>JBMHDP010000471.1:0-2770 GCA_049889335.1 Planctomycetota bacterium
GGGTGAGTACTTCCACACGATGCCGTATCTGAGCGGCTACCACGTCGACGTCGAGCACAGCCCGGGCGCGCTGTCGTTCGTGGACCTGCCGCTGCGACCCGCCGTCGAACTCGACCTCACGACCGCGACCACCGAGCTCTCTGTGTCCGCGCCCGCGCCGGTCGGGTTCGGGTTGCGCAGCGCGCCCGCGTGGGCGTCGTCGATCTACGTCATCGCCATGAGCCTGTCGGGACAGGGGCCGGCGCTGCCACTGCCCGGCGGCGATCGGCTGTGGCTGCGGCCGGACGGGCTCACGACGGCAGCGCTCGGCCCCAGCTCGCTGCTCCCCGGCTTCGTCGGCGTGCTCGACGCCGACGGCGCCGCGAGCGCTCTCATGCAGCTCCTCCCGGCAGCGCCGCTGCCCGCGGGTCTCGTGGGCACCAACCTGCACCTCGCCCCGCTAGCCTTCCGGGGCTCCGACCTGCGCGCCGGCGCGCCGGTCACTATCGAGCTCCGGCCCTGAATCTCGCCAACCGTGACTGGCGAGAACTCGGCCTGACCCCGAAGGGCCGCGCGGCGTCGGGTTGCCGGGCGCTTCCCAGTGCTGCCTCGCAGCGGTTGTGTGATTCGGGTAAGCCAGACCGCAGCTTGAACGGCCTACACCCCTTGCCATGGGGCACTAGCTAGTCGTCCTCGACCTAGTCGAGCAGTTGGGATCCGGCGGTAAAAAGTTCCAGGAGTTCCGGCGGCGACCGCTTCTGCTACTGCCGGACAGGCTTCGGCGTCCCGCACTACGTGCACGATGCGTTCGGCGCTGAACCCTGATTTGAGTTCGTGCCACTGAATGGACGATGCGCACTCTAGAGACTACCGAGAACGTATCGCGCTGGGCAGAGAGCCTGACAAGGCATCTCCGCTGCTCCACGGGGACCGGATAGCGCTTCCCTTGCTCGTATGAAGTGGACCGGCGGGCGCGCGGATCCGTTCGTCTACCTGATCGCATACGAGAACGAGGTCGCCATGAATCTACTTGACCAAAGCGCTCCGCATAACAAGCGAACCGGACGGGTTCCGGAGGTCATGCTCATTGGAGCGGCGAAGTCTGCGACCACCAACCTGTTCATGCAGATGTGCGCGCACCCGAATATCTTCGGCGGACACTTAGAGGATGGGTTTGGAGAGCAAAAAGAGCCATCGTTCTTCTCATTTGACGAGAACTACGCAAGAGGTCTCAGCTACTACAAGAGCTTGTACGCAGACGCCCGCCCAGACGAACTCTGTGTCGACGCGTCCACGAACTACACTCGGTGGCCACAACTGCCGTGGACCGCTGAGCGGATGGCATACCATGCGCCGAACGCCCGACTGATCTATGTCATACGGCACCCGGTTGACCGTGCTTATTCGCACTATGTTCACCGGCATATGCGCGAACTGCATCCGGGGGAACCGATCGTGGCCACCTTCGAGGAGCATGTCCAGCGCGACCCCATGTGTATCGACTCGAGCCTGTATATGCGGCAGATCGAGCAATACCTAGAGCACTACCCACGCTCAGCGCTACACGTCGTGTTGACCACAGACTTCGAGCGCGAGCCGCTCAAGACTCTGCAGGGCATCTGCCGGTTCCTCGACATCGACCCGAATGGGGCGCGAATCCGACCGCTAGACAGCTGGCACGCAAACATCAGCGAGCAGAACACTAATTCGCGCATTCGCAAGGTGATCACGCGGCGGTTCACGCAAATTCCAGTCATCGGCCCGCTCGCGCGCCGCATGCCGAAGTCATGGCGTGACCAGGCATACCGCATGCTCGCGAAGGCGCCCTGGAGCCGCAGAGCCGTGTCCTCCTTCACGCCGAAGCCGATGACGGCCGAAGTGCGCGCCATGTTCCTGGACTTCTTCGAAAGACCCAACCAGGATCTCGCCGACTTCCTCGGCCGCGACCTGTCCGAGTGGTCGCGCTAGGCTCGGCAGCGCAACCAGACCCTTCCGGAGGAGCCGGCGGGCGCGTGCGTCGCCGAGGCTGCCGCCAGCGGGCCCACATGGGCGACGCAATTTGAGGTCGACGGCGTAGTTCGCCTCGATAGACTGTTTGCCCGCAAAACCGCGGCCCCACTGAGGACCCTCCCAGAGCCGACCATGGACATCGTTGTCTGCATCAAGCGAGTTCCGGCGACCGACACGGCGATCAAGATCGCCGCAGACGGGACGTCGATCGACACCACCGGCGTGACGTTCGAGATGAACGCCTACGACGAGTTCGCCCTCGAGCAGGCGCGCCTGCTCAAGGAGCAGCTGGGCGCCGGCACCGTGACCGCGATCACGATCGGCCCCAAGGACGCGCAGAAGGAGATGCGCAGCGCGCTCGCCAAGGGCGCCGACAAGGCGGTGCTGCTGACCACCGACACGTGGGTCTACGACGGCGCGTCCACCGCCGCAGCGCTGGCCAAGTGGCTCGGGGACAACCCGACGCAGATCGTCCTGTGCGGCAAGCAGGCGACCGACTCCGACAACAACCAGATGGCCGGCAACCTCGCCGCCCGCCTCGGCTTCGCGTGCGTGACCGAGGTCAGCAAGCTCGAGCTCGCCGACGGGGTGTTCACCGCCGAGCGCGACATCGAGGGCGCCCGCGAGGTCGTCACCTGCCAGACGCCGGCGGTGATCAGCTGCAACAAGGGCCTCAACGAGCCGAAGCCGGCCAACCTGAAGAGCATCATGGCGGCGAAGAAGAAGCCCCTCGAGGAGGCGCCCGCCGAGCTGCCCGCGCCCGCGATGGAGATCGTCTCGC
>JBMHDP010000472.1:0-11557 GCA_049889335.1 Planctomycetota bacterium
GGCGGCCGCGGCCGTGAGGCCGCCGCCGAGGATCATCGCGCCGACCCACTGGAAGGGGGGCTCGTCGGGGTAGACGTCCAGCGCGGTGGTCGCGATCAGGGTCGCGAAGCACCCCAGGACCCAGCCGCCCAGCGCGCCGACGGCGGCGAACAGCGCGGCGCAGGTCCACCGCGCGAGGCGCGCCCCTGTGTGAGGTCGCGGCGACGGCTCGCAGGCACGCACCCGCGGGGCCCGCGCTACTGGCCCGGGAGTTGGGTCTTCAGGAACGCCATGTCGTTCGCGAACTGCCCGAGGGCGTCGCGGTCGGCGTCGCTGATCTGCTTGTACTTGGCGGTGATCCGCACGGTGTCGTCGTCGCCCGCAGGCTCCACGCCGCCGCCCTCGGCGACGAACTCGAAGAAGCTCTTCTTGATCATCTTGACCTGGAACTTCAGGTGCATCTCGCCGCCGTCGTAGAACAGCGTCTTGGCCTGATCGGCGCTGACGCCGGCCTTGGCGCCGTTCCACAGGAACTGCATCTTGTTGCCGTCGACGTTGGCGATCTTGCCGACCAACACCTTCTTGCCGCCGAGCATTTTGTTGATGGTCTCGTCCGCGAAGGTGACCAGCACCTTCTCCTGGTCGACCGGCGCTTCCCCGGTCAGCTCGCGCTTGTTCAGGTGCTTGACGATGGCCTTGGTCGCCTCGCCCTCGTCCTGGTGGAGGTCGATCAGCTTGTCGATCCCGACCTTGGTCATCACGTCGCGGACGAACGGCGAAGGCTGGGCGACGACGAGCTCCCCGTCCTCGGCGCGGCAGCGCTTGTGGGCCTTGATCACGGCGCCGAGCGCGGTCGAGTTGATGAACTTGACCAGCCGCATGTCCAGGATGAGGTGGTTGACGCCGCGCTCGAGCTGGTCCTCCACCGCGTCCATCAGGTCGGGGCAGTAGAAGGTGTCGAACTCGCCCTTCAGGGTGAGGGTCGCGTAGTCGTCGTGCTGGGACTTGTCGATCTTCATGGCTTGGCTGGGGCCAGAACTGAGCCGGCCCTCGGGGGCCGATTCTGGCGCCTGGTGCGCGTCGGCGCAACGCACCGGCGCCGCATTCCCTGCCCACGCCCGCAGGTCCTGCCGGACCCGAGCGGCAATTGCGGGGCCCGGCCGCTGACCCGGAGCGCACCAGCCGCTAAGGTCCCGTGCGCTCATGAGGTGGCCCTGGATGAAGAAGCGCGAGGACGCCCCGTCGGGCGCGGCGCCGCGCGCGGCGGACGAGGCGTCGGCGTCGACCATCCTCTCCGGAGACGCCGAGCAGGACTCCCGCTCGCTGGAGATCCTGCTGGACACCATCGCAGCGGTCACGGCCAACATCGACCTCGACGACGTCCTCACCGACATCGTCGCGCGCTCGCTGCAGGTGACCAGCGCGGAGCGCGCGCTGCTGCTGCTCGGCGACAGCCCCGACCGCCTGACCGTGCGGGTCGCCCAGGACAAGGAGGGCCGCTCCCTGTCCGGCGAGCTGCAGTGGAGCCGCAGCCTCGTCCGCCGCTGCCTCGAAGAGGGGGTCGCGGTGCGCTCCGTCGTGCAGTCGGACCAGGAGGCCCTGGAGCTGGGGCGCTCGGTCTACAACCTGAAGCTGCGCGCGGTGATGTGCGCGCCGATGCGCGCCCAGGACCGCACGGTCGGGGTGATCTACGTCGACAGCCGCGCCGTGCGGCGGGAGTTCTCGGCCCGCGACCAGGCGCTGTTCGGCGCGATCTCGGCGCAGCTCGCCATCTCGATCGAGAACGCTCGGCTCTACGCAGACTCGCTGGAGAAGGCGCGGCTGCAGCAGGACGTCGAGATCGCGCGCCGCATCCAGCAGCACCTGCTGCCGCCGCTGCCCCGGGACGCCGCGGGCCTGGACCTGGCCCTCCGCTACGACGCCGCGGAGCAGGCCTCCGGGGACACCTACGACTTCGTGCCGCTGTCGGGAGGCCGCTACGCGGTCATGATCGGGGACGTCACCGGGCACGGCGTCGGCGCCGCGCTGCTGACCCACGCGGTCCAGGCGGCGCTGCGCAGCTACCTGGAGCTGATCGACGACGCGGCCACGGTCGTGACCAAGGTCAACCAGCGGCTCGTGGAGGGGGTCGAGACCGGCAACTTCATGTCGCTGCTGCTGATGATCGTCGATCCCCAGCAGCGCACGCTGGAATACGTCAACGCCGGCCATCCGGCGCTGGTCGTCTGTCAGCGAGACGGCGTCCAGGTGCTGGAGAAGACCGGCATGGTGCTCGGCGTGGTCGGCGACCAGCAATACGAGTCCAGCCCGGTCATCCACCTCGCCGACGGCGACCTGCTGTTCACCCACACGGACGGCGTCGACGAGTCGATGTCTCCGCAGCGCGAGGTCTTCGGCGTCGCGCGGCTCCACGAGCTCGTCGGGAGCCTCCGGCGCGACGGGCGCGCGGCCGACGAGGTCCTCGCCGAAGTGGAGCGCTGCGTGCGCGAGCACGTGGGCAGCGATGTCCGCGAGGACGACTTCACCATGATCGCCGTCAAACTCACGTGAGCCGTTCCACTCCTCCTGGCGCGTCGGACCGTCCGGCCCGGCGCTCTCCGCTCGGGGACCGTCGCGTCTTCTTGCTGCTCGCTTTGGTCCTCGCCGTGGCCGGGTCGTACGCGTTCCTCTGGTGGCAGGAGGGGGCCTCGCGGGCCGCGCGACGCTCCCAGCTGCTGGCCGACGTCCAGGCCGAGCTGGCGCAATCGAGCCCGGACATGGACCGCCTCGGCGACCTGATGGCTGGGCTGATGATGCTCGACGACGCCGAGACGGCTGCGGATCTGCTGGCCGCGCGCGCCGAGATCGAGCTGCTCCGGGGACGCGCCGACCGCGCCTACCGGTTGTTCGGCCCCGTCGCGGACAGCCCCAGCGCGAGCCCAGCCGAGCAGCGGCTCGGCGCCCGCATCCAGCTGGCGCGGCAGGACGCCTTCACCGGGGACGCGCCCGCGGCGCAGGCCATGCTGGAGCAGGTGATCGCCTTCTCCTCGCGGGCCTACGACGAGGGCGGCGGCGCGGCCGCGGACGCGTTCCGCGCCTGGCAGGCCTGCAAGCGGCTGTGGAGCCACGAGCGCGCGAAGAGCTTCGCCGCGAAGCTCGCCGCGGCGCATCCGGACTCGCGGGAGCACCGGCTGGTGGCGCTGACGGGCACGTTCGACGCCAGCCGCGACGCCGTCGCGGTCAAGGACCTCGCCCTCGACTTCGAGGACCGGCCGGTCGCGGAGCTGGCGGCGCTCGAGATCGCGACGACGCTGCAGTCCGGCGCGGTGCCGGCGGCGCTGACGCTCGCGGAGCAGCGCCTCAACCGCTTCGCAGGGGTCGGCGGAGTGCGGTTCGCGCTCGCGATCGTGCTGCACGCCTGCGTGCTCGGGAAGGACGAAGGGTCGTTCGACCGCGCTACGTTCGCCGCCCGCCGAGACGAGCAGCTGGCGTGGCTGGAGGCGCGCGCGCCCGCCGGCGAGGCGCTCCGCGCCCAGTGGCTGCAGCTGCGCGCGGTCAGATAGCGCGCGCGGCGACGCAGCAGCCGACCGTGACCGCGGCGAACAGCGGCGCGACCGCAGCGCGGTGCAGGCCGAGGTTCTGCGCGATGTGGGTCAGGTGGCGTCGGTCGCCGACCCAGGGGGGGAGCCCGAGCACCAGCCGCATCAGCACGACCTGCGTGAAGTCGCCCAGCGGCACCGCGGCGGCGAGCAGCCAATGAGGCGTCGCGAGGGCCGCGTGCGCGGTCGCGTAGCCGACGCACACCCCGAGGGTGTAGGCGCCCGCGTCGCCGAGGAAGAGCCGGGGCCGCGGCCAGTTGAACCCGAGGAAGCCGAGCGCCGCGAAGCCCGCGGCGAGGCTGACGTCCCTGGCGGGCGCGGGCGGCAGCGCGAACAGGCCGAGGCAGATCAGCAGCGCCGCCGCCATCGCGGCGGTGACGCCGTCCGTGTTGTCCAGGAAGTTGACGGCGTTGGTGAGCACGAAGACCAGCCCGAAGGCCGCGGTCCAGCGCCAGGGGTCGTGGAGTGGATCGGCGACCGCGGCGGCGACGAGCGCGGCGGAGACCAGCAGCCCGGCGGCCTTGACCCGCCAGTCCAGGCCGCCGTTGCCGAGCGCGCTGTCGCGCTCCTTGCCGCGGTCGTCGACGAAGCCGATCGCGGCGCCGAGGAGCGCGGCGGCGAGCAGCAGCCACGCCTCGCTCGCCGCCCCGTAGGCGGCGACCGCAGGCACGAGCAGCACCCCGCCCAGCGGGACGGGGCGACGGTGGTCCTTCCGCCCGGGTCGCGGCACGTCGTCGGGCAGCCAGCCCACGACGCGGCGGTTGACCTGGTCGCCCGCGACGACCAGGGCGGCCGTGATCGCCGCTGCCCACGCCGGCGCGATCACCGGTAGAGACCGTGCTCCCCGATGTAGGCTGCGACCGCCGAGGGCAGCGCCGCGGGCGCGGCCTCGCCGGCGCGCAGCCGCGCGCGGAGCGCGCTGGCCGAGACGTCGTCGCTGGGCAGGCGCAGCGTGTTGGCCAGCAGCGCGGCGCGCTCGGCGCTGTCCAGGTCGGTGTCCTCGAGCACCTCGGGAGCCACCGGGTAGCCGCTGCGGGGCCACGTGACGACGCTCGCGAGCTGGAGCAGGCGGTGGTGGTCGTGCCAGGTCGGCAGCAGCGGCAGGTTGTCGCTCCCGATCAGGAAGTAGACCGCCTGATCCGGGTGCTCTTGCCGCAGCTCGGCGACCGTGTCGACCGTGAACGACGGGCCGTCCCGCTGCACCTCGCGGTCGTCGACGACGACGTTCGGGAGGTCGGCGAACGCGAGCCGAGCCATCGCCAGCCGGTGGCCGGCGGGCGCCATGTCCCGGCCGCGCTTGTGCGGGTGGTCGCCCGATGGAATCGCCAGAAGTCTCTGTACGGGAAGCTGATCGAGCGCCTGGCGC
Source organism: Planctomycetota bacterium (assembly GCA_049889335.1). GTDB lineage: Bacteria > Planctomycetota > UBA1135 > UBA1135 > UBA2386. The sequence continues at coordinate 4,924 of JBMHDP010000472.1, forward strand.
GCGATCCGGAGGTGGCTGTCGTGGGGCGGGTTGAAGGAGCCGCCGAGCACGGCGAGGCCCCGCTCCCGCGGCGCGGGCTGTTCCACGGGCTTGGGACGAGGGCGGGCCATCGCGTCGGCGAGCGTAGACAGGAAGCCGCCCCGGCAAAAGAGCGAGCGGCGACCTCCGGGTCACGGAAATGACGGTTGCGCCCGCTTTTGGGCCTCGCTACCTTCGCCCTGTCGCGCGATCTCCCCGCGCGATACAGACCCCGATTCGAACCCTTGCACGCGGGCCCCTCTCGCCCGCACGAGCACCCAACATGCGTACGTTCGCTCTCGTCCTCGCTCTGCTCCCGGTGGCCGCCTGTTCCACCGTGACGTCCTCCGTCGGCTCCGTCTTCGGCGGGGAACTCACTGCGGAGCAGCGCGCTCGGGGCATCAAGCCGGTCTCGGAGCTCGCCGCCGACTACAAGTGGGACAGCTACATGGCGAAGGTCCGTCGTCGCGCCGACGGCATCGACAACGCCTTCGGCCGTGACCTCGGCAGCATCTCGAGCTTCATCGATCGCCACATCTACAACTACGACGCCAACGACCCCTACATCAACGTGCCCAGCGACACGACGGAGCTCGGCCACGTCGCCAACTTCGGGGTCGACATCGTGACGGCGCTGCCGGTCGTCGGCGCGGTACTCCGCTAACAGGCGCCCCGCGTGGCGGCCCTCCGCTGAGGGCGGGCCGCCTTGCCTTCGAGAGCCCCTCCTTTCGGGCTGCCTACCTGGTACGGCAGCGACCGAGGTCCCTCGGATGTGGCTGCGCCTCCGAGTCGAGCGCGCGCCAGCCGGACCATCCGGCGCCCCGCCGTTCGTGTAGGCGGCTCCCGATCCGAGCCGCGCTCCTGCGGCCCGCGATCGTCTTCGATCCTATGCCCGCGGAAGGTCCGAGACCGCGGCGAGGAAGGAGCCTCGTTGCGGTCGGACGGGCGCGGCTGCCGGGCTCACCCGCGCTTCCACACGACCTGTTCGCGGGTCCGCGCAGCCGGCTCGGGCAGCTCGTAGCGCACGGTGCGTTCGTGCTGGAACCGCCCGAGCTTCGCCGGGGCGTCGGCGTCGGTCTCCAGCCACATCACGAGGTGGCCGCCGGGCCGGACCAGCGGTTCGGCGAGGTCGGCGACGACGTCGGGTCGCGCGACGGCGCGCGCCGTGCACAGGTCGAAGCCGTGCCGGAAGTCCCGGCGCAGCGCGGGCGCCTGGCGGGCGTCCATCTGCAGCGTCTCGATCCGGTCGAGGCCGGCGGCGACGAGGCAGCCGCCGATCGCGCGCACCTTCTTGCCGGTCTTGTCCATCAGCGTCGCGGTGGCCTGAGGCCACAGCGCTGCGACCCCGACGCCCGGGAAGCCGTTGCCGGTCCCGAGGTCCAGGAGGTGGCGAGGCCGCAGCTCGGTCAGCTGGAACGCGAGGCTGTCGAGCACGTGCAGCACGACCGCCGCCTCGCGGTCCCGAACGGCCGTCAGGTTGATGTGCTCGTTGGTCTGCAGCATCGCGTCGAGGTAGGCCAGGACCTCGGTCGCGGCGTCCTCGCGGAGGGTGACGCCGATCGCGCGGGCCTTGTCGACGAGGGCGCTCGGGTCGGTCCAGGGGGGCGTGCTGCTCACGTGCGGATCTTTGGCTGCCCGCGCGCTCGGCGCAAGCCTGCTCAGCCGCGCAGTCGCGCGTGCAGGCCCTCGACGCCGTCGACGGGGGACATCCGCACCAGCTCGGGGAGCCGCCGCAGCCAGGTCGTCTGCCGGCGGATCAGCTTGTGCGTGTTGCGGCGGATGCGGTTGCGCAGCTCGGTGCGGTCCTTCCAGCGGCCGCGCAGGTGGTCGAGGCACTCGGCGTAGCCGATCGCCGCGCCTGCCGTGCGCGAGAACCCGCCGTCGTCGCGGATCCGTCGCGTCTCCTCGACCAGCCCCGCGTCGAGCATCTGCTCCGTGCGCGCCTTGACGCGCGCGTGCAGCTCCTCGCGCTCGCGGGAGATCCAGACCACGCGGCAGTCGCGCTGCCAGCCGACCTGGGCGAACTGCTCCTGCTGGCTCGAGATGGTCTCGCCCGTGAGCTCGAGCACCTCCAGCGCTCGCACCAGCCTGCGGGTGTCCTTCCGGTGGATCCTCGCAGCGGACTCGGGGTCCCGCGCCGCGAGCTCTTCGTGCAGCGCGCCCGGGGCCGCGCGCTCGCGCGCCTCGAGCGCCGCGCGCAGCTCGGGGTCGGCCTGCGGGCCCTCCATCATCCCCTTGAAGAAGGCCATCAGGTAGAGCGGCGTCCCGCCGACGAACAGCGCGCGCTTGCCTGCGCTCCGCAGCCCTTCGAGCGCCTGCTCGGCGAGCGCACACCATCGCGCCGTGTCGAAGGTCTCGCTGGGATCGACGACGTCGACCAGGTGGTGGGGGACGCGGGCGCGGTCGGCCGCCGTCGGCTTGGCGGTGCCGATGTCCATCCGGCGGTAGACCGCCATCGAGTCCATCGAGACGACCTCGCGTCCCGTCCGGGCCGCGAGCTCCAGCGCCAGCGACGTCTTGCCGGACGCGGTGGGGCCCGTGACGACCCAGAGCGGGTCGCGGCCCGAGGCTGCGTGCTGCGCTTGGCTCACCGGGGCGCGAAGTTAGCCGCTCCGGTCTTCCGCGTCGCGCCCCGCCCCACTACGTTCTGCGGCCGACCCCACGATGATCGCGTTCCTCTCCGACATCCACAGCAACATCGAGGCGCTCGGCAACTGCCTCGCCGAGGTCGAGAAGCTGGGCGCGGACCGGCTCGTCTGCCTCGGCGACGTGATCGGCTACGGCCCGCAGCCGCGCGACGCGCTGCGCACGATCATGGAGCGGTGCGAGTTCTCGCTGCTCGGCAACCACGAGCACGGCGCGATGTTCTACGCGTCGGACTTCAACCCGCGCGCGCGCCAGGCCATCGACTGGACCCGGGACCAGCTGAACCGCCGCGACTGCCCGCGCGAAGAGAACATGCAGTTCTGGAACTACCTGGACGGCATGAAGAAGGAGCACCGCGAGGCGTCGATGCTGTTCGTGCACGGGTCGCCGCGCGACCCGGTGCGCGAATACATGGTCCCGCGCGACGCGCAGGACGAGCAGAAGATGAGCGAGTGCTTCGCCAAGATGGGCGACGCCAGCCTCTGCTTCATCGGCCACAGCCACGTCCCGGGCGTCTACACGAAGTCGGGCAAGTTCCTCGCGCCGGCCGAGATCGGGATGGAGTGGGCGGTCGACGAGCCGGCGATCGTGAACGTCGGCTCGGTCGGGCAACCGCGCGACGGGGACCGCCGCTCGTCGTTCGTCACCTACGACGGGGACGGCACCGACGGGACGGTGCGCTTCTACCGCACCGAGTACGACGTCGAAGCCACGATGGCGAAGATCCGCGGCATCGAAGAGCTCCCCGACTACCTCGCCGACCGGTTGGCGCAGGGCCGCTGACCTCGCCTCGCCCCCTGACCGAACGAACCGCACGACCGATCGCGCCGATCGCGGCGCCGCTCCGACCGCTCATGTCGACTGCACTCCGAACCCTGCTCTCGTTGTTCACGCTGGCCTTCGCCGCGTTCGCCCAAGGCGAAACCGGGGTGACCAAGGAGTTCGGCGCTCCCGGCGAGACCGGCAGCTTCCGGGCCCGCTTCAGCAAGCAGACCGCGGGCGTCATCTGGCTGCAGGCCACCGACCACTACGTGTCGCTCGAGAAGGCCCGTAAGGAGCAGCACGAGATCGGCGACTACCTGCTGCTGTTCGACAACCCGGACCACGCCCTGCGCGTCTTCCAGGCCGACGGCGGCGTGTTCGCCAAGGACCCGGCCGACGCCGACTGGGAGGTCGAAGACATCGCGGACGGGCTCAAGTTCACCCTGGACGACGGCCAGGGGCTGGTGCTCGAGAAGGTGCTGCGTCACGACCCGACGCAGCGCGGCTTCGTGCTCGAGCTGACGCTCCGGAACACCGGCTCGGACAAGGTCGGGGCGCAGGCGTTCTCAATGCTCGGCCCGGCGCTGGTGGTGCCGCAGGTCTCGGGCCTCTTCGGGGAGGTCGCGGTGTCGATCGCCGCGCCGCTCGAAGGAGACGCCCAGCACGTCACCCCGTCCAAGGAGGGGCGGCTCCAGCAGCTCGACGTCAGCCCCAGCCTGCTGTCGTTCGCGGGCAGCACGAACCGCTTCTTCGGGGCGTTCCTCTACCCCCTCGACGACGCCGCGCGCAGCGCGCTGACCCAGCTCGAGGTCCTCACGGTCGCGCCGCGGCCGGGCGTGGAGCCGCCCGACAACCTCACCTCACGGGTCCGCTACGGGCTCAAGCTGGCGATCCCGCGCGCGGGGGAGGCGACGACCGCCCGCTACGGGCTCTACCTCGGGCCGAAGTCCTTCCGCGTCTTCGACACCTTGGAGGACCCGGCGCGCTTCGCGCCGATCCTCGACGTCGACCTGAACCCGCCCTGCTGCGGCATCACGATCCCGGGCGGCCGCTTCATGGCCAAGTTCCTGGTGGGGCTGCTCGGGACCTTCTACGAGTTCCTCGGCAACTGGGGCTTCGCGATCATCCTGCTGACCATCCTGGTCCGCGGCAGCATGTTCCCGCTGAACTTCCGCATGCAGAAGTCCATGCGCGCCTACGGCAGCAAGATGGCCAAGCTGAAGCCGCAGCTGGAGGCGATGAAGAAGCGCTACGCCGACGACCAGAAGGCCTACCAGCAGGCGATGGTCACGTTCCAGCGCGAGCACAAGATCATGCCGCCGATCGGCGGCTGCCTGCCGATCTTCCTGACCATGCCGATCTACCTCGGCCTGTTCACGGCGCTGCGCACGGCCTACGACCTGCGCCAGGAGCCGTGGATGTTCTGGATCGAGGACCTGAGCGTCAGCGATCAGCTGGTCGCGCTCGACTTCTGGCCGGGCGCGTTCAACCTGCTGCCGCTGCTCTGGATGGCGCTGTTCGTGTTCATGTCCCTGCGGCAGCCGCTGCCCAACGATCCGCAGCAGCGCCAGATGCAGATGATGATGCGCTTCATGCCGATCCTGTTCGGCGTGATGCTCTACAACTACGCCTCGGCGCTGCTCCTCTACATGGTGACGTCGATGCTGTGGTCGCTGATCGAGAGCACCATCGTCAAGAAGATCCTCGGGCCGATGGACCCGAACGCCGCCGCGATGGCGCCGACGCCGATCTGATCGCGGCGCGGCCGGCTCGGGTCGTCCGGAGGTCGTCCCGTCCCGCGCAGCTCGTCTCGCTCAGGCTGTCGTCGCCTGCACCTTCGCGGGCGCCGGCAGCAGGAAGTCGAGCTGGAGGGTGCCGTCGGCGAGGCGCCGCGCGGTCGCTTGGCCGTGGTGGCCGTGCACGACCGTCTGCGCCAAGAACAGGCCGAGCCCGTGGCTCTGGCCGCGGATGAGCCGCTGGGGATAGAAGGGCTCGAAGGTGTTCGGCAGCCGCCACGTCGCGAGGCCCTGGCCGCCGACCACGAGGCGGACGCGGAGCGCGTTCTCGCTCGCCGTGAGCTGCAGGTGGCTCAGCGCCGCGACCGCGGCGACCTCGTCCGCGAACTCGACGATCGCGCGCACGGCGAGCTCGAGCTGCGCCCGGTCCCCGACGACGACCTGCTCGCCGGGCGGCATCTCGACGCTGGCGTTCGGCGCGTCGGGCGTGCGCGCTGCGACCGCGTGCGCGATCAGCTCGGAGACGTCGACCTTGTCGCGCGCGCGCGGGCCGTCCGCCGCCTCCGACAGCAGCCGCAGGCGATCGACGGCGGCCTGGATCCTGGACAGCCCCTGGAGCGCCGCCTGCACCTGGCCGCAGCGTTCGTCGTCGCCGCCCGCGCTGAGCTGGGCGTGCAGCAGCTGCAGGTGGCCGGAGGCGAACATCAGGGGGTTGTTGATCTCGTCGGCGAGCCCGTGCGCGAGGTCGACGAACAGCTCCGGCCGCGGGCGCTCTCCGCCGTGCAGGAGCTGCTCGATCGCGGCGGCAAGCTGACCGAGGGCGCCGGGGTAGACGATCAGCGTCGCGGACAGCCGCTTGGCGATCGGCGCCAGCTCGACCTCGCCGCGCGGGTCGGTGACGACGCCGACGGCCAGGGCGGGCCACAGCCGCTGCAGCAGCTTGACCGCGCCGACGTCCTCGCGCGGGTCGTCGGCGAGGCGGGCCAGCAGGATGTCCGGCTGGAACCGCATCAGCGCTTCGGTGTCGCCGACGACCGACGTCAGCGGGCGCACCTCCGGCCCGACGGGGAGCTGGCGCAGGTCGCCGACGAGGCTCTCGTCGACGTCCCCGACGACTGCGATGCGAACGGGTCGGTCCATGGTCGGGCGCGGCGCGATCGGCGCCTTCGCAGGGCGCCTTCCGGCACGAAGTCGGTCACGCTACGCGCCGCCGCCTTCGGTTTCACCATACTTGCGGGGAAAGCCCCTGCGACCTCGGCTCATGGGGTCGACCCGGATGCGTCGATAGGTCGGATCGTGGAAGGGGATTGCGACGATCCGGGCAAACCTGAGCAGGCGGCCGCGCCGCGTCTGCGCGTGGTCGAAGGACCGACCGCAGCGCGAGCGCCGTCCGAGGCGCCGCCGCCGGTGCGGCTCCGGCGCGAGTTCAAGGGGCTGACCGTCGCGTGCCTGCAGCGCGAAGAGGTCGCGCG
>JBMHDP010000473.1:0-11151 GCA_049889335.1 Planctomycetota bacterium
CTACTAGCCAGCGCTGCACGTCGGCACTTCTAGCGGGCCACCCGAACGTGCCCGCCAACGGAGCCCGCGCCTCAGCGCGCGCGCACCAACCGCTGCGGCGAGCCCTTCAGGCGCCGCAGCGCACCCCTCGCCTCCAGGTCGAGCTTGACCGTGGTCAGATACCATGAGACGGACACCTCGGCGGTGTAGACGTCGGCAGGCAGGCGCGGCCGCACGCGGTCCCCGAGCCCCTGGAAGGGAACACCCGGCTCCGCTGTTGGCACGCCCGCGAGCAGCGCCGCCCGCATCGCGTCGTACTTCGCACGCTCGATGCACACCCCCTGCTTGCCGTCGGGGTGCCGCGTCAGGACTCGGTCGGCGTCGGCCATGGTCTCGCCGTCGGACCCGGCCGACGCCTCGAGCGGCGAGCTACTTGCCGCCGAGCAGCTCGCTGACGAGGCCGTACTCCTCGTACACCTTCGCGAGCGCCTCGATCATGATCGCCGCGTGCACGCCGACGCAGCGGTTGACCTCTTCGTCGAACCAGTAGTTGCCCGGCAGCGACTCGATGTTGCCGTCGAAGACGAGGCCGACGACCTTGGCGTCGCGGTCGAGGATCGGGCTGCCCGAGTTGCCGCCGATGATGTCGCAGGTGCTGACGAAGTTGTACGGCGTGCTCATGTCGAGCTCGCCCTTCTTGTCCAGCCACTGCTGGGGCAGGTCGAACGGGTGCTCGTTGTCGAACGCGGCGTTGCGCTCGTAGAGGCCGTGCACGGTCGTCTTCGGCGAGACCTTGGTCGTGCCCGCCTCGTAGCCCTCGACCGTGCCGTAGGCGAGGCGCAGCGTGAACGTCGCGTCGGGGTAGTTCTTGTCGCCGTAGACGTCGAAGCGGGCCTTGTTGATCACCGTCTTGTGCTCGGCGACCGCCTCGGTCGCCGCGGCCATGTCCTTGCGCATCGCCTGGAAGTTGACGCGCTCGCCGGCGTGCTTGGTCATCAGCCCTTCCATCTCGGCCTTGATCGCCGCGAAGGCGGCCTTGACCTCTTCCTTGCCGGACTTCTCGATGAGCTCTTCGTCGCGCGCGCGGATCAACGCCATGCGCTCTTCGTCGAGCAGGCCGTTCAGGTGGCCGGTGAACGCCTTGAGGCTGTTCATCTGACCGAAGTAGGTGTCACGCAGCTGGAACGCGGCCTCCTCGCTCTGCTCCATGCGCGCCTTGATCACCTTGACGTTGTTGGTCAGCAGCGCGACGACCTGCGGCGTCCACAGGTCCCGGTGCATCACCATCTCGTCGAAGGTCAGCGAGCGCTCGGTGCCGCCCGGGTGCCCGGACACGAACACGAGGTCGCCGTTGTTCGCGCCTTCGGTCTCGAACTGGAAGAACCACTTCGACGAATCGATCGGCGCGCCGTCCTCGTAGACGCGGAAGAACGCGCAGTCGAGGCACCAGCGCGGGTAGGTGAAGTTGTCGTAGTCGCCGCCGTAGAACGCGACCTGCTTGGCCGGCGCGAACACCAGGCGCACGTCGTCGTAGACGTGGTAGACGTAGGCGCGGTACTGGTTGCCGTCGTAGAGCGAGACGGGCTGCGCCTCGAGGTGCTTGGCCTCGTCGCTCAGCGCCGCGCAGAGCTCGGCGAGCTTGGCCTCGACGTCGCCGCCTTCTGCCTTGACCGCCATCACGTCCGCGGTGACGTCCTGGACGTCGACGAGCTGCCGCAGCACGAGGTCCTTGCCGGGCACCTCTTCCCCGAACAGCCGCGCGCTGAAGCCCGGCTCGACCCAGTCCTTCTCGGGCGTCGAGACCTTCTGGATCGTCTCGAGCGCGACGTGGTGGTTGGTCATGACCAGGCCGTCGGGCGAGACGAACGAGCCCGAGCCGCCGGTGTCGAACCGCAACGAGCCGAGGCGGACGTGGTCCAGCCACTCCTGCGAGGGCTCGAAGTCGTACTTCTCCTTGAGCTGCTTGAGCGGGAGGCCGTCGAACGGCCACATGCCCTCGTCCGGGCGGGTCGAGGAGCTGGGGAAGGTCGCGCCGAGCGCCAGGACGGCGACGGCGAACGGGACGGCGATGGTGGATCTCATGGGTCTGTCTGCGGCCGCGGCTCGCCCCTGCGAGCGCGGGCCGAGGATCATAGGGAAAGCGCGCCGGAGGCCCGAGGGCAACCCCGCGACTTTCGCGCCGGGCCGGCCGCGCGCGCCCCATCGACGGTCCGTACGCGCCGCGGCCCGCCCCACCTCCCGGTGGAGCGGGCCGCGACGAACGACCGGGGGCGCCGGGCGGCTACTCGCCGCCCTTCTCGGTCATCTTGGCGACGAGCTCCTTGGCGACCTCGGTCGCCTTGTCGCCGTCGTGGCCCCGGTAGTGGATCTTGAACTCGCTGTCCAGGACCACGACCGTCGGCCAGCCCTTCACGGCCCAGTCGGCCGAGATCTTGTCGGGCCGGCCTTCTTCCTGGTTCTGGAAGCTGCGCCAGTTCAGGTTGTTCTCGGCGATGGCCTTCTTGGCGCGCTCGATCGTCTGGTCACTGTTGACCCCGACCAGGGCGAAAGGCTTGTCCTTCATCTCTTCCACGAGCGACCGCTCGTGCGGGTACATGGCCCGGCAGGGGCCTCACCAATCGCCCCAGAAGTCGAGGAAGATGACCTTGCCCTTGTAGTCGCTCAGCTTGAAGGCGACGCCGTCGAGGTCGACGCCCGCGATGTCGGGGGCCGTGCAGCCGATGCCGAACTTCTCGCGCTCGTCGATCGCGCCGGTGATCTGGCTCGCGAGGTTCTTGTCCGCGACCTCCTGGGCGACCGCCATCAGCTTGCTGCGCGCGTCCTTGTAGGTCGCGCTGTCGAGGTCACCCGACTCGATCGTGCCCTGGTGGAGCGCGAACAGCGCCCAGCCGCGCACGTCGGCGGACTTGCTCTGCAGGAGCTTCTTCTGCGCGTCCTTGGCGAACTCGGGCGACACGATCCGGTCGAAGTACGGGATCATGCGGCCGATGGTCGACAGCTTGGGGCTGTCGATGTGGTCGGCGAGCAGCGTCTCGAGCGCCGGGCGCGCGCGCGCCTGGTCGAGGTTGGCGGCCATCACGAGGAACTCGATGGCCTCGTCCTTGCCCTTGTAGTCCTTCGCGTAGGCCAGGGCCTTCTCGGCGACCGGACCGTAGTCGGGGCGCATGCGCATGGCGCGGGCCCCGGCCCGGCCGGCGGCGGCGTCCTCGCGGGACTTCTTGATTTCGGCGCGCCAGTCCGCGACCGCCTTCTGCTGGAGCTCGCTGAGCTCCTCCATGCGTTGGGCGGCGCTGGGCACCTGGGTGTCGGGTTTGGCGGGCTCCTGCGCGGCTACGGGGCCGAGCAGCAGCACTCCCGCCAGGAGGGAATACGTCTTCATTGAGGGATCTCCGAGAACAGGACCAGCGCCGACGCGGCGCCGCCTCCAGACTGTCGGGCCTCGGGCCGCGCTTGGCAACCGGCAGCCCCGGATCGCGGTCCCTGTTACACCGATGACAACGGTGCCGACCCGCCGCGGTCCACCGTAGGATGCGGGCGTGACCCTCCGCTGCCGTGTGCACCAGGTGCTCGAAGGCCATCGCTCGCCGCTCGGGGCCTTCGTCCGGTGGTTCCTCGCCGCCCTCATCGTCGTCAACGTCGCGGCGGTCGTGCTCGAGACCGTCCCGCGCCTCAGCGCGAGCTATGCCGCGGTCTTCTACCTGCTCGAGGTCGGGTCGCTGACGGTGTTCAGCGCCGAGTACCTGCTGCGCGGCTGGGCCGCCGGCGAACACGACCGCTACCGGGGCCTGCTGGGCCGGCTCCGCTGGGCGCTGACGCCCGGCGCGATCATCGACCTGCTCGCGATCGCGCCCGCGCTGTTCCTGACCGACCTGCGGCTGGTGCGGATCCTCCGCCTCTCGCGGCTGGTACGCGTCGCCAAGCTCGGCCGCTACTCGCTGGCCCTGCGCACGCTCCGGCGCGTGCTCGTCGCGCGCTCGCCCGACGTGCTGTCCTTGAGCTTCGTGCTGCTCATCCTGCTCGTGCTCAGCTCGTCGCTGATGTACCTGCTCGAGCGCGACGCCCAACCCGAGACGTTCTCGTCGATCCCGGCGACGATGTGGTGGGGCATCGTCACGCTGACCACCATCGGGTACGGGGACATGGCCCCGGTGACCGTCGCAGGCAAGCTGCTGGGCTCGTTCGTCGCGATCCTCGGGCTGGGGATGTTCGCGCTTCCCGCGGGCCTGCTAGGCGGCGCGTTCGTCGAGGAGCTCGGCAAGGCGCGCCGCCTCAACCGCGAACAGCGCGCCGCGACGGGGACGGCGGCGGAGACCCGCTGCCCGCACTGCGACGAGCCGCTCACGCCCCGGTAGCGCGCCGCGACGGCGGCGCCGCGCAGGCCCGCAGGACCCGGGCGCGGACCGTGGCCCCGGACTCGCCCGCCGCATAGGATCCCCGCGTGCAAACGCCCGCGCTGCTGCTCCCCGAACGCTCCTCCGACGCCCCCGAGGACCTCGCCGAGTACCGGGCCCGCGGCGGCTACCGCGGCCTCGCGGCCGCGCTCGAGCAGGGCCCGGCGTGGCTGCGCGACGAGGTCGAGGCGTCCGGCCTGCGCGGCCGCGGCGGCGCCGCGTTCCCGACGATCCGCAAGTGGCGCCTCGCCGCCGAGGCCGACGCGGACGCGAAGTACGTCGTGGCCAACGGCGGCGAGCACGAACCCGGCAGCAACAAGGACCGGCACCTCGTCGAGCGTCACCCCCACGCGGTGCTCGAGGGGCTGCTCTGCGCCGGTATCGCGACGGGCGCGACCAAGGGCTACGTCTACCTGATCGAGGACATGCACGGTCCGCGCGCGAGCGTCGAGCAGGCCCTGCGCGAAGCCGAGGAGGCGGGGCTGCTGACCTTCCCGGTCGAACTGCACCTCGGGCCGACGACCTACGTCGCCGGCGAGGAGACCGCGGCGCTGAGCGCAATCGAGGGCCAGGAGGCCAAGCCGCGCCAGAAGCCGCCGTTCCCGGGCGAGGCCGGCCTGTTCGGCAAGCCGACCACGGTCAACAACACCGAGACGCTGGCGCACGTCGCATGGATCGCGCGGGAAGGCGGCGGCAAGTTCGCCGAGATCGGCACGGCTGAGAGCAAGGGGACGCTGCTGTTCACGCTCGGCGACGAGGTCGCGCGGCCCGGCGTCTACGAGCTGCCGTTCGGCGCCACCTATCGCGACCTGATCGAGGGCTGCGGCGGCGGCCTGCGCGACGGCCGCGCCGCGCGCGCCGTCCTGCCCGCGATGTCGGCGCCGTTCCTCGACGCCGCGCACCTCGACGCGCCGATCGGCTACGAGACCCTCGCCGAGCTGGGCAGCAGCCCGGGCTGCGGCGGCGTACGGGTGGTCACGGATCAGACCGACGTGGTCGCGCTGACCGCCGAGATCGCCGCGTTCTTCATGCGCGAGCAGTGCGGTCAGTGCCCGCCCTGCCGCATGGAGACGAACCAGTTCGTGCACATCCTGCAGGGCGTCCAGGCCGGGAAGGGACCCGGCTACGACGCCAAGATGACGCGCCTCGCCGACTTCTCGCGGAAGAAGGGGCGCTGCTCGCTCATCGAGATGGCCGCCGCGCCGGTGATCAGCGCGCTGCGGGTGTTCGCCGACGACTTCGCTGCGGCCGCGGGTCCTGGCGCAGGCGACGCCGACAGCTGACCGTGGCGCGCTTCTTCGCAGCCTGCACCCTCGGCCTCGAGGAGGTGCTCGTCGACGAACTGCACGGCGTCGAGGCGTCGGCGATCCGCGCCCGCCGCGGCGGCGTCGAGTTCCAGGGTGACCTCGCGACCGGCTACCGCGCGTGCCTGTGGCTGCGTTCGGCGACGCGCGTCCAGGAGGAGCTGGTGCGCGGCAGGGTGCGCGACCGCGACGACCTCTACGCGCTGACGGAGTCGGTCGACTGGTCGCTGTTCGTCACACCCCGGCACACGCTCGCGGTCGACGGCGCCGTGCGCGACAGCTTCGCCAACGACACCCGCTATCCGTCCCTGGTCGTCAAGGACGCCATCTGTGACCAGTTCGTGCGGTTCGACGGGGAGCGACCCAGCGTCGACCGGGACCAGCCCGACCTGCCGCTCAAGCTCGTGCTCCAAGGCGACCAGGCGATCCTCTACCGCGACTTCGGCGGCGCGCCGCTGCACAAGCGCGGCTACCGGGAGGTCCAGCACAAGTCGCCGCTCAACGAAGCGCTCGCCGCCGGCCTCGTCCTGCTGAGCGACTGGGACGGCGAGGCGCCGCTCGTCGACCCGATGTGCGGCAGCGCGACCCTGCTGGTCGAGGCGGCGTTCCTGGCCATGGACCGCGCGCCGGGCCTGGGCCGCGCGTTCGCGTTCGAGCGCTGGCGGGACACCGACCAGGAGGCCTGGCAGCAGGTCTACGACGAGGCCGAGGCGCGCGCCGCGCGCCGGCAGGACCGCTGTCCGCCCCTCGCCGGCAACGACCGTCACCCGGGCGCGGTCGCCATCGCGCGGCGGTCCCTGCAGCAGGCGAAGCTGACCGACGCGGTCCGCCTGGACGAAGGCGACGCCCGCGACTGGCGCCCCCCGTTCCAGGCCGAGTGGGTCGTGACCAACCCGCCTTACGGCGAGCGCCTGCAGGCGGACGACGACTCGCTCTACGACAGCTGGCGCGCGCTGGGCAACTTCCTGCACGCGTGCGCCGGCGCGACGGCGCACGTGCTGTGCGGGGACCCGTCCCTGACGCGTCACCTGGGCCTGCGCGCCGACCGGAAGTTCCCGGTGCACAACGGACCGATCGAGTGCCGCTGGCTGCGCTACGAGGTGGCCGACGCCGAGGAGTGAACGCGACCCAGCGACCGGGCGACGAGGATCCACCCGGCCGCGAACGCGACCGTGACCGCGACGATCGCGCCGACGCCCAGCCCGAGCTCGCGCAGCCATACCTGCGTGAGGGCCCCGAGCAGGTCCCCGAGCCGGTAGGCGAACGTGTCGAGCAGGAACTTGACCTTGTGCTTGGTCGCGAGGTCCAGCGGGGTGTAGAGCACCTCGCGCGCGGGCTTCTCGACGGCGTAGTTGACGCCGCGGCGCGCCACCTGGATCACGAAGATCGCCGCCGCGGTGGGCGCGAGCGCGTAGCAGCCCAGCCCGACGATCGAGAGCAGCGGCAGCGCCGACAGCAGCAGCCCCGCGCTGCCCCGCGTCATCAGGCGCCCCGTCCAGAACACCTGCAGGAACAGCACGACGGCGTTGCCCCAGAGGCCGACGTCGGCGAGGAAGGTCTGCTGCTCCCACGCGCGGTCCAGCTCGTCGCCGACCAGCTCGGTCTGCGCCGCCTCGAACGCGGTGGCGACGAAGCCGACCAGCATGATGTAGACCGAGATCTGCCGCGCGCGTCGGTCGCGCGCCAGGATGGCGAGCCCCTGCAGCACGCCGCCGCCGGCGTGGGCGCGGTCCGTGTCCCCGCCGTCGAGCTGCAGGCACGGCGCGTGCGAGCGGTGGAACGCGAGCCGCGCGCCCTGGACCAGCGCCGCTGCGAACACCCCGAAGCCCCAGAGCGGCACCTCCACGCCGAGCTGCGCAGGCAGCTTGACGCCGTAGGAGCCGGCCATCGCGCCGAGCGTGCCGCCGACCGCGACGAACCCGAACAGGCGCTTGGCCTGCGACCTGCCGTAGTGCTCGACCGCGTGGATCCACACCAGCGCCGGCACCGCGACGTTCATCGCCGAGAAGCCGCCCCAGAAGGCCTTGCCGATCCAAGGATAGGCCGCCCAGCGGTGCTCGCCCACGAACGAGAAGCCGACCGCGAGCAGCAGCAGGGCGACCGTGCACACGTTCAGGCAGACGGGCACGAAGCGGCGGCTCGCCATGCGGTCCGCGAGCGACCAGAACGGCACCACGACGACGACCGTCGCGAGCAGCGTCAGGCTGTAGAGCTCCGGCATGGCCTCGACGCCGCGCGCGACGCCGAGCTGGCCGCGGATCGGCCGCAGCAGGAACATGCTCGCGAGCGCCGCGAAGTACATCACGGCGATCCACCCGGTCGCGCGACGCTCGGCGCGGGACGCCGAGTGCAGGCCGAGCAGGCGCCAGGGTGACATGCCCGCTGCTTACGGGCTCCACCGCCGGGACGCGAGCATTCGCTGTGACTTTCGACGGAGCGTGGTGCGCGGACCGTCGCGGACTATCGTGCAGGCGGCCATGCGCGGCTCCGGCACCAGCTACGTCCCCCACCTGCTGCTCACGTCGCTGATCGCGATCTGGGCCGGCAGCTTCGTCGTCGCGAAGGTGACCATGATCACCGTCACGCCGTTCGCGCTCGTCGCGTCGCGGTTCCTGGTCGGCAGCCTCTGCCTGCTGCCCTTCTACCTGCGCACGCCCCGCGCCCAGCGCCGCGGAACCTTCGGCCCGGGCGTGCTCGTCGGCCTCGTGCTGGCCGTGCCCTACTTCCTGCAGATGTACGGGGTCCGCGAGACCACCGCGTCGATGGGCGGCTTCGTCACCGGCCTGATCGTGCTGCTCGTGGCGGTCGGCGGCGCGCTGTTCTTCGGCGCGCGGATCGGTCCGCTCACGGCGCTCGCGCTCGCGCTCGGGGTCACCGGCGTGGTCGTGCTCTGCGTCGCAGGCGACGCGGCCACCGCCGACGACGCCGCGACCGGGACCCTGCGCGGCGTGCTGCTCCAGGTCGGCTCCGCGGTCGGCTTCGCGGCGCACATCCTGCTGCTCTCCCACTTCGGCGGCCGCCTGCCGACCGCGCCCTTCGCGTTCTGGCAGCTGGGCTTCACCGGGGCGGTCGCGGCGATCGGCACCTGCTTCACCGGCGTCAGCGTCGACGGGAGCTCGCTCGAGTGGACGCCCGACCTGCTGTTCGCGATCGGCTACCTCGGGGTGCTCGCGACCGGGGTCGCGATCGGGGTGCAGGCCAAGGTCCAGCCGAAGATCAAGCCGACGCACGTCGCGCTGCTGTTCGCCTTGCAGCCCCTGTTCACCGCGATCGCGGGGTGGGTCTTCCTCGGCGACCGGCTGAGCGCAGGCCAGTGGCTCGGCGGCGGCCTGATCGTGAGCGCCGTCGTGCTCGCCGCGCGCGAGCAGCGCTGACGAGGCGACAGCGGGCCGCGCGCGCCGGGCCCCAGGTCGCGATCGCCCCCCGTCGCTACAGCAGGATCTTGCGCTGGGGGCCGATCGGCGCCGGCAGGACCTTGTCCCCGGCGATCTCGAGCAGGTCGATCTCGATCAGCCGCGACAGCTGCGTGATGGGGACGTCGTTCGGGCTGCCCTCGAAGGGGTTCTCCGAGACCGATCCGATCTTGTCCATCGTGTGGAAGACCCACGCGACCACGACCGTCAGCGGGATCGTCAGCCAGAACCAGCCGTCCGAGTGCTGCTGCAGCTCCGACGAGACCGCGAACGGGATCGCGCAGATGTAGAGCCACACGAAGATCCGGTTCAACGTGGCGTACTGGCGCGGGTACGGGAAGTTCTTGATGCGCTCGCACTTGCCCTGCAGGTCGACGAAGTCGGTGACGTAGCGCGCGAGGTCGACGTGACGGTACTCCGAGATCACGCCGCGGGCCGCGAGGCGACGGAGCATCCTGGCGTGCAGGCCCAGCAGCGTCACCGCGCGGTTGCGCACGTCCCCGACGACCGCCCACTCCTCCTTCGAGACCCGCGCCCGGATCTCGGCGACGATGTCCAGGCTGTCCTCGGGGATCTCGTAGAAGGCCTCCCGGTAGCGGCGGTTGGCCGCAACCACCTGGCTCTCCCACGGGCGCTTCTGCCGCAGCTGGAACCGCAGCGCCGTCAGCCACGCCACGTGCCGCAGCACCGCCGCGCGCACGACGCCGTCGTCCTCTTCGCCGACGTATTCGCGCAGGTGGATCGCGAACGAGCGGCTCGCGTTCACGATGCTCCCCCAGATCTTGCGCGCCTCCCAGAGGCGCCCGTAGGCGGCGTTGGACTTGAAGCCCGTGACGAAGGCGAGCGCCGTGCCGACGACCGCGACGATCGCCCAGGGGACCGACGGCAGCGGCACGCCCGCGAGCGAGAGGCTCATCGGGAAGCACGCGATCACCGCGAACGTGACCATGTCGGACCACGTCCAGACCAGGACTTCCTTGAGGCTGAAGTGACGACCTGCGTACATGGAGGTTGGCTGGTAGGCTGTCAGCAGGCTACCGGCAAGAGTCGCCGCGGCCACTGTCACCCGGCGCTTCCTGCCCGCTCCCGCCGCCATGAGACCCGCCCTGCTGTTTCCGCCAGGCCTCGCCCTCGCGCTGCTCGCGTCCTGCGCCGGCGCGCCGCGCGGCGTCGTCGACCCTGGCTTCGACTTCGGGGACGTCGTGTCCTACGCGTGGAAGGAGGCGCCGCGGTTCGCCGCGGGCGCGGATGACGGCGAGCTGCGAGCCTTCGAGCGCCGCGTCGAGCGCGTGCTCGAGCGGCGCGGGATCGGCCTCGTAGAGAAGCGCCGCGCCCAGGTGCTGCTCAGCGGCGCGATCGCGATCGAGGAGCGCGAGCGACAGCTCGACCCCAACTACTCCGTCCACTCCGCCGAGAAGTACGAGCTCGCGGTCATGACCCTCGAGGTCTACGACCGGCGCCGCCGCGCGCTCGTCTGGGCGGACGACGAGCCACTGCCGCTGCGCACGGTCGGCCGCCGCTTCGGTCGGCGCCTCGTCGAGGACTGGACGCCCACGGGCGACGACCGGCGGTGGCGCGTCGACGACATGGTGGACGCGCTGCTGGCGCGGCTGCCGCGATGACGACGACCGCGGACCTGCGCCGACCTCAGTAGCCGTAGGCGCCCGGGGTCGGCAGGGCGAGCCAGGTCGCGAGGCCCATCAGCGCGAGGGGCAGCGGCGCTCGGACGAGCAGCCAGCGCGCCGAGCCCGCGCAGGCGACGGGCCGGAGGCCCCAGAGCGGCAGCACGGACGCGAGCGCGCACGCCGCAGGCCACACCTCGAGGTAGCCCAGGTGGAAACCGGCCAGGACGAAGAGCACGTGCGCGCCGCCGAGCCAGGCGCCGTCGGCCGCCACCAGCGGTCCGCCGCGGCGCCAGAGGCCAGTCGCCACCGACGCGCCGAGCGCCGCCGCGACGGCGCCGCAGAGCTGCCCGAGCAGCGCGCTCTTTCCCAGCGTCACCAGGACCGCGTCGAACGACAGCAGCACGGTGAACAGGATCGCCGGCGCCGCCGAGCGCGGCGC
>JBMHDP010000474.1:0-4905 GCA_049889335.1 Planctomycetota bacterium
GGCGCTGGCGCGGCGCCTGCACCTGGACCTGACCGGGCTCCCGCCGTCGCCCGAGCGGCTCGCGCAGTTCGTCGCCGACCCGAGCGAGGCGCGCTACCTGGCGCTGGTCGACGAGCTGCTGGCGTCCGAGCGCTACGGCGAGCGCATGGCGTGGCCCTGGCTGGAGGCCTCGCGCTACGCCGACACCGACGGCTTCCAGAACGACCCGACCCGCACCGCGTGGCCGTGGCGCGACTGGCTGGTGCGCGCGCTGAACGACAACGTGCCGTTCGACCGCTTCACCGAGCTCGTGCTGGCCGGCGACCTGCTGCCGGACGCGCGCGACGAGCACCGCCTCGCGACCGGCTTCCTGCGCAACAACGCCCACAACGGCGAGGGCGGCCGCATCGCGGAGGAGACCCGGGTGGAGAACGTGTTCGACCGCGCCGAGACGGTCGGCACGGTCTGGCTCGGGATGACCTTCGAGTGCGCGCGCTGCCACGACCACAAGTTCGACCCGCTGCCGCAGCGCGACTACTACCGCTGGTTCGCCTTCTTCGACCAGACCTCGGAGAACGGCGGCGGACGCAGCGGCGGGCGCCTCGAGCCTTCGATGTCGTTCCTCGCCGACGCGGACGACCGCAGCGAGCTCGCCGCGCGGCGCGCCGAGGCCGACCGGCTGCGTGGAGCGCTCTACGCGCCGGACGAAGCGCTCGACGCGCAGGAGCAGCGCTGGGCGGACGCAGCGGCCGCAGACCTCCGCGCCCTGGCCGACGACGGCGCGCCCGCGGCGCTCGGCGCCTGGCGGAAGAGCGCGCGGTTCGAGGCCCCCGCGGCGCGCATGTACGGCGAGGCCTTCGCGCCGGAGCGCCCCGGCGGACTCGACGACGCGGCCGCCGGCTGGCGCGCGGCCCCGGAGTTCGTCGACGGCGCGGTGCTGGCGCTGCCGAGCGGCGCCTACACCCCCTACTTCACGCGCGATGTCGCGGCCGCGAGCCCGCGGCGCATGACCCTGTCGCTCGGCTCCGACGACGCGATCAAGCTGTGGTGCAACGGCGAGCTGGTGCTCGGCAACGACACCCGCCGCGGCGCCAAGCCCGACCAGGAGCGCGCCGAGCTGCGCCTGCGCGCCGGCCGCAACCGGCTGTTGCTCAAGATCGTCAACACCGGCGGCGCTGGCGGCGCGTACTTCCGGCGCGTCGACGAGACGTTCGGCGACCTGCCCGCGGCGGTGGCGCGCGCGCTGGCGGTCCCTGCGGTCGACCGCGACGAAGGCCAGCGCCGGGCGCTGCGGGCGCACTTCCGCCGCGGGCACCAGCCCGGCTTCGCGGAGCAGGAGCGCCGCCTCGACGAGGCCGCGCGCCGCGTCGCTGCCCTCGAGGCGCAGCGCGTGACCGTGTCGGTCATGGACGCGCTGCCGAAGGACCGACGCCGCACCACGCGGGTGCTCGCGCGCGGCGACTACCAGACGCCGGGCGCCGCGGTGACCGCCGGCACGCCGGCGTTCCTGCCGCCGCTGCAGGGCGACGGCGACCCCGACCGCCTGGACCTGGCCCGGTGGCTCACGTCGGGCGACAACCCGCTGGTCGCGCGCGTCGCCGCCAACCGCGCGTGGCAGACGTTCTTCGGGCGCGGGCTGGTGGCGACCAGCGAGAACTTCGGGCGGCAAGGCGACCGGCCGACGCACCCGGACCTGCTGGAGTGGCTCGCGCGCGCGTTCGTCGAGAGCGGCTGGGACGTCAAGGCGCTGCACCGGCTGATCGTGACCAGCCGCACGTACCGGCAGTCGGGCGCGGCGCCGGACGCGCGCTTCGTCGACGACCCGGAGAACCGCTGGCTCGCGCGCTACCCGCGACGGCGGATGCCGGCGTGGATGCTCCGCGACCAGGCGCTCGCGCTCAGCGGCAGGCTCGCAGCGCAGCTCGGCGGCCCGCCGGTCCGTCCGTATCAGCCAGACGGGGTCTGGGCGGAGGCGACGTTCGGCTTCATCCGCTACGACCAGGGCCAGGGCGACGACCTGCGACGCCGCAGCCTCTACACGTTCTGGCGGCGCATCGTCGGCCCCACCATGCTGTTCGACACCCCGACCCGGCAGCAGTGCGTCGTGCGGCGCACGACCACCAACACGCCGCTGCACGCGCTGACCACGCTCAACGAGACCGGCTACGTCGAGGCCGCGCGCGGCCTCGCGGAGCGCGCGCTGGCCCAGCCCGGCCGACCCGAGGAGCAGCTCGCGTGGATGTTCGCCGCGGCGACGGCGCGCGCGCCCGAACCTGCCGAGCTCGCGGTGCTCGCCGAGCGCTTCGCGACGACGCGCGCGCGGTTCGCGGCAGGCGAGCTCGATCGCGCGGCCTTCCTGGACGTCGGCGCAGCGCCCGCCCCCGCCGCGACGGACCGCGACGACCTCGCCGCGATGGCCGTCGTCGCGTCGCTCGTGCTCAACCTCGACGAGGTGCTGTGCCTGCCGTGAACCCGCTCTTCGAGAACTCCCGCGCCTGGACGCGACGCGCGCTGCTCGGCGACGCGGCCGCAGGGCTCGGCGGCACCGCGCTCGGCGCCCTGCTGCGCGACGGCGGAGGCGACCCCGGCGGCCGCCACTTCGCGCCGCGGGCCAAGCGCGTGATCTACCTGCTGCAGAACGGCGCGCCGTCGCACGTCGACCTGTTCGATCACAAGCCGAAGCTCAAAGAGATGCACGGCGTGCAGATCCCCGACAGCGTGGCCGCAGGCGCGCGCTTCAGCACGATGACCGGCGGCCAGAAGGCGCGTCCGTGTCTGCAGGCGATCCGCCCGATCCGGCGGCGCGGGCAGAGCGGCGCCGAGGTCTCCGACCTGCTGCCGTACACGGCCGCCATCGCCGACCAGCTCTGCTTCGTCAAGTCGATGACGACCACGCAGGTCAACCACGCGCCCGCGATCACGTTCTTCCTGACGGGCAGCGAGCGCCCCGGCCGGCCGAGCGTGGGCGCCTGGCTGTCCTACGGGCTGGGCCGGAGCTGCGACGACCTGCCGACCTTCGTCGCGATGACGTCGCGCGACCAGGAGGCGTCGTGTGGCCAGATCTTCTACGACTACTACTGGGGCAGCGGCTTCCTGCCTTCCGTGCACCAGGGCGTGAAGTTCCGCGGCTCGGGCGACCCGGTGCTCTACCTCGACGACCCCGCGGGAACGGACCGCGCGCTGCGCCGCGGCGTGCTCGACGACCTCGCGGCCCTCAACCGCCGGCACCGCGAGCGCACCGGCGATCCGGAGATCGACACGCGGATCGAGCAGTACGAGCTGGCCTACAAGATGCAGGCGTCAGTGCCCGAGCTGACCGACCTCTCGGACGAGCCCCAGCACGTGCTCGACATGTACGGACCCGACGTCCGGCGAAAGGGGTCGTTCGCCTACAACTGCCTGATGGCCCGGCGGCTGGTCGAGCGCGGCACCCGCTTCGTCCAGCTGATGCACGCCGGCTGGGACCAGCACCGCAACCTCTACACCCAGCTCGAGGTCCAGTGCCGCGACACCGACGCGCCTTCGGCGGCCCTGGTGCTCGACCTGCAGCAGCGCGGCCTGCTCGACGACACGCTGGTGATCTGGGGCGGTGAGTTCGGCCGCACGCCGTTCCTGCAGGGCTCGTTCGCAGGCAAGCAAGGCCGCGACCACCACCCGTACGCGTTCACCCTCTGGATGGCGGGCGGCGGCGTCAAGCCCGGCTACAGCCACGGCCGGAGCGACGAGTTCGGCTTCCACGTCGCCGAGGACCCGGTCACCCCGCACGACCTGCAGGCGACGCTGCTGCACCTGCTCGGCATCGACCACGAGCGGCTGACCTACCGGTTCCAGGGTCGCCGCTACCGGCTCACCGACGTGCACGGCGACGTCGTGCGGCCGCTGCTGGCCTAAGGCGCGGCTCAGCGACGCGGTCCCAGCACGACCTCGACGTCGCCGCCGCTCACCACGTCCAGCGCGACCGCGCGCACGCCCTCTTCGTCGCGCCACACGAGGACGTGCGCGCCGGGCGCCACTTCGTAGCCGCCGACGATGGGGCGGTGCGCGCTCCGCACGTCACAGCCAGGGGTCCGGCGGTAGAAGCCGAACTGTCCCTCCGACGGCGGCGCGACCCCGGGCAGACACCGCAGCCGCACCCGCCCCGGCGCTGGCAGCGCGAAGCGGCCCAGGTCCCACAGCCCCCGGCCGTCGACCGCGACCTCCGCGGCCGTGACCCAACCCGCGCGGGCCGCGCCGAGCTCGACGCGGTAGCGGCCGGCAGGCAGCGGCTCGGCCTCGAACGCGTCCTCGTGGCCCAGCGGCAGCAGCCGCGCGACCGCCCCCGTGTCGAGGTGCACCGCGCGCGCGTCGACGCCGGTAGGTCTCGCCCCCGAAGGCAGGTCCACGTGCACGCGCAGCCGCGCGCGCGCCGGCGCGTCCGGGTGCAGGGAGAGCGCGACGTCCTGCGCGCCCACCATCGCCGCCGCGCCGAAGAGGAGCGGCACCCCGCGCGCCGCGCGCCGCGGCCAGGCCGAGACCAGGACCGTGCCGGGGACGCCGTGCGCCGCGAAGCTCCCGTCGCGCGCGGACTCGACCACCGCAGCCCAGTCCCCTTCCTCCCGCCGCAGCTCGACGAGCCAGCCGGCGAGCGGCGCGCCGCGGACGTCCAGGACCTTGCCGGCGACCGTCTGCAGCGGCCCCAGCACCGGGGACCACGGCGTGTCCTGACCGGCCACCACCTGCACGAAGGCGCGCGCCGCGCCGAGCGGACCGGCGTCGGCGAGGACCTCCACCTGGCGCGTCCCCTGCGGGCGGTGGCGGTTGCTGCCGTGGGACTCGGTGCGCGCGGTGTGGTCCGCTACGCCGTCGACGGTCAGGCTGCAGAGCGGCGCGCCGCCGACCGGCTCGCCGTCCCTGCCGCGGAGGACGCCGACGACGTAGCCGCCGCGC
>JBMHDP010000475.1:0-13902 GCA_049889335.1 Planctomycetota bacterium
AACGCGTCGGCGCCGCCCTGGTCGATCAGCAGCGGGAGCCGCTCGGCCGCGTCCGCGAGCTGCGACGCCGGATCGAACGCGGCCCAGGCGCTGCGGTCCTCGCCCAGATACGCCGCGAACGCCTTCTGGCCCCACGGGACGTCGAGCGGCTGCAGGATCGGCGCGAACGCGGAGACGCTGCGGTAGAGGCCGGGGTTGGCGAGCGCGAGTCGGATCGCGCCCATGCCGCCCATGGAGTGTCCGGTGATCCCGCGCGCGTCGCTGCGGGTGAAGGCGCGGACCAGCGCGACCAGCTCGCCGGTCACGTAGTCGTCCATCCGGTAGTGCTGCGCCCAGGGGGCCTGCGTGGCGGTCAGGTAGAAGCCCGCGCCCTGCCCGAGGTCCCACGCCTCGTCGTCGGCGACGCCTTCGCCGCGCGGCGAGGTGTCGGGGCAGATCAGGATCAGGCCGCGCTCGGCGCAGGCGCGCTGCGCGGCGGACTTCTGGATGACGTTCTGCTCGGTGCAGGTCAGGCCCGACAGGAAGAACAGCGCCGGCGCGTCGCAGTCGTCCCCGGGGGCGATGCCGGGCGGCAGGAACACCGCGACCCGCATCCGGCAGCCGAGCGCCTGACTCTCGTGCTCGTAGACCAGCTGCGTGCCGCCGAACGCCGCGCGGCGCTCGACCTCGGTCAGGCCGGCGAGGTGGTCGGGCATCAGAAGTGCACCACCGAGCGGATCGACTTGCCCTCGTGCATCAGCTCGAAGGCCTCGTTGATCTGCTCCAGCGGCAGGTTGTAGGAGATGAAGGGGTCGAGCGGGATCTCGCCGGTCATCGACTGGTCGACCATGCCCGGCAGCTGGCTCCGGCCCTTGACCCCGCCGAACGCGGTGCCGCGCCACACCCGACCGGTGACGAGCTGGAACGGCCGCGTCGCGATCTCCTCGCCGGCGCCGGCGACGCCGATGATCACCGACTCGCCCCAGCCCTTGTGGCAGCACTCCAGCGCGGAGCGCATCACGTCGACGTTGCCGATGCACTCGAAGCTGTAGTCGACGCCGCCGCCGGTCATCTCGACGAGGACCTCCTGGATCGGGGTGTCCGGCGTGTCCGCGGGGTTGACGCAGTCGGTCGCGCCGAGCTGGCGGGCGAGCGCGAACTTGGCCGGGTTGACGTCGACGCCGAGGATCCGGCCGGCGCCCGCCATGACGGCGCCCTGCACGCAGGCGAGGCCGATGCCGCCGAGCCCGAAGATCGCGACGGTGTCGCCCGGCTGGACCTTGGCGGTGTTCAGGACGGCGCCGATGCCGGTCGTCACGCCGCAGCCGAGCAGGCAGACCTTCTCGAGCGGCGCGTCCTTGCGGATCTTCGCGACGGCGATCTCGGGCAGCACGGTGTACTCCGAGAAGGTCGAGGTCCCCATGTAGTGGAACAGCTGCTTGCCGTCCTTGTGGAGCCGCGAGGTGCCGTCGGGCATCAGGCCCTGGCCCTGGGTCGCCCGAATGGCCTGGCAGAGGTTGGTCTTGCCGGACGTGCAGAAGCTGCAGGCGCCGCACTCGGGAGTGTAGAGCGGGATGACGTGGTCGCCGACGCCGACGGAGGTCACGCCCTGGCCGACCTCGACCACGACGCCGGCCCCCTCGTGACCGAGCACCGCGGGGAACAGCCCCTCGGGGTCGACGCCGGACAGCGTGTAGGCGTCGGTGTGGCAGACCCCGGTCGCCTTCACCTGGACCATGACCTCCCCGGCCTTCGGGCCGTCGACCTCGATGTCCTCGAGCTCGAGCGGCTTCCCTGCTTCCCATGCGACGGCGGCGCGCGACTTCATAGCGTTCTCCGGGGTGTGGTTGGCGCGGCCCTCCGGCCGCTGCGCTGACGCTACCGGGCGCCGCGGGGCCGCGCCAGCGAGCCCGCGACGCGGCGAGGACGCGCGCCGGCGGCGCGTGGGAAGCCGGGCGGGTTCGGCGGACCGTGCCCGTATGCTCCTGGCATGAACTCGCCGACGCGTCACATCACCCGCTGCCTCGTCGGCGGCGTCGTCGCGCTGCTGCCGATCGGCGGGACCGCGCTCGGCGTCGCCTACGTCGAGACCACGCTCGCCGAGTCCTGGCGGGACGAGGTCAGCTGGTACTTCCCGGGGCTGGGGCTCGTGCTGGCCCTGGTCGTGGTCTACGTCGTCGGTCTCTTTGTCACGACCTTCGCCGGGCGCTGGCTGTGGCGGCTCGTTGACAAATTGCTTGAGCGGCTGCCGCTGGTCGGCACGCTCTACCAGTCGCTGAAGGAGGTCCTCGGCTACGACACCGCGCGGGATCGGTTCTTCGAGGCCGTGGTCGCGGTGCCATCGGGCGACGGCTTCGAGGTCGGCCTGGTCACGGGGCGCGCGCCGGGGCCCGACGGCAGCGAGCACACGCTGGTGTTCGTCCCCAGCTCCCCGAACCCGTCCAACGGCCGGCTGCTGCTGCTGCCGCCCGAGCGCGTCCGCGCGCTCGACCTCCGGGCGGCCGACGCGTTGCGCGGGCTGGTCTCGATGGGAAAGACGCCGCTGCGCAGCGACGTTAGATCCTGACGCAGCCGGCGCGGATCGCGCGGGCCGTCCGGGTCTGCCCGGACGGTTGCAATCCACGTGAGGCTGGCGGATCGTCTCTTTCACCCATGACCTGGATGTCCTCTTTCTGGCGTTCGTCGATCGGCGGCAAGGTGACCATGGCGGTCACCGGCCTGATGCTGTTCGGCTTCGTCGTCATGCACCTGCTCGGCAACCTCCAGCTCTTCCAGGGCGCCGAGAAGCTCAACGCCTACGCCAAGTGGCTGCACGACCTCGGGCCGCTGCTCTGGGTCGCGCGGATCGGCCTGCTCGCGGTGTTCGTGCTGCACGTGGCCACCGCAATCCGCCTGTCCCGCGCCAACAGCGCCGCGCGGCCGGTCTCCTACCAGCGACCCGGCACCGTGCAGGCCTCGATGGCGTCCCGCTCGATGGTGCTGAGCGGGTTCTCGGTCCTGGCCTTCCTCCTCTACCACCTGGCGCACTTCACCTTCGAGGTGCCGTCGATCACGCCCGCCTTCGAGCGCGACGTGACGATCGACGGGGCGCAGGCCAAAGACGTCTACGCCATGGTGACGACGAGCTTCGCCAGCCCGGCGATCGTCGCGGCCTACGCGGTCTTCCAGGTGGTGCTGTTCCTGCACCTCAGCCACGGCGTGCAGAGCCTCGCGCAGACGCTCGGCCTGCAGCACAAGCGCTACACCCCGATGATCAAGACGCTCTCCCTCGTGCTCGCCCTGGCGATCGCCGGCGGCAACATGCTGCTGGCGCTGTCCGTCCAGCTCGGCCTCGTGGAGGTGACCCGATGAACCTCGACTCCCGCATCCCCGACGGGCCCATCTCCGAGAAGTGGGACGCCCGCAAGTTCGAGCTGAAGCTCGTCAACCCGGCCAACAAGCGCAAGTACAAGGTGATCGTGGTCGGCTCGGGCCTCGCCGGCTCGTCGGCCGCCGCGTCGCTCGCGGAGCTCGGCTACGAGGTCGAGTGCTTCTGCTTCCAGGACAGCCCGCGCCGCGCGCACTCGATCGCCGCGCAGGGCGGCATCAACGCCGCGAAGAACTACCGCAACGACGGCGACTCCGTGTGGCGCCTGTTCTACGACACGGTCAAGGGCGGCGACTTCCGCGCGCGCGAGGCCAACGTCTACCGACTCGCGCAGTGCAGCGTCAACATCATCGACCAGGCCGTCGCCCAGGGCGTGCCGTTCGCGCGCGACTACTCCGGCCTGCTCGACAACCGCTCGTTCGGCGGCGCGCAGGTCAGCCGCACGTTCTACGCGCGCGGCCAGACCGGCCAGCAGCTGCTGTTGGGGGCCTACGCGGCCCTGTCGCGGCAGATCAGCGCCGGCGCGGTCAAGATGCACAGCCGCACCGAGATGCTCGACGTCGTCAAGGTCGACGGCCACGCCAAGGGCATCGTGGTGCGCTGCCTGACCACCGGTGAGGTGCGCAGCCACGCGGCCGACGCGGTGATCCTCGCGACCGGGGGCTACGGCAACGTCTTCTACCTGAGCACCAACGCCAAGGGGTGCAACGTGACGGCGACGTGGCGCGCGCACAAGCGCGGCGCCGGCTTCGCCAACCCGTGCTACACGCAGATCCACCCGACCTGCATCCCGGTCAGCGGCGACCACCAGTCCAAGCTCACGCTGATGAGCGAGTCGCTGCGCAACGACGGCCGCGTCTGGGTCTCGAAGAAGCAGGGGGACAAGCGCCCGGCCCACGAGATCCCGGACGACGAGCGCGACTACTACCTGGAGCGCAAGTACCCGAGCTTCGGCAACCTCGCCCCGCGGGACATCGCGTCGCGCGCGGCCAAGGAGGTCTGCGACGACGGCCGCGGCATCGGGGACACCGGCCTCGGGGTCTACCTCGACTTCCGCGACTCGATCGCGCGCCTGGGGGAGGACGCCATCAAGGCGCGCTACGGCAACCTCTTCCACATGTACCAGAAGATCACGGCCGAGAACCCGTACAAGCAGCCGATGCGGATCTTCCCGGCCGTGCACTACACGATGGGCGGTCTGTGGGTCGACTACGACCTGCAGTCGACGATCCCGGGGATGTTCGTCTGCGGCGAGGCCAACTTCAGCGACCACGGCGCGAACCGCCTCGGCGCGTCGGCGCTGATGCAGGGCCTGTGTGACGGCTACTTCGTCGTGCCCTACACGATCGGCGGCTACCTCGCGGGGCAGAAGCCCGGCGCGGTCGACACCAGCCACCCCGAGTTCCAGAAGGTCGAGCAGGACGTCAAGGAGCGCACCCAGCGCCTCTTGTCCATCCAGGGCAAGCGCACGGTCGACGAGTTCCACCGCGCGCTCGGCAAGATCATCTGGGACCAGTGCGGCATGGCGCGCAACAAGGCGGGCCTCGAGCAGGCGCTCCGCGACATCCCCGCGATGCGCGAGGAGTTCTACAAGGACGTCAAGGTGCTCGGGTCGGCCGACACGCTCAACCAGTCGCTGGAGAAGGCGGGGCGCGTCGCCGACTTCCTCGAGTTCGGCGAGTTGATGTGCCGCGACGCGCTGACCCGCGAGGAGTCGTGCGGCGGGCACTTCCGCGAGGAGCACGAGGTGGACGGCGAGGCGAAGCGCGACGACGAGAACTTCGCGCACGCCGCGGTCTGGGAACACAAGGGCGAGGTCAAGGACGCCGCCCGTCACCAAGAAGAGCTGGTCTTCGACAACGTCGAGCTGGCCGTTCGGAGCTACAAGTAGTCATGAAGGTCACCCTCCACATCTGGCGGCAGTCCAAGCGGAGCACGAAGCAGGACTTCAAGCAGGACGGGAAGATGGTCCGCTACGAGCTGGACGACGTCTCGACGGACATGTCGTTCCTCGAGATGCTCGACGTTCTCAACGAGGGCCTGATCAAGAAGGGCGAGGAGCCGGTCGCGTTCGACCACGACTGCCGCGAGGGCATCTGCGGCTCCTGCGGCGTCATGATCGACGGGGTCGCCCACGGCCCGGAGTCGGGCACCACCACGTGCCAGCTGCACATGCGCAGCTTCCAGGACGGCGCCGAGATCTACGTCGAGCCGTGGCGCGCGGCGGCCTTCCCGGTCGTGCGTGACCTGGTCGTGAACCGCTCGGCGTTCGACCGCGTGGTCCAGGCCGGCGCCTACATCTCGGTCAACACCGGCGCGCCCAAGGACGCCAACGCCGTGCCGGTCCCCAAGGCCGACGCGGACAAGGCCTTCGACGCCGCGACCTGCATCGGCTGCGGCGCCTGCGTGGCGAGCTGCAAGAACGCCTCGGCGATGCTGTTCGTCGGCGCCAAGATCAGCCACTTCGCGCACCTGCCGCAGGGACAGGTCGAGCGCGAGACCCGCGCCCGCAACCTCGTCGAGCAGATGGACGCCGAGGGCTTCGGCAACTGCACCAACCAGTACGAGTGCCAGGCGGTCTGCCCCAAGGAGATCCCGGTCCGCGTGATCGCCGACATGAACCGCGAGTTCCTGCGGGCGAAGGCGACCGAGGAGTAGGCGGCGCGTGGCCGCCCCCTTCCAGGACGACAAGCCGCCGGGCTTCGGCAGCACGATCCGACTGTTGCCCTGGCAGGCGCAGGTCGGCGCCTCGGCGCTGGTGCTGGGGATGGCGGTCGCGACGGTGGCGCTGGTGCCCACCGCGCAGGGCATCATCCCGATGCTCATCGTGTTGCTGGTCGCGGGCGTGCCGCTCGGGCTGTCGGGGCTCGGCGTGCGGCGGACGCAGCGGCTGGAGGCGTCGGAGCGCGCGCGCGCCGAAGCGGAGCTGGACGACCTGCGGCGCGCCGTCGCCGACGCCCAGGCGCGCGGCGGCGTGACCCACCGGACGCTCGGCAAGCGCGGCTACACCAGCCCGAAGATCCGGCGGTGGATCGCGCTCGAGTGCGGGGTGGTGCTGCCCGAGCGGGACGTCTGAGGGGCGAGGCGCGCCTTCGGGCGGCGGTCCCGGGCTGCTAAAGTCGGCGGCGGACCTGATCATGAACACCGCCGACCTCCTCGTCCGTCTCGCGCTCGCCGCCGCGCTCGCTGCCCAGGCGATCGGAGCGCAGTCCCGCCTGCCCGTCCGCGAGCTCACGGCCTTCAAGGACGGCCACGCCTACGTGCTCCGCGACGCCGCGCTCGCGCCGGACGCGGGGCGCGAGGTCGCGCTGGACGACCTGCCGGAGCCGGTGCTCGGCACGTTCTGGCCCTTCGTGACCGGCGGCGGCGCCACGCTGCGCGCCGCGAAGGCGGGGATGGACGAGGTCGAGGTCACGCGGCCGGCGCTTACCGTGCTCGAGGTCGCCGAGGCGAACCTCGGCGAGCGCGTCTCCGTGGAGGTCCGAGACGGCGACCTGGTGACGGGCGTGCTGCGCGCGATCCCCCGGCACGAGGGGGCGGGGCAGGTGCTGCTCGTCGCCGAGGAGCGGCGGGTCCACGCGATCGCGCTCGACCGGGTGCGCGGGCTGACCGTCGAAGGCGCGGCCGCGGACACGGTCACGGTCCAGGAGACGCGCCCGCGCCTCGTGCTCGACGTCGAGGGCGCGGGCGGCGAGGGCGCGCGCGTCGGGGTCGTCTACGTGCAGAAGGGCTTCCGCTGGATCCCGTCCTACCGCGTCGACCTCGGCGAGGACGGCCAGGCGTCCGTGCGCCTGCAGGCGACGATGGTGAACGACCTCGTCGACCTCGAGGACGCCACGGTCAACCTCGTGGTCGGCGTGCCCGAGTTCGCGTTCGCCGACATGATCGATCCGATCGCGCTGCAGCAGCAGGCCGCGCAGGTCTCGCAGGCCGCCGCGATGGCGCAGCAGCAGCGCTTCTCGAACTTCCTCAGCAACTCGATCCAGACCCAGGTCGCCGGCTTCAGCCGCCGCGGCGCGGACGCCGGGGACGCGCCGGGCCCGGAGGTCGGCGCCGGGGAGGCGACCGAGGACCTGTTCGTGTTCCCGGTGCAGGGGGTGACCCTGGCCAAGGGCGAGCGGCTGGTCGTGCCAGTGGCGGAATTCCGCGTGCCCTACCGCGACGCCTACCGCCTGGACGTGCCGATGGCGCCCCCGATGCAGTACCAGCAGCGCCTCAACGACCAGCGCGTGATCGAGCTCGCCAAGCAGCTCGCGGCGCCCAAGGTCCGCCACGTGCTGCGGCTGACGAACACGTCTTCGGGCCCCTTCACGACGGCGCCTGCGCTGGTGTTCTCCGGCGGCAGGGTGCTGGCCCAGGGCCACATGAAGTACACCCCGCGCGGCGACGCCGCCGACCTGGAGATCAACGCGGCGATCGACGTGGTCGTCGAGGTCGACGAGCGCGAGGTCGGTCGCGACGAGGGCGTCGAGCTCCGCGACGACCGCTACGCCCGCGTCCGCCTCGGCGGCGTGGTCGCGCTCCGCAACGGCAAGTCCGAAGCGGTCGAGGTGGAGGTGACGCGTCGCGTGATGGGTCGCGTCGACGAGGTCGGCGCCGGGGGCGAGTCCGTGCAGCTGGACCTGCTCCGCGCCTGGGCGGACTCCCCGCGGCCGAAGTGGTGGGGGTGGTGGAGCTGGCCTTGGTGGTGGTACCAGTACAACGGCTTCGGAGAGTGCCGCTGGACGGTCCAGCTGGCGCCCGGCGCGCGCGCCGAGCTGGAGGCGAGCTGGCACTACTACTGGCGCTGACCTGGGCGGCCCGCGCAGGGGGTGCGCTGCCGCTGCGGAAAAACTGAGCGCGCGAGGGAACTCGGGAACTCCTCCTTCGTCTCATGCGCGTCGCCGCGGGCGTTCGAGCGCCGGGAGTTTTCTCGGCTCTCGACCATCCTCCGCGGCCTCGGACCTCTGGAGCTGTAGAGCACGATGACGACCGCTACCGACGATCTTCTCCTGGGCGCCGACCTCCGCGAGGTCCGCGCTCGCTACGGAGCCCCGCTCGGCTGTGCCTTCGACGGGGAGGCGCTCTGGCTCACGTATCTCGGCAAGAAGGGCGACGCGGACGAGGCGGCGATGCGCCTCGTGGACGGCGTCGTCGTCGACGCAGGCGCAGGGCTGATCCGCTCGCCCGCGACGGTCTGTGACGAGGGGCTCGTGGGGGAGCCGGTCGAGCGCGCGATCGCGCAGCTCGGCGCCCCCCGCCGCATCGACGCGGCCGGCGGGCTCGCCGCGCTGGACTTCGGGGACCGGCGCGTCACGGTCTACGAGGGCGTCGTGGCGTGCGTCGAGCCCGTCCTCCCGTCGGTGTTCGTGCCTAGTCAGCGAGCATCAGCGTGACGGTCACGAGGTAGATCGCCGCGCCGGTCAGGTCGGCGATCGCCGTGACCGCGGGCGTGCTGATCATCGCGGGGTCGCCTCGGAGCTTCTTCACGAGGATCGGGGTGCACGCGCCGAGCAGCGCGGCCGACAGCACGTGGCCGATCATCGCGGCGCCGATCGCGACGGCGACGGCGGTCACGGCCTGCAGCGCGATCGGCTCCTCCTTGATGCCGTTGACGAGGAAGGTGTCGATCGCGGCGATGACCCCGAGCAGCACCGCGATGGTGCCGGCCACCCGGAGCTCCTTCCACAGCACCCGCGGGATCGAGTTCTTCTCGACGTCGCCGACGGTGAGCGCGCGGATGACCAGCGCGCTGGCCTGCGTCCCGACCATGCCGCCGGTCGCCATGACCATCGGCAGCATGCCGATCAACAGGCCGGTGAGCTGGGACTCGAACGCGCCGATCACCGCCGAGGTCGTCACCCAGAACAGCGCCAGCAGGCAGATCACCGGCGCCCGGCGCCGCACCTGACGCAGCACCGGCTCGTCCATGTAGTCGTAGTCGCCCGGCTCCACGCCGTGGCCGGTGACGCCGGCCATCTTCTCGAAGTCCTCCTGGGCCTCCTCCTCGACGATGTCGACCGCGTCGTCGTGGCTGACGATCCCGACCAGCTTCCCGGTCGAGTCGACGACCGGGAGCGCGATCAGGTCGTAGTCCCGGATCAGCCGCGCGGCCTCTTCCTGGTCGGCGTCCGCGGTGACGGAGATCAGGTCCGTCTTCATGACCTCCTCGATGGCCGCGTCGGGCTGCGCGAGGATCAGGTCACGCAGCGAGACGAAGCCGATCAGTCGGCCGCCCCGGTCGAGCACGTAGCTGTAGTAGATCGTCTCCTTGCTCGGCGCCTGCCGGCGGAGCGCGCCGATCGCGCTCCGCGCGGTCGCCGTCGGGCTCAGCACCGCGTACTCGGTGCTGAGGATGGCGCCGACCTGGTCCTCGTCGAAGCTGCCGCGGCGCAGCAGGTCTTCGCGGGCCGTGGCCGAGAGCAGCGGGATCAGCCGGCGCCGCACCGAGTCGTCCAGTCGGTCGAGGAACTCGGCGCGGTCGTCCGACAGCATGCTCTGCAGCACGTGCTGGACGCGCTCCTTGCCCGCGCCGTCGACATACTGCTCCTGGACCTCGGGCGGCAGGTAGCCGAACAGGCCGCGCTCGAGGTCCGCGGGCATGTTGGTCAGGATCGCCGCGAGCTCGTCGATCTCGAGCCCTTCGAGGATCTGCGCGCCGTCGCTCGGGTGCATGTCCTGCAGCACCTCGACGAGGTCGCCGTGCCGTCCCTCGGTCAGCAGCTCCCGGATCTCAGGTGTGAGCAGGTGGAATCGCATGCGCGGCCTCGCGGAACGTCGCGCGACACGTTAGCCCGCGCGTTCGGACGATGCATCGGTCCAGCAGGCGGCCCCGAGCGGCGTGCTCTCGGGCGCGACCGGCGCGGTGCGTGGGCACAGCCCGCTGGTCGGCATCCGGTAGGGCGCGGAGCGTCTCAGCGGGAGACCGAGAGGCCGCCGAATCTCACGGGAGAAACTGGTCGGGGCGAGAGGATTCGAACCTCCGACCTTTGCGTCCCGAACGCAACGCTCTACCAAGCTGAGCCACGCCCCGACCGACGATTCCGGCGCGAGCGGCCAGAATCGAGCGCGGAAAAGTAGCTCTCCCTGCGGGCGTCGTCAAGCGTTCTCGACCGGAGGGCCCGAATCGGGATCCGGCTTCGCTGCGACGGCGGCGGTCGCTTCCAATTCGAGCAGGCAGCCGAAGTGCAGCGGCCCGCACGGGATGATGGCGCGGGCGGGCCGGTGGTCGCCGAACCACGCCGCGTAGGCCTCGTTGACCTCCTCCCAGAGGTCGAGGTCCTGGACGAAGACGCGGACCTGGAGCACGTGGTCGCGGTCGCTGCCTGACGCGAGGAGCAGGTTCTCCAGGTTCGTGAGCGCGCGGGTGATCTGCGCAGCGGCGCCGTCGGGGACCTCCTTGGTCACGGGGTCCATGGGGAGCTGGCCGCTGACGTAGAGCGTCCCGCCGTGCTCGACGATCGGGGAGTAGTGGCCGGCGGGGGCGGGGATGCGGGGGTCCTTGGGGATCTTCATCGGAGCTCGAAACGGTGGTCGCTCGGGTTGCGGCGGACTTCGTCATGGCGTCCCACGACGCCGTGCATCGCGACGTAGACGCCGGGCTCGACGACCTGCAGCGCGCCGACCGCGCAGCCGAGGTTGAGCGCCGCGTCGGAGTCGGAGAATCGCTCGGGGCGCATCGCGCCGGTCAGCACGACGCGCCGGGTCGGCAGGTGGTGGGCGAGGTAGGCGGCGGTCTCGAGCAGCGTGTCGGTGCCGTGGGTCACGACGAAGCCGTCGCCGTCGTCGGCGCGGATCAGCTCGGCCAGCGCCCGGCGGTCGTCGTCGGAGACCTCCGAGCTGTCCTTCCGGAACGCCGTGCGGACCTCGAAGCGGAACGAGGGCGTCCAGCGGTCCAGGAGCCGCCGCGCGGCGGGCTCGCCGAGCTCGAACGCGTAGCCGCCCGTCGCCCGGGGGTAGTCCTTGTCGATCGTCCCGCCGGTCTGCACGAACGTGATGCGCATGCGCCCATCGTGCCCTGCCGCCGGCCGCTGCGCCCGACCGATCTCGCTCGTCGCCGGCGCGCCGCCGCGCTCAGCGTCGGCGGCGCCGCCCCGCAGGCTCCGCGGTCATCTCGTCGGGCATCGCGGGGGCGAACACGACGCGCAGCGCGTCGTTCGCCTCGCGCAGCCTCACCACGGCCTTGGCGCTGACGTCGGTCTTCCAGACGTACAGCTGCTCCAGCTCGCGGAGATCGCCCAGCGCGACCAGCGCGTAGTCTCCGACGCGGGTGTCGAAGAGGTTCAGCGAGCGCAGCTCGCGGCAGGCGGCCAGCTCCTTGACGCCCGCGTTCGATACGCGCGACTGCCTCAGGTCGAGCTTGGTCAGCCGCTTCATCTTCGCGATCACCGCGCAGCCGCCGTCCCCGACCGCGCTGCGCGCGAGGTCGAGCTCGAACACGTGCTCGGCGATCGGCAGGAGCTGGGACAGCGCGGCGTCGTCGACGTCGTCGGTGCGCCCGCAGCAGCTGACGCGCAGCAGCGGGCTCTCGTCGCCGATGCTGCGCACCGAGAACAGCGAGTCGGCCGCTGCGAACGGCGCGAGGTCGGCCGCCTTCACCGGCTGCAGGCCCTTGCTCAGCGTCACCACGGGCGAGGGGCCGCGCCGCTTCTTCTTCGGGGCCGTCTTGGCGCCGCCGCTCGCGCGCGTCTTGCCCTTGGGCTTGGCGGTGGACTTCGCGGGCTTCGCCTTCTCACCGGTCCATCCGCCGAAGTCCGCGCCCTGCTCGATCCAGCGCTTGATCACCTCGACCTGCTGCTTGCTGAGCGGCGGGCCCTTCTTCGGCGGCGGCATCCGGTCCTCGTCCTCCGCGGGGAGGGTGATCGACTCCATGATGATGGAGTCGTCGGGCTTCTTGGCGACGAAGAGCTTGCCGCGCTTGCTCTTCTTGATGTTGGCGAGGGTGTCGAGCATCACGCGGCCCTTCGGCCGGCGCTTGCGGCCGTTCTCGTCGGTGTAGGTCGCGCGGTGGCACTCGGTGCAGTTCCGATCGAGGATCGGGAACACGTCCTTCGCGAAGTCGATCTTCTTCTTCGACTGCGCCGTCAGCGGCGCGATCAGGACCATCAGCAACAGGCAGAGGCGGCTCTTCATCAAGCTGGCAGGTAGGGCTCGGTTTCAGGGGATGTCGTGAGCGGGGCGGCGCGCGCTAGAAGATCTCGGTGATCGGCAGGCCCTTGTGGGCCACCTGGAACGGCCGGCCCGAGGGGGAGTAGAGCTTGTGGTCAGTGGGCAGCCCGCACGCGTACGCGATCGTCGCGTTGAGGTCCTGGATCGACGTGGGCTCCGAGTCGACCTCGCGCCCCTCCTTGTCGGTCCTGCCGTAGCGCTGGCCGCCCTGCACGCCGCCGCCCGCTAGCAGCGCGCTGAAGGCCTTCGGGTAGTGGTTGCGCCCGTTGTCTTCGTCGATGTCGGGCGTGCGGCCGAACTCGCTCGCGAGCACCACGAGGGTGTCCTGCAGCAGGCCGCGCGCGTCGAGGTCCGCCAGCAGGGCGCTGAGCCCCTGGTCGATCTGCGGCGTCAGGTCCTCGAGGCGGTCGAAGTTCTCGGAGTGCGTGTCCCAGCCGCCGCTCATGACCTCGACGTAGCGCACGCCGTGCTCGACGAGTCGGCGCGCCATCAGGCACCCGCTGCCGAACGAGCCCGTGCCGTACGCGTCCTTCATCGCCTGCGGCTCCTCGCCGAGGTCGAAGGCGACGAGGTCGCTGCTGCGCATGACCTTGACGGCGTCTTCGTAGGCCTGGCTGTAGGAGTCGACCGACGCCTGCTTGTGCTTCTCGCCGAAGGCCTGGTCGAGCTCCTTGAGCATGTCCAGGCGGCGCTTGAAGCGCCCCTCCGTGACCCCGCGCGGCCGCTTGACGTTCTGGAGGCCGTCGTTGGCGTTGCCGATCGGCACCGGCTGGAACTCCGCGGGGAAGAAGCCCGCGCCCGGCGCGTTCGCGCCGCCGCCGATGATCACGTGACCCGGCAGCGTGTCGTTGTGGCGACCGGCCATCCGGTTGCACCACGCCCCCGTGCTGGGGTGCTGGATGGTGCCGCGCAGCTCGTAGCTGGTGCGCATCAGGTACTGGGCCTGCTCGTGCGCGCCCTGCGTGCTGGTCATCGAGCTGACGATGCAGCACTTGTCCATGTGGCGCGCGAGCTTCGGGAGGTAGCCGCCGAGCTGCACGCCGTCGACGTTGGTGTCGACGGCTTCCTTGGGGCCGTGCGTGCGCTGGCCCGGCTTCGGGTCGAGCGTGTCGATGTGGCTCATGCCGCCGGACATGAACAGGTAGATGACGTGCTTGGCCGACGCGTTGCCGAGCACGATCGGCGCCTGCCCCTGCGCCTTGGTCCGCTTGGGGGCCTGGTTGAGGGCCTGGGCGAGCAGCGAGGGGCCGAACACGGCGCCGGCGCCGACGCCGAACATCGAGCGGGCCATGCCCGAGAGGAAGGTGCGGCGGGTGTCGAGGTCGACGCCGCGGATCGTGTTGCGAAGCGACATGTCTTGTCTCCTGGATGCAGGGTGCGGCGGATCAGCGCACGAAGCGGAACTCGTT
>JBMHDP010000476.1:0-34818 GCA_049889335.1 Planctomycetota bacterium
AGCTCGACGCGCTCGACGCGCGCGGGCGCGACCTCGAAGCCGAACCACGCCGGCTTCGTCACGGCGGTCGCCCCGAAGCCGACGACCGCGAGCGAGGCTGCCGTGGCCAGCGCGCCGCCCCAGCGTCGCCGCGTGGAGCCCGGCCCACCGATCACGACCGCCTCGGGTTCGTCGTCCTCCTCCGCGTAGATGTCGTGCCCCTCGACGTCCGCAGGCGCCCCCCCGTCGCAGCCCTCCGCGTGCTCGTAGGGCGCCAGGATGCCCTCGTCTCGAGCGCTTCCACCAGCGACGTCGGCGACCTCCTGCCCCGGCTCCTCGGCGAAGGTGTCCTGGTAGACGTCGTCGCCTTCGTAGCCCGAGGTGTCGAAGTCGTCTTCTGCGGCGGCGGCCGCGTCGGGCCCCGCGTGGTCCGCATCGACCAGCGGCGCCCAGTCGTGGCCCGCGCCGTCCCGCTCGGCACCGCTCGCGTGCAGCGACGGATCGAACGCCGCGTCGCTCGCTGCGGCGTCGCCTTCGTCGGAGGTGGCGTCACCTTCCCACGCGGCCGCGCCCGGCGCGTCCGTCGGAGGCAGCTGGTGCGTCACGCTGCCGAAGAGGCCCGACTCGATCGACGGCGTCACCAGCTCCTCCGAATCCGGAGCGGCCGGCGGGCACGCGTCGACCGTCGACGCCGCTGCGCCGTCACCCGCACCCTCCCAGAGGCCTTCGCCGTCGTCCAGCACGAAGGCCGCGGGCGCCTCGAAGCCCTCGTCGCCGGTGACCAACTCCAGGTCTACCTCGCTGTCGAGGCCGAAGTCCTCTTCCTCTTCGAGCAACGAACCCAGCTCGTCGGCGACGGTCTCCGCGGCCTCGATCAGCTCCGGCGCGGGCGGGGTCGTCTCCGCACCCGAGGTGAGACCGAACGCCGCAGCGTCGGACAGGCCCGCGTCCTCGCCCCGCGCTGCCGAAGCGGCCTCCGCCGTAGCGCCGGAGCTGCCGCGCCCTGAGCCCGACTCGTCGACGTCGGCCTCGGCCCCGAACCACGCGAGGTCCGTGAGGTCTTCGCCGCTCTCCTCGGCGACCGGAAGCTGGTCCTCTTCGACCAGGTCCTCGATGACGAAGTCCAGATCGAACACCTCGTCCGCGAACGACGACGCGTCGTCGTTGTCATGGGAATCAGCCGTCATGCGTTGCTCCGTGAGGCCGGTGGCCTGCCTCTCTATCGGCAGATCGGCCCCGGACTATGAGCCCACCGGAGGCGCGGAGCGCCGCCGTCGCGACGAGGCCCTAGCTCCGCTCGGCGGCCAGCTCACGGCTGATCGCAGCCGACGGCAGCAGGCGCCGTATGCCTCCTCGGAGCACCGTCAGCCCGAGCGAGTCGACATACTCGAGCAAGGGGATGAGGAACTTGCGGCTCGTGTCCAAGCCATCGCGCAGCGACGGGATGTCGAGCACCTCGTCGTTGGCGAGGCAGTTGTCCCGAATCCGGTGGAGCACGGACCGCACGACCGCGGCCCCGTAGTAATGCTCGCCGACCTTCTCGATCTTGGTCTCGTCCTGCCCGCGGTCGAGCAGCGAGAGCAGCTCGTCCCCGCGCAGA
This sequence comes from Planctomycetota bacterium, assembly GCA_049889335.1. Classification (GTDB taxonomy): domain Bacteria; phylum Planctomycetota; class UBA1135; order UBA1135; family UBA2386. Next base: position 1,580 of record JBMHDP010000476.1, read on the forward strand.
CCGACCTCCGCGGACAGCTCCTCGAGCGTCGGAGGGCGGAACGCGCGCGCTTCGCAGGTCGCGAGCAGCTTGTCGAACCGAGCTTGCTGCTCGGGAGGCAGCGGCTTCAGCCGCTCCAGGAACAGGATCTGCCCCTGTCGGCCTGCCTTGACGCGCCCCGCGTCCTGCAGCCGCGCGAAGACGAACTCCACGAGCTGCTGGGGCAGCGTGCGCGTCGTGCGGATCGAGGACCGCTGGATCGAGGCCGCGGCGGGACGCCGGGCCAGGATCTTGTCGACGCTGGTCAGCAGCTCCCGCTCGCCTTCCTGCACCTGCCGCGCGAGGAACGCGCGCATGCCGCGCTCATACAGCTGCACGTCGCCGGCCTCCTCGACGAGCTCGACCACCCGGCCTTCCTCGATGCCGCGCGCGCGCGCGAGGTCGTCGACGGCGCAGCCCACCGGCCCCGCCTGCTCGAGCTCGTGCAGCAGCCGCGCCTCGGGCTCGTCCCCTGCGTCGACGATCCCCTGGAGCTCTTGGCCCAGGTCCTTCCGCCGGTAGCGCCCGGACTCCTCGAGCCGCAGGATCCGACCGCCGCCCACCGTCACCACGGGGTTCTGGAGCCGCAGCAGGAACCGGTCCCCTGGATGACACGCGACCGACTCGTCGAGCTCGAGGCGCGCGACGAACGCGTCGCCCGCGGTCGCGTGGTCGCGGTCGAGCAGCAGCAGCTGACCCAACACCTCCACCGTGCCGGTGTGGAAGCGGATCGGGACGCGGTGCTCGAGCTTCGGGGAGCGCGGGGTCAACGCCAGCTCGACGTCCACCGCGTCGCCGCTGGCGAACACGCCCGGCTCCGCGACCACCATGCCCCGGTGCGCGCCCGCGTCCCTGGCGTCGGGCGCCGACAGCGCGGTGCTGTGTCCGGCGACCGCCTCCTCGACCTTGCCGCCGTAGGCGTGGATGCCGCGGATCTTGACGCGGGCGCCAGCCGGCAGCAGCTCGAGCTCGGCTCCAGGGCGCACCGAGCCCGAGAGCGGAATCCCGGTCACGACCGTGCCGATACCCGGCAGCGAGAACACGCGCTGGACGGGCATACGGAAGGCGCCGTGGCTCTGCCTCGGCTCGACCGACATCGCGAGGGCCTCCAGCTTCTGCTTGAGCTCGGGCACGCCCTCGCCCGTGATCGAGCTGACCCGACAGACCTCGGCCCCTTCGAGCACCGTGCCGCGCACGAGCTCGCGCACCTCTTCTTCCGCGACCTCGACCAGCAGCTCGTCGACGACGTCGACCTTCGTCATCACGATCAGCCCGCCGCGGACCTGCAGCAGGTCCAGGATGTCGACGTGCTCGATCGTCTGCGGCATCACGCCGTCGTCGGCCGCGACGATCAGCATCGCGAGATCCAGCCCCGTCGACCCGGCGACCATGTTGCGCACGAACCGCTCGTGGCCGGGCACGTCCACCATGCCCAGCAACCGCCCGTCGGCGAGCTTGATGCGGGCGAAGCCGAGGTCGATCGTCAGCCCCCGGTCCTTCTCCTCCTTGAGGCGGTCCGGGTCGGTCCCGGTCAGCGCCTTGACGAGGCTGCTCTTGCCGTGGTCGATGTGGCCGGCGGTGCCGACGACGACGGGGTGGATCTGACGCGCCATCGCAGGAGCGGCGTCGCGCCTAGGAGCTCGCCAGGTAGAGGATGCGCTGGCAGGACCCGCAGCGCACGACCGCCGACGCGCCCATCAGCCGCGCGACGTCGTTCATCGTGATCTTGTTGTAGCAGCCCTGACAGTACTCGGCGTCGACCGGGGACACCGCCATCAGCTCGCGGGTCTTGTAGAGCCCTTCGTATTCCCGCAGCAGGTCCGGCGGGATCCCGTCGGCGGCGGCGTCGCGCTTCGCGCGCGCGGCGGCGATCTCGTCCGCGCGCTCCGCGCGCATCTTCTCCGCCTCCGCCAAGAAGCCCTCGAACACCGCCCGCTCTTCCTCGAACGCCTTCTGGGACGCGGCGGCGGTCTCCTTCAGGCCGTCCATCTGCTCGAGCAGCGTGAGGCCGTCGTCCTGCATCTGGTCCCGGTCCTTGCGGACGGACTCGATCTCGAACAGCGTCGCCTGGTATTCGGCGTTGTTCCGCACCACGTTCAGCCGCTCGTTGAGCTTGTTGATCTGCTCGTCGGCGGCGCGGGCCGCGCTGTCACAGCTGCGCGAGTCGACCTCCGCTTTCTGCAGCAACGCCGCGGCCTCCTGCGCGGCGCGCTCCAGCTGGTCCAGCCGCCGCTTGCGCTTCTCCTGCTCGGCCGGGAGCTGGTCGATGTCCTTGGTGAGGGAGGTGACCTCGTGGTCGACCTTCTGTAGATCGAGGAGCTTCTGGACGTGTTCGTGCACGGAGTTGGGCTGCGCGTGGATCCCTGCGATCCAGGCGCGAGCAGTCTAGCCGTGCGTTCGGCCTGCTCAAGCGCAGGCCGACAAGTTCGTGGAACCCGACGCCGCCCAGGGCGGACGCGCGCGGCCGCTGCTCCCCCGCCGCGCGGGCTCAGCCCTGCTCGCCGACCGCGCTGTCGAAGAACCCGCCGAGCCTCCGGGCGCGCACCGGGTGCTGGAGCTTGCGCACGGCCTTGGCCTCGATCTGACGCACCCGCTCGCGCGTAACCCGGAAGATCCGGCCGACCTCTTCGAGCGTGTAGGTGTAGCCGTCCCCGATGCCGTAGCGGAGCTTGATGATCTCCCGCTCACGGAACGTCAGGGTGTCGAGCACCGACTCGATCCGGTCCTTGAGCATCTCACGGCTGGCGGACTGGACCGGCGACTCCACCGAGTCGTCTTCGATGAAGTCCCCGAAGTAGCTGTCCTCGGAGTCCCCGATGGGGCGATCCAGCGAGATCGGGTGCTTGCTGATCTTCATGACCCGCTTGGCCTCGTCGACCGAGACCTGCGCGGCCTCCGCGACCTCCTCGATCGCGGGCTCGCGGCCCTTGAGCTGGGTCAGCTTCTTCGAGACGTTGCGCAGCTTGGACATCGTCTCGATCATGTGGACGGGGATCCGGATCGTGCGGGCCTGGTCCGCGATCGAGCGCGTGATCGCCTGCCGGATCCACCAGGTCGCGTAGGTGCTGAACTTGTAGCCGCGGCGATACTCGTACTTCTCGACGGCCTTCATCAGCCCCGTGTTGCCCTCCTGGATCAGGTCCAGGAACGAGAGGCCCCGGTTGCGGTACTTCTTGGCGATCGAGACGACCAGGCGGAGGTTGCCCGACGACAGCTTGCGCTTGGCGTCCTCGTAGTTCGCGTAGGCGGTCCGCAGGAACACGAGCCGCTTCATCATGCGCTCGTAGTTCTCCAGGCCGTCGACCTGCAGCTCGTCGAGGCGACGACGCGTCTCGATCGCGTCGGGGTTCTTCAGCTGCGCGCCCCGGTACCGGGCGTGGCGCGTCTGGAGCCGCTTCATCTCGGCCGTCCGACTCTCGACGAGGTCGATCATCGGGCGCACCTTCTTGCCCTGCAGATTGAGCTCTTCGATGAGCGCGACGGCCTTGCGGCGACGGGAGAAGATCCGTCGCTTGAGCACCACCTGCCGGCTCGCCGAGGCCTTCTCGGCGAACAGCTCCGAGAAGTCCTCTCGCGCCGCCTCGTAGATCCGTCGCAGCGTCTGGATGTTGCCCGGGAGACGGTCGGACAGGTCCGCCTTGCCCACTTCGGGGTCCTGCTGGTTCACCTTGAGGGTGCGGTCGAAGGCGAGCTCGCCCTTCAGCACGTCCTCGAGGATCTCGATCGCGTTGCGCATGCCGAACCCCGAGGAGAGCACCTCCTTGCGGAACTGCTTGCGGGTCAGCTCGATCTTGCGCGCGAGCGAGATCTCCTCCTCCCGCGTGAGCAGGGGGATCTCCCCCATCTGCGTGAGGTACATCCGCACCGGGTCGTCGATCTTCTCGGTGATGTCGACCACCGGCGCCGCGAGCTCGGCCTCGGTCGGCTCCGCGACGTCCATCTCGGGGGTCAGGTCGACGTCCTCACCGTCGTCCGCGCTCTTCGCGCTGCGCCCGCCCTTGGTGGCCTTCTGGGCCTTCTCGTCCTCGACGACGTCGAGGCCGGCCTCGCCGATCATCTCCATCGCCGCCTCGATGTGCTCGGGCGACGTCATGTCGTCGGGCAACACCGCGTTCAGCTGGGCCAGCGTGACCGAGCCCACCTTCTTCTGGGCCTTGATCAGCGCCTTGATCTTCTTCTCTAGTTCGTTCTTCGCGGCCATGACAGTTCGGGTCTCTTCTCGCGTCGCCCGGACGCGCGGCGGATGCGCGCGGGCAGGTGGTCAGGTTGCAGGGGGTGAAAGCAGGGAGTGGGAGCCGGCTGCGGGGAGCGGCCCCGCGACGCCTTTGCGACGCTCACGCCGACTCGTCCACGGACGGGTCCTCGGGAGCAGGGGAGGCCGACGCGGCGCCGGAGGCCGGCGCGCGGTCGGGTGAATCGGGGGGCACGCTCGGCGCCGCGCCGCCGGGCGCAGGAGATCGCTGCGGGTCGAGGAAGCTCGGCCGCGGCCGCGCCGCGCGGACCGGGTCGACCGCCTCGGCGGTCGCGCCCAGAGGGCGGTCCCGCCGCATCATGTCCATAACCTGCGCCTGTAGCCGCGCAGCGGCCTCGCTGTCGCCAGCGCGCAGCGCGCGACTCAGCTGCTCGCGCAGCTCGCGCAAGGTGCCCTTCGAGGTGACGCGGCGGCGGCCGTCCAGGATGCCGCGCAGCACCTCACGTGGATCCACCATCTTCGCGGCGCGCTCTTGCGCGAGCGCGAGGACCGCCTGCAGCGGAGGCTGCTCCGCCGCGCGCGAGAACAGGTAGCGGAACAGGTCCGGACCCGCCGTGCGGCCGATCGCCTGCCCCTCTGCGGCCCAGTCCATCAGCGCCTGCACCTCCGCGACCTGCAGCGGCGCGTCGTCGAAGTCGAGCTCCACGAGCAGGTCGGGCTGCGCCAGCACGCACGCGAGCAGCTCGGCCTCCGCGACGCGCATCTTGCCGGTGGACGCGCCCGGCGCCGCGCCGCCACCCGCGACGCTCGGCAGGTCGTCCGGCAGGTCCGGGATCAGCACTTCGTCGAGGTCCGGCGCAGCCCGCTCGTCGACCTCGGGGCCCTCTGCGCGCCGCGGCGACGCCGGGGCCTTGCGCATCAGACGCTTCAGCCCGGCCTCGGGGACCTCGAGGTGGCGGGCCATCTCGCGCATGATCGCCACCTGGCGGACCGGCTGCTCGACCTGCTCCAGGAGCCGCGCGCACTCCTGCGCGGCCTTCTCGAACTCCGCGGGCTGGGAGAAGTCGAGGCGCTGCCGCATGAGGCGGAACCAGACCGACATCGCGTCCTCGGCGCCGTCGACGGTGTCGGCGAAGCGCGCCCGACGCTCGCCGACGATCTCCTCGTCCTCGCCCGGCCGGGCGAGCACGACGTCGGCCGGGTCCTTGGCGTCCTCGCTGCCGTCCGACACCATGGCCACCCGGACCGAGAGGCGGCTGTTGACCAACTCCCGGTGCGCGCGCTCGGCGGCTTGGCGGCCGGCGCGGTCCCCGTCGAACATCAGCACGACGCCCTGGTCGGCGAACCGCTCGACGATCCGGGCGTGGTCCGCCGTGAACGCCGTCCCGAGGGACGCGACCGCGCCGGGGAAGCCCGACAGATGGCACGCGATGACGTCGGTGTAGCCCTCCATCACCACCAGGCGACGCTCGCCGGCGTTCTTGGCCGCCCGCAGCCCGTACAGGACGCGGCGCTTGCTGAAGAACGGGGACTCCGGCGAGTTGAGATACTTCGGCGGCTTGTAGTCGCTGCCCGGTCGCGGCTCGCTGCCCGGCGCGCCGGGCACCAGGCGGCCCCCGAACGCGACGGTGCGACCTCGCTCGTCGAGGATCGGGAACATCAGCCTGCCGGCGTAGATCTCCCGCCCGTTGCGCAGCAGTCCTGCCTGCTCGAGCACCTGCAGCGGCAGCCTGTGCTCCCGGGCGAAGGACTGCAGCCCGTTGCCCGGTCCGTTCGGCCCGGTCGGGTGGTAGCCGAGGGTCCACGGGACGATCGCTTCGCCGAGGCCGCGCGCGTCGAGGTAGTCCCGCGCCAGCTTGCCTTCGGGCGTCACCAGCGCCCGGTGGAAGTAGTCTGCGACCTGCGCGAGCGCCTCGTAGGCGGTGCGCGCCTGCTGCTTCTGCTGATCGCTCCGACCGCGCTGGAACACGCCCTCGAGCGACACCCCGGCGCGCTCGGCGAGCGTCTCCATCGCCTCCCGGAAGCTCAGGCCGTCGCGCTCCATCAGCCACGTGAAGACGTCGCCCGTCTTGCCGCAGCCGAAGCAGCGGAAGTGCTGCGTCTCGCGGAAGACGGTGAAGGACGGCGAGTTCTCCGGGTGGAACGGGCACAGCGCGACCAGGGTCCGTCCACGCTGCTTCAGCGGCTGATACTGCTCGATCAGCGCGACGAGGTCGTTGCTCTCCTTGACGCGGAGCTTGGCCTCTTCGAAACGGTCCATGGAGGGGAGTTCGGGCAGGCCCAGGGGCGGCCTACCAGAGCGGGGGTCGGGGGTGCAGATACGGAGCGGGGGAAGCCAGACGAAGACCGGCCGAACGATCCCTGTGGATCTGGCGAAGAGCCTCGCTCGGAGGGAGGAGCAGGGAGGCTGACGCGGGGACGTGCAGGGAATCAAAGGTATCCCGTCCGCCCGAGCTGGGGCGGATCTGAGCGGGACCTCGATCGACGGGGATGCCGCACCTGCGAACGCCTCTCGGAGAGCGCCTCGCCACCGGGGCTTGGCCTCCACGTGTCCCGCGTGTCATTCTTGTAAGCGGGGACGTCGCCTGTCGTGCAACCCCACAGAGTAGCACGTTCTAGCTGGGCGTCAACCCACGCTCCGCAGGAATGAGCGTGCAGACTCAGCGGGGCTCGCACCGCCGCCAGAGCGCGACGAGCTCGTCGGGCGAGAGCTCCTCGGCGCGCTTCGTCGCCAGCGCAGCTGGCAGCTCGGGCGCCGCAGCCCCCAGCTCCGCGGCGGCCCCGGCGAACGTCGTGCGCAGGGTCTTCCGTCGCTGCCCGAAGAGCCGCCGCAAGAAGCGCGCGTAGCGCTGGCGCGCGCCCTGGTCGCGCAGTCCCTCCGACCGCGCAGCTCTCCGCTCGAGCTCGACGATCGACGACCAGACCTTGGGCCGCGGCCGGAACACGGCCGGCGACACGTCGCGCAGGGAGCGCACCTCGAACGACGCCTGCATGAGCGCGCTCAGGCCGCCGTAGAGGTCTCCGCCGACGCGGCTGCAGAGGCGCTGCCCGAGCTCGCGCTGGACCAGGACACAGATCTTGTCGGGCAGCCGCGCGAGCTGCGCCAACTCGGCGAGCAGCGGACCCGAGACGGAGTACGGCAGGTTGGCCACGAACAGCAGGCGGCCCGTGCAGGCCCCTGCCACCTCGACGATACGGGGCGCGAGACCGCGCCCCGCTCCTCCCAAGGCGTCGGCCAGCAGCCACTCGATGTTGGGGCGCTCTCCGAGCTCACGGCGCGCGATGTCCAGCAGCCGCGGCTCGATCTCCACGGCCAGCACCTTCCCTGCGACCGCGGCGAGCTCACGCGTCAGGAAGCCGAGGCCGACGCCGATCTCGACGACCGTGTCAGCGGGTCCCGCGCCGGCCTGTTCGGCGATCCACCGGTGCAGGCTCGGGTCGAGGAGGAAGTTCTGGCCGCGGCTCGTGCTGGGGCGGAACCCCACGGCCGACAGCTGGTCGCGGTAGCGGGAGAACGGATCCCGACCTGCACGCCGCTCGTCCGTCATCCGTCGCCTCGGACCTCACGGACCAGCACGTCGATGGCGCTGCCTTCGGCCCGCAGCGCGCGCTCGACGGCGGGCCCCTCGAGCGCCGCCCGCAGCGCGGCGCGGTGCTCACCCCGGCGGACAAAAGCGCGCACCTGCCGCCGCTCGGCGTCCCCCAGCACGCCGGACAGGCCGGCGAGGTGCCGCACCAGCGCAGCCGCCGTCGTGTAGACGCGGAGCCCGGTCCGGACGCGCCGCTCCTCCGCAGCCTGCGTGTCGAACTGGCGCTGCCGCACGAAGCGCATCGGCGTCTCGAAGTCGGCGCCGACGCAGCGCCTCGGCACGCCGCCCTGCCCGACCCCGACGACGAGGCCGCTGGCGAGCGCGCCGAAGCGGTCCGCCCAGACCGACACGCAGGGCTGGCTGCGGGCCGTCCGGAGGCTCCGGAGGAACGACCCCTGTTCGCCGGGCCCGGCGCGCTGGCACCACTCGGGCGGCACCGTCTCGGTCCACTCGCGGACGTTGCCGATCAGGTCGTAGGGAGCGTCGCCACCGGCGCGCCGCCCCGCCTCGAACGTGCCGACGGGCAGGCGCTCTCCCAGCCCCAGGTCCCCCGTGTTCGCGCGGGTCGCGTCCTCCTTGCTGCCCCACGGGAACGGGCTCCGCCCGCCGCCGACCGCGCGCTGCCACTCCGGCTCGGAGGGCAGCCGCCCGCAGCGCCAGCGCGCGAACGCGCGCGCCTGACGTAGGTCCACGCCGCCGACCGGGAGCGACGGCCGACCTCGCAGCACGACCTCCGACGCGGCCACCGCGTCTCCGGCAGGGGTCGCGGCGAACTGCTGCCAGTCGGACTGCGTCGCCTCGAAGCGGTCGACGAACAGCGCGGCCCCGCGGTCCAGGCCCTCTCGGTCGACGAGGACGAAGTCACGTAGGGAGCCGAAGCGTCCCTCCCGCAGGCTGGGGGCGCGCCCGGAGCCGGCGCCGCCTGGCTCGCCGCTGCATGCGACGATCAGGAGGGCGCCGAGGATCGCTGCGCGCCGGCCGGGCACGGCCGCGGCCTAGCCCTCGATCATCAGGATTTCGACGCGCCGGTTCTGCTGCAGCGCTTCCTTGGAGGAGCCTTCGACGGCCGGCCGGTTGGGCCCGTAGCCCGCGGCGCTGACGTGGCTCTTCGACAAGCCTGACGCGATCAAGTAGTCGGCCACGCTCATCGCGCGCTCCAGCGACAGGCGGAGGTTGGTCCCCCACCGGCTTCGCAGGATCGGCGTCGCGTCCGTGTGGCCTTCCACGCGGATCTTGCGGCCCTGGAGCGACGCGACGAGCTCGTCCAACGTCCGCTTGCCGCCCTCGGAGAGGACGTTCTGGCCGGGCGCGAAGAGGACCCCGCCGGCGACGCGGAAGGCGACGCCCTCGGCGGTCTGCACGACCGTGACGCCCTGCACGGCTTCCGCGCCGCCCGGAGCGTAGCGCTTCATCAGGTCCTGCAGCTTCTTCTTCTGCTCGGCGATCCAGCTCGCGTCGGCGGCGCGCGCCCCGAGCTCCTGGTTCTCGCTGCGCAGGCCGTCGACCTGAGCGGCGAGCTGACGGTGGTCTTCCGAGAGCTGTGCGATCTGTGCCTTGAGGGCCGCCTTCTCGCCCTGCAGGCGACGGTGCTCCTCCGGACTGACGCAGGCGGTGGCGCAGCAGAGCGCCGCGATCATCATGGTGTATCTCATCAAGTGCCCCCTCTAGGGTTCGCTACGCGTGCCGGCGATCGGCGCTGACCTGCCGATCGATCCGCTGAGAACGTAGCCGACCCGTCACGCAAAAGCCACGACGGAGCGAGGTGCTCGGCCGTGGCTTGCGTGAGGTCACGGCCGCGCGGGACCGTGCTCGTGATGCGGGAGCGGACGCGCCAGAGGCACGCGCCCTCGCGCCGGCGCTACTTCTTCTTGTCGGCGAAGAACGACGTGAAGAAGCTGTCCTCCGGGCTGTTCTCCTCGGTGAGCGAATTGCCCACCATGAAGGCCCAGAGGGTGACGATCGCGCTCAGCACCGCCACGCCGACCACCCACCCGGGGGTCTCGTCGGCTGCGGGCATCGCGGCAGCGGCGCGAGGCGCCTTGGCCGCGCGCGCGGGGCGCCGCGGCGCCTCCTCCACGATGTCGTCTTCGGCCAGGAGGGTGTCCTCGTCGGAGATCTGCTCCGTGACCATGCCGGTGTCGTCTTCGAGCGAGTCGGCGAAGGAGAGGTTGCTGTCGCCCTGGCTCTGCGAGGTCAGCGAGGCGACGTCCTCGGCGCGGAACTTCATCGAGTCCCCGTCGCGGTAGGCGCGGATCTCGCCTTCGGAGACGAGCCGCTTCAGCTCTTCGCTGCGCAATTGCAGCTCACGGAGGGCCTTCTCGAACGACAGGAAGTCATCGGACTGGGACACGGATCTACCTCGCGGGCTCGTCGGGACGAGCGTAGGGAGAGGGGTTGGAGTGGGAACGGGTTCGGACGACGCGGCGACCGCGGGCCAGCTCGCCCGTGGGCAAACGGACAGACCTGTGGTCGCGTCGCGGCGAAGCTTACAAAAATCGAGGGCCGGGAAAAGCCACTACTTCCCGGATCCTGGCTCCTCCGTCAGACCGGTCTCCGCGTCACGGGTGGTCTTCCCTCTCCGGTCGAAGAGCCGCTTGAGGTCGTCGTATTCGTATTCGGAGCGGTCGTTGTAGCTCGGAAGCTGCAGGTCGAGGTCGATCCGGCGGGCGCCGACGAGCACGATGCGCCGCTGCCCGGCGCTGCCGCCGCGGGCCTCATAGACGGCCAGCTGCCGGTTCTCGGTGTCGACCAGGTAGAGCACGGAGGTCCCGACGCCGTAGCTGCCCGTGACGGCGATGAAGCCGTTGTTGGCCGAGGAGTTGCCGTTGTCCTCGGTGTAGACGATCGGCGCCGAGGTGCCCGGCTCGGCTGGCTGGGTGACGGGCGGCGGCGGCGGCGCGTTGATCGGGCCGCGGCCCTGCGCGTCCAGCAGGCTGGAGCCGCCGAAGTCGCGGGCCGCGTTCGCGACCTGCGGAAAGCGCTGGCCCACGAGGAAGGCGGCGCCCACGCCGACGCCGAGGAGGATGGTTTGCAGTGCTTTGTTCATCGGGCCGTCCAGATCCTAGCCGACCGGGACCGGCCGCGATACGGCCAGACCCGATCCACTCAGCGATCGCGGCCGGAGCCCGCGAAGGAGCCGTCCCGCAGGAACTGCAGCACGAGGCGGATCGTGCGCTCGCGGAGCTTGATGCTGGTGTGCCCGAACGGCACGACCACCGCTTCGGCGGCGCCGACGAAGGTCGCCTCCGACACGCCGACCGTGCCGTCGTCAGGCCCCGGGATGGCGGCGTTGCCCGCACCGATGTCGCCCGCGATCGTCCCCGAGCGGTCCGGATAGGGGATCGGAGCCGCGTGCAGCGGCGCGGTCGTCCGCAGCTGCCCCGCGGCGAGGTCCCCCATCGCCCACCGGAACAGGAACCAGTGGCGGCGCTTGTCCGCGAGGATCGCGCCGCGGTGCGGCGTCGCGACATAGACGCACGCCTGCGGGGTCCGCGCGTCGGCGCGCCGCAGGTATTCCTGGATGACGAGACCGCCCATCGAGTGCCCGACGAAGGAGACCTCGTCCACGTGCCCCGCGGCGAACCGCGCCTCGACGAGGTCGCGGAGGCGCGCGCCGTGGCCCGCCATCCGGTCCTCCGTCGACGGGTAGTCGACGTTGACCACGTCGTAGCCCGCCGCGGCCAGGGAGCGCGCCATGCGGTCGAGGGACTCGGAGGTCCGCCACAGGCCGTGCACGCAGAACACCACGCGCGTGCGGCCGTCCTCGGGCGCAGCCAGCTCCGGCGCGACGACGGTCGGGCCGAGGTTGCAGGCGTAATCGAACGGCAGACACACCGGCAGCCGCAGGATCACGCCTGCGACGAACGCCGCCGACAGCCCCACGAACAGGAGCGCGCCGCGTCGCAGCCAGCGGAGCATGCGCCGCTACACCTCGCCCGTCGCGGGCAGGCCGCCGTGCAGCCGCGGCGAGAACGGCAGCTGCGCGAGCACCTCGGCCTCGTGATCCAGCCACTCCTGGTGCCGCGCGCGAACGGAGGGAGCGTCCGCGACGAGCTCGGCGAGCTCGACGTAGAGCTCTTCGTGACGCTCCTCAGCGGGGCAAAGGTCCGCGTAGAAGCGAGCCACCTCGGGCTCCGCTGCGGCCAGCGCCGCGGCGAGCATCGACATCCGCTCGTGCGAGCGACGCTCGATCACCGCCGCGACCAACAGCTCGTCGACCAGCCGCGCCGGCGCGTCTCGACGGATCGCCTTCTTGAGCCGCTCGGCGTAGCCCGAGGAGGTCTGCGTCTCGAACGCGACGCCGCGACGCTCCAGCAGCCGGAGCGCGCGCTCGAAGTGCACGAGCTCTTCGCGCGCCAGCGCCGACAGCTTGCGGTGGAGCCGCGCATCCAGCGGGAGCCGGAACAAGAAGGTGACCGCGCCAGCGGCGGCCTTCTTCTCCAGGTGCGCTTGCTCCAGCAGGAGTTCGTCGAGGTGCGCGCGCACGGCGTCCACCCAGCGCTGCGGCGTCGCAGAGGTCGTGGGCGCGTCCGACGCTTCCGATGTCATGCCGAGAGTCTAGCGCGCGCCGCGCGCCCGGACAGCACGTCCTCCGGCGCCCGGGAGCGATCAGCGACCGGGCGCTGCGGCCCTTGCGCCGAACTTCAGGACCGTCGTACCCGGCCGGAACCGGATCAGCGTCCCGCCGCGCGCCGCAGCGGCCTCCGCGGCGGCAGAAGGCAGGTGGAGCTCCGCGACGTCGACGACCTCGCCGTTCAGGACCGCGACCGGCGCCGGGCCCTCGACCACCGCCGTCCACGGCAACCCTGCCGGCCTCGCGTCGTCGCCGGCCGTGACCAGCGTCAGCTCGTCGGCGGCCGGGTCGTAGGCGCACCGTCGCAGCGGCGCGCCGGTCAGGCGCACGTGTGGGGAGGCGGCCCCGGTGAACGTCCGGGTCTCGACGCGATAGCGCCCCGGCACGTCGGGGAGGTAGACCGTGCGGCCGTCGAACCACGCCCACGGCTGTCCGTCGACCGTGACCTCGTCAAAGTCGGCGGCCATCTCGACGGACGGCGCGCGCAGGCGGCTGCGCTGGAGGACCACCGCAGTCGCGGCGTCCGGCGCGCAGTCGGTCAGCGCCACGCACCGCAGCGCGCCTGCGCCCGGCCGCGTGCGCGCCGCGACCTGCGGCCCCGCGAGGACCTCGACGACGTCGCCGGGCTCCTGGTGAATCCTCGCCCAGACGCCGCCGCCCGGCGCAGGCTGCACCGGCCGCCAGGTCCAGTAGCCTCGCTCGCGAACGAGCAGCGGCTGCGCCGCGTCGGTGTCGAGCTCCACGAGGCGCGAGCAGGCCACCGGGAGATCCGACGTCAGCGACGCCCTGCCGTCCGGGCCCAGGTCGACCTGGAGCGGGCAGTCGAGCTGCTCGACCAGGCGCGGCAGGTCCGCGATCCGCTGCGCGCCTTCCCCCTGCGGCCGGAGCAGGAACCCGACGCGTGAAGCGTGTCCGGTCGCGGCAGCGCCGCTCCAGACGAGCTCGCCGTCGGCGAACTCCAGTCGCTCATAGCGCGACAGCTGCAGCGGCACCACGCACAGGTCGGGGACACCCTGGTGTCGGGACGTCAGCACGAGCGCTCGTCGCTCGCCCGCGGCGCCGCCCGCCAGCGCGGGCAGGACGTCGTAGCCGGGCAGAGAGAACCGGCGCTCCCGCTGCAGGCCGCGGGCCGCGCGCAGGCACTGCGCGTGCACGACGAAGCCCGGCGTGTCTGCCATCATCGACAGCGTCAGCCGCTCCTCGTGGTGGCTCGACGTCGAGTGCTCCACGAGCTGCGCGAACGAGCCGGCCGGGACCGCCACGGAGGCCTCCACGCCGACGTCTCCGACCCGCTCGATCTCGGCGGCGACGAGCGCGACGGCGTCTCCTTCGGTGACCTCGATCCGGAGCGTGCGCCGACCGGCGCGCGCGACGTGCACCGGCACGACGGCGATCTGCTCGGGCGCGCGGCTCCGCACCGGCACGGCGCGGAGCAGGACGTCGTCCAGCCAGACGGCGACGACGCTGTCGCCGCGCTCCGCGCGCAGCGTCAACGACAGCTCGTGGTAGCCAGCCGGGGTCTGCCACGCGAAGTCGACCGCGGCCGGCCACGCCGGCGCCGCGTCGAGGGCGAGCGTCCGCGGGACGCGCGGAGACGCCGACGCGGAGACCACGACCCGCTCGAGCGCGCGGTAGTCACCCGGCCCGCGTCGCGCCGCCCCGGTGAGCGCGACGCGCGTGCCGACGGTCTCCGAGCCGTCAGGTCGACCGCCGGAGAGCCGCGTCCGCAGCAGGCCGGGGCTGAGCGTCACGCTGCCGCTGTCGAAGTCCGCGAGCCCGCGCGGGTCGAAGGCGAGCGGGCCGCCGCTGCCGAGCAGCCGGACCCAGTTGTTCTGCAGCACGTGGGCGGCTGCCGGCGCGTCGACCGTCGCGCCGAACCCTCGCGGCGGCTGGTCGAACAGGCCTGCAGCCGCGGCGCGCAGGCCGTCGCGCCCGGTCGCGGCGAGCGGCATGGCGACCGCCGCGCGCAGCGGCTCCATCGACAGGCCCTGCACATAGGCCGCCGTCTGCGGCCCGAGCGTGCGCGGATCATGACGCCGCCAGAGCGCCGTGCCGCCGGCGAGACGGCGAGCGCGCGTGAAGTCGTGGAACTGCCGGACGAGCCAGTCCGGGTGGCTGCTGCCGCCGCGCACCCCGCCGCCCGGAAACCGGTCGGGGCGGGCGCGGGCGTCGAGCACACCGAGCGGAAAACGGTCCCCTGGGAAACCGTCGCGCCACGAGTCCGCCAGCCCCGCCAGGCGGAGGCCGCGGAGCCCGCCGTCGTCGGCGTCCATCGCGCGCAGAGCGCCGCCGAACGCGGGCGCGCGCTCGCCCGCGCAGTAGAGCGCAGCGCCCGGATGGTAGTCCTGCACGCCCGCCACGCCGAAGCCGCGCGCGTCCGGGAACCACTCCCTCAGGCCGAACCCGTCGAACGCCGACGCGCCGAGCCGCCGCCAGCCGGCAAGGTCGCGCGCGTGTCGACGCAGCGCGACCAGGCGCTCCTCCCAGCGATCCCCTACCGGCAGCGGATCGAACCCGCCGAGCAGCAGCAGCCCGCGCTCGTGAGCTTCGATCGCGAGGTCTCGGAAGTCGCCGCCGGTCCACGCCGACCGCGACGCGCTGCTGCGCCAGCTCGCAGGGGGCGCGATCGGATCCTCGGCGTCCCAAACCAGCGCGCTGCCGCGCCCCGCCTCGGTCAAGGCGAGCTCGAAGACGTCCGCGCCCTGCCGATGACTGGGCGCCAGCGCATCGGCGACGAGGTCGGCGACCGAGCGCTCCGACGACGCGTCCTCGCCGTCGTGCAGCGAGGCCTGCCAGCCCCAGTGCGCGAGCAGGGGGACGATCGGCGGGCCGCGCTCGGACGGCGACGCCCCGACAGAGGGCTCCGTCGCCCGCGGCGCCACCTTCAGCAGCACCAGGTCGCGCGACGCGGTCGTCCCCCACGACGCGCAGCGCCGGGCGAACCCGCGCGCGTTGGCGCGGATCACCTCGTCCGGGTGGTCGAGCTGGGGCAGCAGCCCGCAGGCGAGCACGGCGCCGGCGCCGCAGCGCCAGCGGACCAGCACCGGGGCGCCGAGCGGCGCCGGGGCGTCGTCTTGGACCTCGCCGAGCCGGGCCAGGACCTCGCCCGCCGACGGGGAGCCGGCGCGCCACGTGCAGAGCGGGGCGCTGCAGGGCGCCCCCGCGACCACGGGGATGGAGTGCTCGGTGACCGTCCCGCGCAGCCCCTCGTAGAGCGACGGCTCGCGTCCCGAGACGAAGTGGAGCGCGAGCGCCGCGCGGCCCGACACCGCGCGCCGGTCATAGCCCCAGCGGTAGACGTCGCTCTCCGGCCGCTCGGGCTCGACGCCGAGCTCGCTCGCCATCCTGGCCGCGTGGCCGAACAGGACCAGCCGTCCGCCGCGCTCAACGAAACGGCGCAGCGCGCGCCGCGACGCGGCGTCGGGCGAGCCGCGCGGCGGACGCTCGCTGGGGTCGACGACGACGACCGTCGCGCCAGCCGGCAGCGCGGACAGCGACAGCGCCGGGCCGAGCTCGCGCGCGCAGACCCGCCCCACGGCGGCGAGCTGGGCTCGCCAGGACGGCAGCACCTCGGGGTCGTCGCCGAGCGGCGGGCCGAGCGCGCAGCACGACCAGAACGAGACCGTCGCGAGCGCGGCTGCGCGCGCGACCCATCGGCCCTGAGCGGGCTCGGAGCGACGCCGTGCTTGGTCTACCATCCTTGCCATCGATGGATCGGCAATCGCCCCCGGGGTCCCTTGAGGACCGTTTGTATTTTCGACAGTGGCTGGCCGGGAGGGACTTCGGCGCAGGCGACCCCGTCGCCGGACAGATGGCGAACTTCGTCTACGCGGTCGGGGACCGGCTCACCGGGGACTGCGTCCTGGTCGACCCGTGCTACGCGGTCGCCGAGCTCTGCGACCTCGTCGAACGGGACGGCATGAAGGTCACGGGAGCGCTCGCGACCCACTACCACCCGGACCACGTCGGCGGCGACCTGTTCGGTCACGACCTCGAAGGCGTCGCGCAGCTGCTGACGCGGTGCCCGTGCAAGGTGCACGCGCAGCGCGACGAGGCGGAGTGGATCCGCCGCCAGACCGGCTGCGAGGCGAGCGACCTGCACCTGCACGACAGCGGCGACGTCCTCTCGGTCGGCGAGGTGCCGATCACCATGATCCACACGCCGGGGCACACGCCGGGCTCGCAGTGCTTCCTGGTCGCCAACCGGCTGATCGCCGGAGACACGCTCTTCCTGCAGGGCTGCGGCCGCACCGACTTCCCGGGCGGCGACCCCAAGCAGCTCTACCGGTCGCTGACCGACAAGCTGATGAAGATCCCGGACGACGCCGTGCTCTATCCGGGCCACGCCTACGACCCTCGACCGCACGCGACGATGGGCGAGACCCGGCAGAGCAACCCGGTGCTCCGCCCGAAGACCGAGGCCGAGTGGCTGGCGATGTTCGCGTGACCGCCGCGCCCGCCGCCCGCCGGGTCAGCTGCGGCTGTTGTTCTCGAAGTAGGTGAAGTCGATCAGGAAGGTCGCCACCAGCAGGATCTTCCGCAGCTCGGCGGGCACCGTCGTCGCGCACTCCACGCCGAAGGTGTCCGCGTCGCTGAACGCCTCGCGCAGCAGCCCGCCCCACTTCTTGCGGATCCTGCCGACCTCCTGGCCCTGGAACATCAGCCGGAACGTCCCGCGGCCGAGCAGGAGGAAGGGACCGACGATCTCCATGACCTCCTCGCCGGCTGCGTTCTCGACGACCAGGCGCCGCTTGAGGAAGGTGAACTTGCGCTCGACCGCGCCGATCCGACGGTCCCCGTCGAAGACCTCCATGCGCTGGAAGAAGAGGCGGAACGGCTTCTCGCCGCGCCCCAGCGGCGTCCCCTGGTTGTCGTAGATGTGGATCGTCGCCTGCCGACAGTGCCCGAGGAACTGCCGGCCCAGCATCGCGCCGAAGCCGCCGCTCTCCTCGGCGGCGAGCCCGATGGCGCGCCCGTCCTCGTCGCGCAGCTCGAACTTGTTGCGGGACTCGAAGCCGACCAGGATCTCGCCCCACTCCTTCTTCTGCTGCACGAGGATCCGCGGGCGGTCCGCGACGACGGTGTCCAGGCTCATGCGCGTATGGTCCCGGCTGTCGCCCCCGTATGCCAGCAGAAGCGACCCAGGGCTTTGGCCGCCGCGCGGCGTCGCTATGCTGCTCGCCCGATGTCCGCCGCGCACGACGCCCCGTCGCTCCCTGAGCCTCAGCACAATCCCCGCATGTCCCAGGGCGGCAAGCTGTCGTTCCGGAGCCGCGTCCAGGACCTCGACGACGAGCCCGGCGACCGGCTGGTGCTCGGCGGCGACGACCCGCCGTCGCTGCGCGAGCTGGTCCCCGACGGCTACGCAGACGTCGAGGTCGAGATCGGGCCGGGCAAAGGCGCCTACCTGCTCGCGGCGACCGCGGCCAAGCCGGACACGTTCCTGCTCGGGATCGAGGCGGCGGCGGGCTACGCCAGCCTCGCCGCGACCAAGCTCAAGGAGAGCGGCCGCGAGAACGGGCTGTTCTTGGTCGACAACGGCAAGCTGTTCCTCGAGGACCGCGTCGACCCCGGCGCCCTGGCGGCGGTGCACGTCTACTTCCCCGACCCTTGGCCGAAGCGCAGGCACCGCGGCCGACGGTTCTTCACCGAGGACGTTCCGCGCACGCTGGCGCGCGCGATCCGCGAGGACGGCTACTGCCTCGTCGCCACCGACAACGCGGGCTACGCCGGGCAGATCGCGCGCGTCATGGGCCACACGCCCCTGTTCCAGCGCGACGAGGACGAAGAGCAGCGGCGGCTCGAGCTGGGTCCCGGCCACGCCTTCACGCCGACCAACTTCGAGCGCAAGTACATCGAGCAAGGCCGGGTCATCCGACGCTACGCCTTCCGCCGCCTGCCGGGAGCCGTACGGTGAGCCGCTGGGTCGACGCCGGGCCGCTGGCCGAGCTGACGTTCGACCCCGGCTGCGCGCTGCGGCTCGAGGACCGCTGGCTGGCCGTGTTCCCGCACCAGGGAGGCTACCGCGTGATCGACAACGCCTGCCCGCACGCGAGCGCGCCGCTGTGCGACGGCGCCGTGCTCGACGGCAAGGTGATCTGTCCGCTGCACCTCTGGGAGTTCGACCTGGAGACGGGCGCCTGCGACGTGGGCGCCGAGTGGAGTGTCGCGACCTACGAGGCGCGGGTCCGCGAGGGCGTGCTCCAGGTCGCGCTGCCGGAGTGAGCCGGCGACGCCAGACGACCTTCGCACTGCCCCAGGCGGCCCGCTAGCATGCTCGTCGCATGACCGACGGTATCGCTGGGGATCGCTACGAGAAGCTGAAGGCGCTGCGCGCGGCGGGCACCGACGTGTTCCCCGCCCGCGTGCCGCGCGGGGTCGCGATCGCGTCCGTGCTCACGGACTTCGACGCCAAGGTCGGGGAGACGGTGACCGTCGCCGGTCGCCTGTCCCAGGTCCGCGACTTCGGCAAGCTGCGGTTCTCGCACCTGACCGACCGCTCTGGCTCGATCCAGATCGGCTTCCAGCGCGACCACCTGCCGGACTTCTGGCCCAACCGCAAGAAGGTCGAGAGCAACGACCTCGTCAGCGTCACCGGCGAGGTCGGCCTGACGCAGAAGGGGGAGAAGACCGTCTGGGCCAAGGAGGTGGTGCTGGCCTCCAAGGCGCTGCGGCCTGCGCCCGAGAAGTGGCACGGCCTGCAGGACCAGGAGCAGCGCTACCGGATGCGCTACGTCGACCTGTTCGCCAACGCCGACGTCCGCGACGCGTTCGCGCTGCGCTCCAAGATCGTGCGCGAGGTTCGGCACTACTTCGACTCGCGCGACTACCAGGAGGTCGAGACCCCGATCCTGCAGCCCCTGTTCGGCGGCGCCGCCGCGCGTCCGTTCACCACGCACCACAACGCGCTGGACATGCCGCTGTTCCTGCGGATCGCGCCGGAGCTGTACCTCAAGCGCCTGATCGTCGGCGGCATGGAGCGCGTCTACGAGATCGGTCGCGTGTTCCGGAACGAGGGCATCAGCACGCGCCACAACCCTGAGTTCACCATGCTCGAGAGCTACGAGGCGTGGGCGGACTACAAGGACATCATGGAGCTCGTCGAGGGCCTGTTCGGGCACCTCGTCGACGTGGTGCTGGGCGGCGACGGCAAGGTGACGTTCCGGGGCCAGGAGTACAACCTCAAGCCGCCGTTCCAGCGCGCGCGCTACCTCGACCTGTTCGCCGAGAAGAACCCCGGCGTCGACTGGTTCGACCCCGACCAGGTGCTCGCGCGCGCCGAAGAGCTCGGGCTGAAGACGGACGGCGTCGAGCCGCACAAGCTCGCCAACGACGTCTTCGAGGAGACCGTCGAGGACTCTTTGACCGGCCCGGTCTACGTGCACGACTACCCGACCGCGATCAGCCCGCTGGCCAAGCGCATGGCCGACGACCCGCGCGTGACCGAGCGCTTCGAGCTGTTCGTCGCGGGCATGGAGCTCGGCAACGCGTTCTCCGAGCTGAACGACCCGGTCGACCAAGAGCAGCGCTTCGAGGCGCAGGTCGTCGACAAGGACGACGAGACGCCCGGCGAGGTCGACGTCGACTACGTCACCGCGCTCGAGTACGGCATGCCGCCGACCGGCGGCCTCGGCATCGGCATCGACCGCCTCTGCATGCTGTTGACCGGCTCGACCTCGATCCGGGACGTCGTGCTGTTCCCGCTGCTGCGTCGCGTCGACCAGCACGCTCAGACGGACGACCCGGACGAGGCCGCAGGCGGCGCCGAGGCCGGCGCCGCCGAGTAGCCCGACTCGCCCATCGAACCCCGTGATCCCCGCGTTCAGTCCGTTCCTGGCGCTGCGTTACCTGGTGACGCGGCGCATCAACGTGCTCGGGGTGTGCGGCGTGGCGTTCGCGGTGTGGGCGATGCTGATCGTGGACGGCGTCTTCACCGGCTTCGTCACGGACATCCGCACGGACGTGCGCGCCAGCTCCCCGCCGCTGCTGCTGACCGAGCTGCCGCACGAGACCGGCTATGAGCCGCTCCGCGCAGCGCTCGAGGCCGACCCGGACGTCGCCGCGACCGCGCCCCGCCTCCGGCACCACGGCCTGCTGCAGCCCGTGCGGGCCAGCGCCGCGCCGGGCCAGGCGCGCAGCTCCCAGCTCGAGTTCGAGCAGGCCCGGACGAGCAACGGCTTCGCCGTGCTGATGGGCATCGACCCGGCGCGCGAGCCGCAGGTGGTCCGGCTCGACGCGTGGCTCGACCGCGGCCCCGAGCAGATCGCGCGGCGCGGCCGACGCGACCCGCGCGCCGTGGTCTTCGACGAGCCCGACGCGGACCGACGCCAGGAGCTGCTCGTGCCCGACGACGTCGAGTACCGGGCGCGCGCCGCCGCCGGCCTGCCGCGTGACCCCGACCCCGCCCGACACCGCAGCGCGTGGCCCGGCATCCTGCTGGGATGGCCGCGCGTGTTCGCCAACCCCCGCGCCGTCCAGGGCGACCCCCTCGACGTCCTCTGCGTCGCCTTCCCGACCGAGGACGAGGACGGCGCGGTGATGCGGCCGCACACCACGCGGATGGCCTTCGCGGGCTGGTTCAGCGCCGGCAGCCGGATGTTCGACGAGACCACGGCGCTGGTCCCGATCGAGACGCTCCGCACGATGCTCGGCCACGACGCCTACGACCCGAGCAGCGTCGACCTGGTCACCGACGTGGCGATCCAACCACGCGAAGGGCTCACGCCGACCGCGCTCGCGGCGCTGCGCGGACGCCTGCGCGCGCTGGCGCAGGCCACGCTCCCGTCGGGCAGCCCCCCGTGCGAGGTGCTCGACTGGCAGGAGCAGAACGAGACCTTCCTGTCGGCGGTCGCGCAGGAGCAGGCCATGATGGAGATCGTGCTGTTCGTCGTGATGCTGGTCTCCGCCTTCGTCATCTACACCACCCTCCACATGATGGTCACGCAGAAGGTCAAGGACATCGGCATCGTCGCTGCCGTAGGCGGCAGCCCCGCCGGCATCGGCGGGGTCTTCCTGCTCGGCGGCGTGGTCGTCGGCGTGGTCGGCACCACGCTCGGCGTGGCCGCGGGCGTGCTGTCCGCGGTCTGGCTGAACCCCTTCAACGACTGGCTCTACTCCACGAGCGGCGTCGAGCTGTTCCCGCGCGGCCTGTTCGACCTGGACGGGGTCCCCTGCCACCTGGAGCCGAGCTGGGTGGTCGCCGTCGCGATCGGCGCAGTGCTGCTCTCGGTGATCGTCGCCTTCCTGCCCGCGCGCAAGGCCGCGCGGCTCAACCCCGTCACCGCGCTCTCGTTCGAATGACCTACGTGCTCGAAGCGCAGGGCGTGCACAAGAGCTACGCCATCGGCAAGCGGGACATCCCCGTCCTGCGCGGCGTCGACCTGGCGATCGCGCGCGGCGAGAAGGTCGCGCTGCTGGGCGCTTCGGGCGCGGGTAAGTCCACGCTCCTGCACCTGCTGGGCCTGCTCGACACGCCGACGCAGGGAGAGGTCCGCTACGACGGCCGCGCGGTCGCCGACCTGTCCGTCGGGGCGCGGGCCCGACTCCGCCACGAGCACGTCGGCTTCGTGTTCCAGTTCTACCACCTCATCCCCGAGCTCACGGCGCTGCAGAACGTCGTGCTCGCGAAGATGATGGGCTCCTCGGTCCTGAGCTACCTCGGGCGTCGCAGACAGTGCCGCGCGCAGGCGACCGAGCTGCTGGCCGAGGTCGGCCTCGGAGACCGGCTGCACCACCGCCCGACCGAGCTCTCCGGCGGGGAGCGCCAGCGGGTCGCGATCGCGCGGGCGCTGCTGGCCGAGCCCAAGGTCGTGTTGGCCGACGAGCCCACGGGCAACCTGGACTCGCAGACCGCCGACAGCGTCGTCGAGCTGATGTTCTCGACCCAGCAGCGCCGCGGCCTCGCGTTCCTGCTGGTCACGCACGACGAACAGCTGGCGCAGCGCTGCGACCGCATCGTCCGGATGAAGGACGGCGTGGTCACAGCGCAGGAACAGGTCCGCTGATGTACCGGCTCTTCCTCGCGGTCCGCTACCTGCTGACGCGCCCGGTGAACCTGCTGGGCATGGCGGGCATCACGATCAGCGTCTGGGCGCTGGTCGTCGTGGTGTCCCTGTTCAGCGGCTTCCTGCAGGTGATCGAGGACCACGTCCGCTCCGCCACTTCCGACGTCGTCGTCAGCGACGTCCCGAGCTGGGCGACCTGGCCGTCGCTGCAGGCCGCGATCGCCGACGACGCGAACGTCGCCGCGGCCGCACCCCGCGTGCTCCACTACGGCATGCTGACCCCGCCGGGACGCCGCCCGCCGCCAGCGCCGCTCCCCGGCAGAGGCGCCCTGCACGGCGGCGACCAGCCGTTCCTGTTCGTCTACGGCGTCGACCCCGCGCTCGAGGCCGCCGCCACCGACTTCGCGTCGTGGCTCGCGGCGGCGGAGATCCCGCCCGCGCTGCGCGTCGCCGACCCCGCGGCGCCGCTCGCGCCGATCGACGGCTCCCCCAGCGTCGTGCTCGGCCTGGAGCGCATGCAGCGCGACGGGCTCGTCGTCGGCGACCGCCTGCGGCTGACGACGGCGCGGATGGCCTCCGCCAGCGACGGCCGCGTGCGGCCGGTGAAGATCGAGGTCGACCTGCGGGTCGCCGGCGCCTACCGGACCGAGCACGGTGGATTCGACGGCAGCAACGTCTTCGTCGCGCTGGACACCCTGCGCGCCAACCTCTTCCCCGGAGCACCCCAGCGCGTCCAGGAGGTCGCCGTCCGGCTCCGCGACGGCGCGCAGCTCGCGGCGACCGCGGACCGGCTCTCGCGCACGCTGCAGCGGGTCACCGAGCGCGACGGCCGCGGCTACGGGCGCGTGCAGACGTGGGAGGAGCGGAACGCGCCGTTCCTCGCCAACGTCGCCCACCAGCGCGGGCTCATGAAGATCGTGCTGATCGTCATCATGGTGGTCGCGGCGTTCCTGATGCTCGCGACGCTCTCCATGATGGTCACCGAGAAGACCTCGGACATCGGCATCCTGACCGCGATGGGCGGCACGCCGGGCGGCGTGACCACGGTCTTCCTCGCCTGCGGACTGGTGATCACACTCTGCGGGGTCGCCCTCGGGCTCGTCAGCGGCGTCTTGACGGCGGTCTACCTCGAGGAGATCCGGCAGGCCGTGCTGTGGAGCACCGGCGTCGACCTGTTCCCGCTCGACGTCTACAACCTGCAGCGCGTCCCGTGTCGGATCGAGCCGCTCTGGCTGATCCAGGTCGCGACGATGGCGCTCGCCACCGGCCTGGTCGTCTCGGCGCTCCCCGCGCTGCGCGCGGCCAGGCACAACCCGCTGGTCTCTCTCCGCGGCGCATGACGACGCCCCGACCGCTGCCATGACATCGACCGCGAGGATCTCCGCCGGCGCAGGCCTGCTGCTCCTGCTGCTGCTGTCGGCCTGCGTGGCGCCGCCCGCGCCCGACAGCGAGGGCGCCTTGCCGAGCGCGCAGCGGCTGCTCGCCGCCGAGTTCGGCGCGCAGGCGACCGCCGAACGGGTCGACCGGCTCGCGGCCGCGCCCGGCGCGCTGCTGGACTCGCTGCGCTGGCCGACGGCGTGGAGCCGCGAGCGCCAGCCGCTCCGACGCGAGCTCGGCCGGGCCGAGGCGCTGCCCGCGCGGCTCCAGGCAGGCGCGCTGGCAGAGCTCCGCCGCCACCCGGCGCGCCCGGGCTGGTGGCGCGCGCAGGTCCTGGACTGGGAGCAGGACCTCGCCGACGACCTCGACCTGAGCATGCGGCTCTTGGCGACCTCCCCGCGGCCGCTGAACGAGATCAGCGACCGCGAGCACCGCGTCGACCCGCAGGACACACGCCCGGAGCTGACGTTCTGGGAGCGGCTGCGACGCCGCCTCGGGCTCTGAGGTCGCCGCGGTGAACTTCCTGCTGCTGGACGAGGGCGAGCTCCGCGACGGCCGCGCCCGCCTGCGCGGCCGCCGCGCGCGCCACGTCGTCGAGGTGCTGCGCGGCGAAGTCGGCCGACGACTGCGCGCCGGCGTGCTCGACGGCCCGCTCGGCGAAGCCGAGATCGAACGCGTCGAACCGCACGAGGTCGTCGTGCGCGTCGAGCTGAGCCGGCCCTCGCCGCCGGCGCCGGACAGCCTGCTGCTGGCCGCGCCGCGCCCCAAGGTGCTGCTCCGCATGCTGAGCCACGCCGCCGCACTCGGCTTCGGCCGCGTCGTGATCTTCCGGAGCTGGCGCGTCGACAAGAGCTGGATGCAGAGCCGCGCGTTCGACGTCGCGGTGCAGCGCGAGCAGCTGGTGGCGGGGCTCGAGCAGGCGGGCCGGACCAAGCTCCCCGAGGTGCTGCGCTACGACCTGTTCCGTCCGATGGTCGAGGACGCGCTCCCCGAGCTGGGCCTGCCGAAGCTGCGCTTCGTCGCGCACCCGACCGCGGCGACGGCGACGGCGGCGCTCGACGGCGTCCGCGGTCCGTTCGCGCTCGCGCTCGGGCCGGACGGCGGCTTCCTCGACTACGAGGTGGAGCGGCTGCGCGACGTCGGCTTCCTCCCGATCAGCGCCGGGCCGCACCCGCTGCGCACCGAGACCG
The DNA here is from genome assembly GCA_049889335.1 of Planctomycetota bacterium. Classification (GTDB taxonomy): domain Bacteria; phylum Planctomycetota; class UBA1135; order UBA1135; family UBA2386. The sequence goes on from JBMHDP010000476.1 coordinate 26,524, forward strand.
CGCTCGCGGTGCTGCAGGGACAGCTCGCCCTGCTGCGCGACCGGCGCGCGGCGCGCTGAGCTAGCGGACGCCGTACTGGGTCTCGTAGTAGTCCTGGTAGGCGCCGCTGCGCACGCGCTCCCACCAGTCCTTGTTGTCGAGGTACCAGGCCACCGTCTGCTCGAGGCCGCGCTCGAACGTGTAGGTCGGGGTCCAGCCCAGCTGGGCGCGGGCCTTCGACGAGTCCATCGCGTAGCGGCGGTCGTGGCCCGGTCGGTCCTTGACGTAGGTGAGCAGGTCCTCGCCCTTGCCGACGAGCTTGAGGATCTCCTTCACGACAAATAGGTTCTCGCGCTCGGCGTCCCCGCCGAAGTTGTAGACCTCGCCCTTCTGGCCGTCCTCCATCGCGCGGCGGATGCCGCGGCAGTGGTCGAGGACGTGGATCCAGTCGCGCACGTTCTTGCCGTCGCCGTAGATCGGCAGCGGCTTGTCCTCGTGGGCGTTCGCGATCATCAGGGGGATCAGCTTCTCCGGGAACTGGTAGGGCCCGTAGTTGTTCGAGCACCTCGTGATGACGCAGTCCATGTCGTGCGTGTGCACCGCGGCGCGCACCAGCAGGTCGCTGCCCGCCTTCGAGGACGAATACGGTGAGTTCGACTGCAGCGGGGTCTCCTCGGTGAAGTAGCCCCACGCGCCGAGGGAGCCGTAGACCTCGTCGGTGCTGACGTGGACGAAGCGCTCCACCCCGTGGTGGCGGCTCTGGTCGAGCAGGACCTGCGTGCCCACCACGTTGGTCTGCACGAAGGCCGTCGCGTCGAGCACCGAGCGGTCGACGTGGCTCTCCGCTGCGAAGTGCACGACGACGTCGGGCGCGTGCTCGGAGAACACCGCGGCCATGGTCTGGGGGTCGACGATGTCACCCTTCACGAACGTGTAGTTCTCGTGCGCCTCGACGTCGGAGAGGTTCTCCAGGTTGCCTGCGTAGGTGAGCAGGTCGAGGTTCACGAGCTGGTGATCGGTCTCCGCGAGCATCATGCGCACGAAGTTGGAGCCGATGAAGCCGGCGCCGCCGGTGACGAGGATCTTGCTCACGGGTGGGTCCTGCGGTCGTTGGGTTGTCAGTACTTCTTGCCGCGCAGCCCGCCGCTGGAGGAGGCGGCCGGCTGCTGCTGCGCAGCCGCCTGCTGCAGCTGCTCGTCGAGCGGCAGGTGCCGCTCCAGCGCGTCGGTGTAGTGCGGGAGGCGCTCGCCGCGCACGGCCGCGAGCTTGTCGGTGTCGAGCACCGACCAGGCTGGCCGCTGCGCAGGCAGGCCGAGGTCCGCGGCGGTCTGCTCGCCGACCTGGGCGTCGACGCCCGCGGCGCGCAGCACGTCGACGGCGAACCGGTGCCAGCTGCACTGCCCCTCGTTGGCCGCGTGGTAGACGCCGCCTTCAGGGCGGAGCCGCGCGACGTCGAGCAGGGCGTCGGCGAGGTCGTGGGTCATCGTCGGCCGGCCGACCTGGTCGGTGACCACGCGCAGCGGCTGCCCGGACCGGGCGCGGTTGAGGATGGCGCGCGGGAAGTTCTTCCCGCCCGGACCGAACACCCAGCTGGTGCGGACGACGTAGAAGTCCTCGCGACCGTGCGCGAGCACCGCCTCTTCGCCCAGCCGCTTGCTGGCGCCGTAGACCGAGAGGGGGCGGACCGGCGCGTCGACGCCGTAGGGCGTCGGCCCTGCGTCGCCGTCGAACACGAAGTCCGTGCTGACGTAGGCGAGGCCCGCGCCCGCCGCCGCGGCGGCGTCGGCCACCCAGGCGGTCGCGAGACCGTTGACGCGGTAGGCCGTCAGCGGCTCCGCCTCGCACCCGTCGACGTTGGTGATCGCGCCGCAGTGCAGCACGAACCGCGGCCGCGCGGCGGCGACGCCCGCGTGGATCGCGGCGCGGTCGTCGAGCGGCATCTCTTCGAGGTCGACCCCGACGGCGGACAGGCCTCGCTCGGCCGCGCCGCGGAGCAGCGCCCGGCCCAGCTGGCCTTTGGCGCCCGTCACCAGGAGGTCACACGAGGTCGTCATCGAGCGCTCGCTAGAGGTCCACCCGGTTGGCCCCGCCGTCACGCACCAGCGTCGACGAGCGGTAGAGCGACTCGAAGGTGCCCGCGTCCGTCCACCAGCCGTCGAGCTTCTCGCTCGTCAGCGCGCCGCGGCGCACATACTCGTTGTTGACGTCCGTGATCTCGAGCTCGCCGCGGTCCGAGGGCTTCAGCGTTCGACAGATGTCGAAGACCTCCGCGTCGTACATGTAGACGCCGATCACGGCGAGGTTGGTCTCCGGCTCCTTCGGCTTCTCGACGATCCGCAGCACCTTGCCGGAGTCGTCGACCGTCGCGACGCCGAAGCGCTCCGGGTCGTGCACCTCCTTCAAGAGGATCTTCGCGCCGCCGCCCTGCGCCCGGAAGTCGTCGGCGGCCTTCTTGATGTTCCCCTCGATGATGTTGTCGCCGAGGACGACGCAGATCGACTCGCCGTCGGCGAACTCCTCGGCGAGTTTCAGCGCGTCGGCGATGCCGCCTTCTCCCTCCTGATAGGCGTAGCCGAGGCGACGGAGCCCGAAGTCCGAGCCGTTGCGCAGCAGCTGCAGGAAGTGGCCGGCGTAGTTTCCGCCCGTGACGACGAGGATGTCCGTGATCCCGGCGTTCACCAAGCACTGGATCGGGTAGTAGATCATCGGCTTGTCGAACACCGGCAGCAGGTGCTTGTTGGTGATCTTCGTCAGCGGGTAGAGACGGCTACCCAGGCCACCGGCGAGTACGACACCCTTCATCTTTGATTCCTATGCTCCGAGCTGCGCGCGGTACCACGCGAAGGTCCTGCGCAGTCCTTCGGCGAAACCTACCGTCGGAGCGAAGCCAAACCGCTCCTTCGCACGACGGACGTCGGCCAGCGAGTGGCGGACGTCGCCGGCGCGCGGCGGCGCCGTAACCGGCTCCGGTATCACCTGACCGGGGAGCTGCTCACGCGTGAACGCGGCGAGCAGGTCGTAGACGTCCCGCACCGTCGTCGAGTCGCCGTAGGCGAGGTTGACCGTCTCGCAGCCTCGGCTGTCCCCGTCCAGGCACTGGAGGACGCCGGTCACGAGGTCTTCGATGTAGGTGAAGTCGCGCGCCTGGCCGCCGTCCCCGTCGATGCGGACCGGCTCGCCCAGGATGAGCCGACGGCAGAACGCGGCGATCACGCCGGAGTACGGGCTGTCGGCGGGCTGTCGCGGGCCGAAGACGTTGAAGAACCGCGTCACCACGACGTCCTGCTCGAACACGCGCGCGAACGTGCGGCAGTACAGCTCGCCCGCGAGCTTCGCCGCCGAGTAGGGCGACAGCGGGTCCTCGCGCAGGTCCTCGTGCTTGCTGCGCTCTTGCTGGTTGCCGTAGGCCGAGCTGCTGCCGGCGTAGACGACGCGCGCGCCCGCAGCGCGCGCGGCGTCGAGTACCGTGATCGTGCCCGTCGCGCACGCGTCGTGCGTGTCCAGCGGCCGCTCGAGCGAACGCGCGACCGACGGCAGCGCGGCGAGGTGGACGACCTTGTTGACCCCCTCCATGGCGCGCGCGACGTCCCGCGCGTCCGCGATCGAGCCCTCTACCAGCTCGACGTCCAGCCCCGCGAGGTTGTCGCGCGAGCCCGTCACGAAGTTGTCCAGCGCCACGACCGCGCGCCCTTCCGCGCACAAGCGCTCACACACGTGGGATCCGATGAAACCGGCGCCGCCGGTGACCAGGACGCGATCTGAGGTTGTCGATGCTGTCAATCCAATCTCCCTGCTGCCTTTTCATCGACATACCAGCGACAGAACTTCTGGACCCCCGCTGCGAGCGGCGTCTCGGCGCGGTAGCCGAGGTGCTCCGCGGCGCGGCGGACGTCCGCGTAGGTGATCGGGACGTCCCCGAGCTGGTCGGGCAGCCGCTCCAGCGAGGCAGGCTTGCCGAGCGCCTGCTCCAGGTGCGCGACGAGCTCGGACAGCGAGGTCGTCGCCGCGCCGCCGAGGTTGAAGATGTCGTAGCCCGCGTCGCGCTCCATCGCCGCGCGCACGCCACCGACGATGTCGTCGACGTAGGTGTAGTCGCGCCGCGAGCCCCCGTCGCCGAAGAAGGGGATCGGGTCCCCGTCCGTGATCATGCGGGCGAACTTGTGGATGGCCATCTCGGGTCGTTGGCGCGGACCGTAGACCGTGAAGAACCGCAGGCACGTGACCGGGTTCCCGTGCAGGTGGTGCCACGTGTAGCAGAGCACCTCGCCCGCCTTCTTGCTGGCCGCGTAGGGAGACACCGGGCGGTCGACGTTCTGCCCCTCGTCGAACGGGACCTGCTCGTTGCCGCCGTAGACCGACGAGCTGCTGCCGAAGACGAAGCGAACGGACGGGTCCTCGATCTGCTCCAGCAGCAGCTGGGTGCCGCGCACGTTGACGTCCATGTAGCGCACCGGGTCCTCCAGGGACGGGCGCACGCCCGCGAGCGCGGCGAGGTGCACGACGACGTCGACGTCCGCGACCGCGCCGCGGCACGCCGCCGCGTCGCGCAGGTCGCCCTCCACGAACCGGAAGCGCGCGCCGCCGGCGGCCCGCAGCAGGTCCAGGTTGCGCTGCTTCAGCGCAGGGTCGTAGTAGGGGTCCAGGTTGTCGAGGACCCGGACGTGGAGGCCGTCGGCGATCAGGCGCTCGGCGAGATGCGAGCCGATGAACCCAGCTCCCCCGGTGATCAGGACGTTCTTCATCTGCTGCGTCGAAGTCCTTGTGGTATCGGAAGGTAACGGCCCAATGCAATGCGGAGCGCGGCGAAAAGGACCGCACGCCCACCCCGCCGCGAGGCTCGCCGAACATCGACGGCCCGCAACCAGTACCATGTGGTCATGGCAACTCCCCCCGTCGCACCGCTGCTGGCCCTCCTGGTCCTCGGACACGGCGCCCTGTCGGCGCAGAAGCCCAAGGACCCGCCGGTCGACCCGTTGGTCCCCAAGCGCATCGTCGAGCTGAAGTCCTACGTCAAGAATCGCAAGATGACGGACGACTTCCAGGCGATCGGCCTGATGCAGGCGCTGACGAAGGCGCCGGAGCAGCAGAACCCGAAGGACAAGAAGAAGATCGCCAAGGGGCTCGGCGAGTGCTTCAAGCTGGGCAAGGTGCGCGAAGGCGGCGGCGACGTGCTCTACCGCGAGGCCGCCGACGCGCTCGCCAAGTACGGCGCGGACGGCGCGAAGGAGCTGTCGAAGTACGTCGAGAACAAGCGGTTCAAGGACAACATCTCGCTGCGCGCGCACATGCTCAAGGCCCTCGGCAAGACCGAGGACGACAAGCAAATCGACTACCTGATCGAGGTCACCTCGCGCTCCCCGCACGACGAATTGCGCGCTGCGTCAGGCGAGGCCCTCGGCAACTTCACGGGCGCCAAGATCAAGGACAAGCGGGAGATCGTGAAGATGATCATCCGGGCCTGGGGCAGCCAACACTCCGAGGCCACCCGCGCCGTCAACAACGACCCCAACGGCCCGCAGGACTTCGGACCGCAGAACGCACGCAGGATCCTGCGCGCCTGCGAGGGGAAGTGGGTCGCGACGCTGCAGAAGCTGACCGGGGTCTCCCACCGCAAGTTCATGGACTGGCAGCGCTGGCAGAACAAGAACAAGCGCTGGCAGAACTGAGCGCAGCGCAGCACCCCGGTTCTCAAGCCGTCGGCATCGCGCTACCATCCGACGATCCGGCGCCGCCCCGCGCCGGACCCGTCTGCATGGTCCCCTGCCGCTCTCTGTGCGCGGCGCTGCTGTTGGTCGCCGGCCCGGCGTGCCAGGAGGCGCCGCCCAAGCCCAAGCCAGCTTCCTCGCTGGTCATCCAGCTGAAGTCCCGGAGGCTCGACCTCGACAAGGCGACCGCGGTGGTGGCCGAGCTGAAGACCCGCCCCACCCGCTTCCGCATCCAGGCCTCGACCGCGCTGCGCAAGCAGTTCCTCCGGCGGCAGCAGGACTACGAGAAGCTCGCGTCCAAGGTCTTCGACGCCTTCGCGCGGGCCGCCAAGCAGGCCCAGAGAGACCTGCTGGGTCGCGACGGGGCGGCGCGCGTCGAGAGCCTGCGCGCCGAAGCCCGCGGGGTGACGCGCGGCCCCGGCCTGACCAAGGCGGCCATCAAGCAGCAGATCGACCCGAAGGTGAAGGAGCTCGGCGAGCTCCTCCAGCCATCGTTCGCCGACGTGCTCCGCGCCGACGACGACCTCGACCTGAAGCTGACCGACCTGCGGGTCTACCACACCGAGCTGCACGCGTGGTTCGCCCTCTACGCCTCGGCCACCGAAGGCCTGGAGCTGCACGAGGACGCCCAGAAGCACTTCGCCAAGCTGCCGGTCCCCGCAGGCCCTGGCGAGGAAGCCCGTATCGACGAGCGGATCGCGGCCGAGACCTTCGCGGGCCTGCCGATGAGCGCCGCCGACCGCAAGACCCTCGCCGCGAACCGGTCGCTGCGCGGGACCCACCCCCGCGAGGAGCTGCTGGGCACGCTCGAGCTCAACCGGCTCCGCTATCTCCTCGGCCTGCGGCTCGTGCGCATCGACCCCAAGCTGGCCGACGCCGCGCGCGACCACAGCAAGGACATGGCCACGCTCGGGTTCTTCTCTCACACCTCGCCGGTCAAGGGCAAGGAGCGCTTCGGGCAGCGCGCCGCCAACTTCGGCACCAGCGCGTCCGCGGAGAACATCGCCGCTGGCCAGCGGACCGGGCACGGCGCGATCCGCGCGTGGTGGTACAGCCCGGGCCACCACAAGAACATGCTCGGCGGCCACGGCCGCACGGGCCTGGGCCAGCACGGCACCATGTGGACCCAGATGTTCGGCGGCTGACGCGCCGCGCGCCGACGCGTCCGCGAGCGGGCGCGGCCGCTAGGACAGCGCGCCGTTGACGACCCGCCGGATGTCGCGAGGGTTGTCGTCCTGCAGCTCTTCGGGGAGCTGGTCGTGCGGCCAGTCCTGCCAGCAGACCGGCCGCACCCACCGGCGGATCGCGGTCTCGCCCACGGCGCTGAAGCGCGCGTCCGTCGCGGCCGGATAGGGCCCGCCGTGCACCATCGCGGCCGAGACCTCGACCCCCGTCGGGACGCCGTTGGCGATCAGGCGGCCGACCTTGCGGCGCAGCACGTCGAGGACGTCGCCGTGGCGCGCGAAGTCGTCACCGTCCCCGTGGACCGTGCCCGTCAGGTGCCCGTCCAGCGCGCCGAGCACCTCGCGGAGCTCGGCCTCCGAGCCGCAACCGACGCCGACGACAGCGGGCCCGTAGATCTCGGCCCGCAGCCGCTCGTGCTGCAACAGCGCCGCCGGCGTCGCGTGCAGCCACGCCGCGCGGACGTCGCAGTCGCCCTCCGCCTGCGCCGCGGCCGACTCAACCTCGACCGGGAGCGCGCGGACTTCGGCCACGGCCCGCTCGAAGCCGCCGCGGATGGTCGGGTGCACCGTCGGTCCGGCGGGCGCCGTCGTCAGCCGCTCCCGCAGCGCGGCTGCGAACGCCTCTTCGCCTGCGCCGTTGAGCCAGAGCACCATGCCGGGGCTGGTGCAGAACTGCCCCTGCGCCAGCAGCGCCGACGCCGCGAGCTGCTCCGCGATCTGCCCGCCGCGCGCCTGCATGGCGTTCGGCAGGATCACTACCGGGTTCACCGACCCCATCTCAGCGAACACCGGGATCGGCTCCCGCCGCGCGGCGGCGAGGTCGAAGAGCGCGCGCCCGCCGGCGTGCGAGCCCGTGAAGCCGACGGCCTTGACCGCGTCGTGCTGCACCAGCGCCGCGCCGGTCTCGTGCGCGCGACCGTGCAGGAGCGAGAACGTCCCCGCCGGCAGCCCGTGTCGCTGCACGGCGTCGTGCACGACCCGGCCGACCAGCTCGCTCGCGCCCGGATGCGCCGGGTGACCCTTCACGATGACCGGGCAACCCGCCGCCAGCGCCGGCGCGGTGTCGCCGCCCGCCACCGAGTAGGCGAGCGGGAAGTTGCTGGCGCCGAACACCGCCACCGGACCGAGCGCCACGTGCATGCGACGCAGGTCCGGCTTCGGCAGCGGCTGCCGCCCCGGGTCGGCGTGGTCGATGCAGGCCTCCACCCAGGAGCCCTCCTCGACCAGGTCCGCGAACAGGTTGAGCTGCATCACGGTCCGGGCGCGCTCGCCCTGAACGCGGGCGGCCGGCAGCGCGGTCTCGGCCTGGACCCGCTCGACGAGCTCATCGCCGAGCGCGACGATGCCCGCCCCGATGTCGCGCAGCAGCGCGGCGCGCGTCGCGGGGGCCGAACGCGCGAAGCTCGGCGCGGCCGCCGCGGCCGCCG
>JBMHDP010000477.1:0-10426 GCA_049889335.1 Planctomycetota bacterium
GGGGGGGTGGGGGGGGGGGGGGCGGGGGCGGCGGGTGGGGGGGGGTTGGCGGGGGAGGCGCCGGGTTTTATCGCGGGGGCGACGGCGGGGCCGCTCTCGGCCTTGTCGCCACCGAGCGAGACGGACGACGCGTGACCGCCAGCCTGGAAGCGACCGCCGCCGGGACCACCGCGACCGCCGCGGCCGCCGCCGCCGCCGCCGCGACGCATGCCGCCGCCGCGGCCGTCGCGCTCGTTGCGGCGACCGGGCGCTGCCTTGCAGCGGACGTCTTCCTTCGCGGCCTTCTGGGCGTCGCGGAGGGTGCCCTCGTCGCACTGGGAGCGACCCTCCATGACGGCCTCCGCCAGCTTGCTCAGGATCAGCTGCACCGAGCTCATCGCGTCGTCGTTCGCGGGGATGACGATGTCGGCGAGCGACGGGTCGCAGTCCGTGTCGAGGACGCAGACGACCGGGACGTTCATCCGCTTGGCCTCGCGCATCGCGTTCTCCTCGCGGCGCGGATCGACCACCACGAGGGCGCCCGGGAGACCGTGGAGGTCACGCACGCCGTCGAGGTTGCGGCGGATCCGCTTGATCTCGCGGCGGATCATCGACTGGTCCTTCTTCTTGTACTTCTCGATCGCGCCGGTCGCCTCGAGGTTCTCATACTCCACGAGCTTCGTCAGCCGCTCCCTCACCGTGGAGAAGTTCGTCAGCGTGCCGCCGATCCAGCGCTCCGTCACCGACGGCATGTTGCACTTCCCGGCCTCGGCCTCGACCACCGGGCGGATCTGCTTCTTCGTGCCGAGGAACATGATCTGCGCGCCTGTCGCTGCGAGCGAGCGCACGAAGTGCGTCGCCTGGTACAGTCCGCGGATCGTCTCCTCGAGGTTGATGACGTGGATCTTGTGGCGCTTCCCGTGGATGAACGGCTTCATCTTCGGGTTCCAGCGGCTGGCCTGGTGGCCGTAGTGGACTCCAGCGTCGATCAGTTCTTGCGCAGTAACGAGCGGCACGTGCGGCGGGCTCCTTGCCTCGGTGGGATGGGCTTTCGTGGACGAATGAGGGGCGAAGGATTGTAGGGACGGCCACGACCTCGTCAAGCTTCGATCCGGGCAGGCGCATGCCGCGCTCCCGGCGTCCTGTGGACCGGAAACCCTCTGATCCAACGGACCTGCGCCGCCGCCGCATGCGACCTTGAGCCCCTTTCGCGCCCTCCGCCCGCCGATAGGATCGCCCCGAGCGCGAGCCGGCGCCCACGCACATGCACAGAACGGGCTTTGCTCCCCGGCCCCGATCAAACTACGGTATGGTCATACGCGACCGCGAGACCTCCCGCCCATCCGCGCGCAGCGGGCGTCACCCCTCCTCCCCCTGCATCCCCGAGAACCCGACCCCTCCCGCTCCAGGGACATCCCAGCCCGACCGCCCTGCTCCGACAGGGCCGATGACCTTGTCCACCCCCCCTACGCAGCCGCTCCCTGAGGACCCTGAGCCGCCGCATCCGCAGCGCGCAGCGAGCCCGACGGTGCTGGTGATGAACCACAGCCACGACGAGCTGGACGACATCACGACCGCGCTCGCGCGCAGCGGCTACGAGGTGCACCTGGGCGCCGGCCTCGCGCAGAGCCACCACATCGCCGGCCAGCGACGACCGGACGTCATCCTCGTGAACCCCCTCGCGGCGTGCGAAGGCAGCGTCGAGCTCGAGCTGCTGGAGCGGCTCCAGGAGGACGAAGACCCCATCCCGGTGATCCTCATCGTCGAGGACCTCGCGGCGCTGAGCGAAGCGCGCGACATGCGGGTGCCGTTCCGCGACTTCGTGCTGAAGCCGTGCGCGCCGGCCGAGGTCCTCCACCGGGTCGACCTCGCGCTGCAGACGCGCGCCCGCATCCGCGGCCTGCAGTCCCGCGCGCGGCAGCTGGAGAGCCAGGTGAGCGTCGACTTCAAGACCGGCCTGACCAGCGAGCTCTACATGAAGAAGATCATGGTGCTCGAGTGGAAGCGCGCGCAGCGGCACCAGAACCCGCTGTCGCTGCTGCTGCTGGACGTCGACGACTTCAAGACGGTCAATGACAGCACGGAGTACGCGTTCGGCGACGAGGTGCTCCGCCGCGTCGCGGACGCGCTCAAGAGCAACATCCGCGAGACGGACTTCGCGGCGCGGTTCGGGGGCGACGAGTTCTGCGTGCTGCTGCCGCAGACGACGCCCGCCGAGGCCGTCCAGACCGCGCTCCGCATCCGCAAGCGGGTCGGCGGGATGAGCGTCAGCGACAGCTCCTACCATCGCCAGGTGACCGTCTCGATCGGGGTCGACAGCTACGACGGCCGCAAGGCCAGCAGCGTGGACCTCCTGATGCGCAACGCGAACCGCGCGCTGAAGGAGGCGAAGCGACGCGGCAAAAACCAGGTCTGGCTGTTCAGCGGCGCCGAGCCGGCCTCCGATCACGGCAGCGAGCAGGCGACGTAGGCGCCGCGCGGCCGACTCCGTCAGGCGACCGGCAGCTCGATCACGGTGCGGAAGCCCGCGCCCGGCGCGGACTCCACGCGCATGTCGCCGCCGTGGTTCTGCACGATCGAGTAGCTGATGAACATGCCGAGGCCGCTCGCGTCCGGCCGTGACTTCTGCGTGAAGAAGGGGTCGAAGATCCGCGGCTGAAGCTCCTCGGGCATCCCCGGACCGTCGTCGGCGACCTCCACGCGCACCGACGCGCCGTCGCGGCGCACGGACGCCGTGATGCTGCCGCCGCGGCCGCCGATGGCGTCGAGCGAGTTGAGCAGCAGGTTGAGCACCACCTGCTGGATCTCGTGAGCGTCGCCGTGCACCGGCGGGACGTCGTCGGCGGCCTCCAGCGCGAAGCGGACCTGCTCCTGCGCGCAGCGGTGCTCGACCAGCGCGTACGCGCCCTCGATGGCCGCCGCCGCGTCGAACGGGCGCGGGTTCGCGTCCTTCGGGGCGAACTCCAGCATGCGCCGCGTGGTGCTGGCGACGCGGGCCAGGCCGTCTCGGAGCAGCTCGAGGTAGACGCGCTGGCGCTCGCCGAGCCCCTCGGCCCCGAGCAGCCTGTGCACGGCGTTCTGCATCCCGCCGATCGGGTTGTTGATCTCGTGCGCGACGCCCGCAGCGAGCGTGCCGATGGTCGCGAGCCGAGAGCTCTGCACCAGCGCCCGCTCCTTCTGCTCGGTGGCCTCCACCGCCTCACGGACCGCGCGCTCGAGCGTGGCCGTGTGGCTCTCGACCTGACGGGCCATGCGGTTGAAGGTCTCCACCAGCGGGCCGAGCTCGGGCACGCTGCGCTGCTCGGGCAACCGCACGTCGTAGCGGCCGCTGGCGACCGCCTGGGCGGCCTCGCCGACGTCCTGCAGCGGCCTCGAGACCGCGCGCCGCGTCAACCAGAAGAGCACGCCGCCGAACAGCAGCGTGGACGCGCCCACTCCCAGCAGCGCCGACCAGAGCGGCAGGCTCGCGGGCAGCCGCGGCTGGAACTTGGGCACGAACCAGAGGTAGCCCACGACGCGGCCGGCGCGGCGCAGCGCCCGGCAGTAGCCGTTCGCGACCCGCAACAGGCCGTCGACCTCCCGCGCTCGCGAGATGCCCCGGACGATCTCCTCGAGCCGGAACGAGTCGGGGTCCCGGTGCGCTGCGCCCAGCGAGTTGAGGTAGACGTCGGTGTAGGGCGGCCGGCCGCTGGTGACGATGACGTCCTCGTAGAGGTCGCGCATCGACTGGTTTCGCAGCAGGGTGCGCACGACCCCGGCGTTCGCGGCCGCGTCGTCGAGCGCCGACGCGGAGTAGACGCGCTCGAGCTCCTCGAACGAGTCCTGCACGGTCTCCTGGAGGAGCTCACGCTGGCGCTCGAACCACCGCTGCTGCGCCTCGTACACGACGACCTGGACGCTGCCGACCGTGAGCACGTTCAGCAGCAGCGCGAACAGCAGGATGCGCCACGCCAGCGACACCGCCTATCTCTTGCTCATCTGCTGCATCATCGTCAGCAGCGGCATGAACAGGGCGAACACGATGAAGCCCACGACGACCGCCATGACGACCAGCAGGATCGGCTCGATCAGCTTGAAGGTGGTCTCGACCGTCTGGTCGACCTCGGTCTCGTAGCGGTCGGCGATCTTGGTGAGCATCCCGTCGAGCTCGCCGGTCTGCTCGCCGACGTCGACCATGTTGATGACGATGTCGTCGAACATGCCGCTCTCGCCCATCGGCACGGCGAAGCCGGCGCCCTCGCGGATCGACGACTGGACGTCGCCGACCGCCGACTTCATGTGGACGTTGTTGGTGGAGGCGTTGAGGATGTCGAGCGCGTCAAGGTGCGGGACACCGGACTGGATCAGCGTACCGAAGGTCCGGGCGAAGCGCGCCACGAGGCTCTTGTGGACGAGCCCGCCGAACAGCGGCATGTGCAGCGCCGCGCGGTGCATGACGCTCCGATAGCCCAGCACCTTGCTCATCAGCAGCCGGTGCAGCGCGAACAGCAGGATCGCGCTGAGCAGGTAGATCCACCACCAGAACTTGAGGTGGTCCCCGATGCCCATGACCCACTCTGTGGTCCAGTGGAGGTTGCCCTCCCCGAGGGTGGCGAAGACCTGCCGGAACTTCGGGATGACGAACGCGAACACCAGCAGCAGGACCAGGATCGCGACGATCAGGATCGCGACCGGGTAGGCGAGCGCGCCCTTCACGCGCGACTTGATGGCCTCGCTCTGCACCAGGAAGCTGCTCAGGCGGTTCAGGATCTCCTCCTGCACACCGCCCGCCTCGCCGGCGCGCACCATGTTGGTGTAGAGCGGATCGAAGACGGCCTCGTGCTTGGCCATGGCCTCGGACAGCGCGGTGCCGCCCTCGACGTCCTCGACCAGCTGGGCCGCGATGCGCTTCATCGCGCCCTGCTGCATCTGACCCTCCAGGATGCGCAGGCTCTTGGTGATCGGGATGCCGGCGTTGAGCAGCACCGCGAGCTGGCTGGTGAACTCCGCCAGCACCTTCGCCGTCACCCGGTTCTTGCCGAACGGGAGAGCGACTCCGCCGCCCTTGGCGCCGCCCGAGGACGGACGCTTCTGGACAGCCGCAGGAGCGGCCTTGGGGGCAGACATGCGGCGCTGCAGTTTCTTCGGCATCTACGAGAGGAGCTCGGACTGAGGGGCGCAGGCCATCGTTGCGCATCCCCGACCGCGGGGCAACGGCCAACGTCGACGGACCTGCGAGGGTCGCGCGCCCCGCCCGGGACCGGGCGCGGGCCCCTCAGCCGCCCAACAACTCCGCCGGGTCGACGCCCGCGATCCGGAGCCCGGACCAGAGCAGCAGGCCGAGCGCAGCGAGCAGCAGCAACCACGGCCAGACCGGCGCGCGCAGCGAACGGGCCGCAGGCCAGAGCGCCCGGACCCCCGGGCGCTCGTGCCGCGGCAGGTCGGCTTCGAGGTTGGCGCTCCGGCGCGGGTCGACGACGTCGACGACCACGGCCGTGGCGTTGTCGGGCCCGCCCGCGTCGAGCGCGGCGCGGACCAGCCGCTCGGCGACCCGCTGCGGCTCGCGGGCCGCTGCGATCGCGGCGAAGGCCGCCTCGCCGACGACGTTCCAGACCCCGTCGGTGCAGAGCACGAACCGGTCGCCGCCGAGTACCTCGAGCCGCTCGGTGTCCGGCTCCCACGCCGTCTGGCCGCCGCCGATGCAGCGCGTCAGCAGGCTCTCGCCCTGCTTGAGGGAGTGATCGGTGGTGACCGCCTCGAGCGTGTCCGCGCGGAGGCGGTAGATGCGGGAGTCGCCCACGTGCCCGACGACGCCGACCCCGTCGTCGAGGTAGAGCGCCGTGAGCGTGGTGCCCATGTCCCGCAGCGCAGGCACGGCCGCGGCCGACTCCAGCACGCGCGCGCTCGCGCGCGCGAAGCCGTCCCGCATGCTGACGTCCCCGTCCCCATCGAGCAGCGCCGCGCCCAGCGCCCGCAGCGCGGTCCGGCTGGCCTCCGCGCCGCCCGCAGCGCCGCCCATCCCGTCGGCGACGGCGGCGACGAACGCCGCGCCTTCGACCAGGGGCGGGGTCGCGAGCAGGTAGTCGTCTTCGTTCGCGCCGCGCACGAGGCCGGTGTGGCTGCACACCCCGACGCGGAGTCCTTCGGGGATCTTCACCGCGCCCCCTCCGCGCGGAAGGTCGACGAGGCGACCTCGCCGCCGAGCGTGCCGACCCGCACCTGAAAGCGACCCCGCACCTCACGCGGCAGCGCCGCCTCGTAGCGGAGCTTGCCGCCGACGAGCGCGCGCGACGCGAGCAGCCGGTCGACGAAGGCCTGCGCCGCCGCAGCGGGCAGCCCCTCGTGCACCAGCCGGGCGACGCTCACCGTCTCCTGCGACTCCACGACGACGCGCGGACCGTCAGGCCCCTGCTCCAGGGCCAGCGCCGCGACCTCGCGCTCCGACAGCCTGCGGCGACGCACCTCGCTCTTCAGCTCGCGCACCAGCGACAGCAGCAGTCGCCGCCGGGTCGTGGCCCGGATCGAGCGCACGACCGCGTCGGCGTCGTCCTGCACCCAGAACGGCGGCACGACGGCCGAGGTCAGCAGGCCCAGGAAGTCGGCGCGCTCCGTCAACGCGAGGTCAACCGGACCCGGGACCAGCAGCACGCTGTCGACCTCGCGGCCCGACTGCAGCTCGCGGAACGACAGCCGCAGCGCCGCGGTCGACTCGAAGGTTCGGTCCGGGATGAAGGCGCCGACGCCGAGCAGGATCCAGGTGGCGAAGGTGACGGGCCAGCGGCTGTTGGTCCCCTGGCTCTCGATCGGCCCGTCCTGGAGCTGCTCCACGAGCAGCAGCAGGTCGTAGCCGTCCTCCCGCGCCTGACGCAGGAACGCGCGCACCGCCGGGTCGTCCTCTCGGCCGTCCAGGGCTGCGCGGAGCGCGCGCCGCCTTGCTGGGTCGCCGTCCGCGTCGAGGCGCTGGAAGACCGCGCCGCGCTCCAGCGTGTCGACGATCGCGTCGAAGGAGATCGCCTCGCCGTCCCGCGCGCCCTCGGCGCCGAAGGTGCCTGCGCCGACCGCCGCCGGCGCGAAGAACGCCCCGCCGCTGACGAGCACGGCGCGGTCGAGCGGCGGCCGGACCGCGAGGCCCGAGAGCTCGTCGCGGTTCGAGGCGCAGCCGGCGAGCGTGACCGCGCCGGCGGCCAGCAGCGCACGAGCGAACCACAGCCAGCGCCGCGGACAGACGTCGACCCCTCTCATCGGAACCCCCACTCTCGCAGCAGTCGTTCGGCGTCGGCGGCGACGCGGAACCCGACCCGCAGCAGCCGTTCGTCCCGGCCCGCGCCCAGCAGGGCGCGCCCGTCGCGGCGCAGCTGCTCGGTCCGCAGCACGCCGGGGACGCACGCGGGGACGGCCGCGCCCGCAGCCGGCTCCAGCCGCTCGCCGCGCAGACCGACCAGCCCCGCGGCCTCCCCGAAGGCGAGGCCGCGGACCACGCCGATGCGCTTCGGACCTTCGATCGGACGGCCCGCGCTCAGCGCGATCCCCGCGCCGCCTCCCAGCACCTTGGAGAGGTGCACGGCGTGATCGCCGATCCACTCGCGCAGCAGCAGCTCGGCGCTCGGCACGTGCGGCACGTCCAGCACCCACTCGCGGACGCCGAAGTCGAGGCCGAGGAACGCGCGTCCGTAGGCCGTCGGCACCGCGTCCCCGAGCGCGCGGCTCGCGTCGGCGCGGTAGCCCCCGGCGTCGACCGACGCAGAGAGGAACGCCGACGCAGGCACGGCAGCGCCGTGGGCGACCGCGCCGCTGCACGCCGGCCGCGTCGCCTCGGAGAATGCCGCCAGCTCGAGCTCGCACCCGAGCGGCAGCCGGAACAGGTCCGGCGTCCCGCCGACCACGACGCCCAGCAGCCGGGTCAGGGTCCACGCCTGGAAGAAGTCGACCCCCACCAACGTTCGAGACGGAGCCGCGTCGGCGATCGCGGCGGGGAGCAGCCGCTCGGGCGCGAGGCGACCGGCGCCGAGCGGGTCGTAGGCGTGGACGAGCGCGGTCCTCGTGGCCTCGTCGGCGACGCCGTCGAGCCCGGCGACGAGCGCGCGGGCCTCGCCGACCGTGAGCTCGCGGTCCTGCAGCAGGATGTCGGGCATGTTGCGCACCGCGGTCGCCTGCTGCGGACGAAAGGTCGCGCGCGGCGGCGCCTCGTCCGGAACGGGCTCCGCGAACGGGCCGTCCGGCGCCAGCACGGGCAGCAGCCGCAGCTCTTCGAGGCCGCGCGGAACCTCGGTCACGGCGCCCAGCCGCACCGGGGCGAGCGTGCTCCGCGTGGTTCGGAGCGGCAAGGCGAGGTCGCTCCGCCCGCTCGGCGCGAGCAGGTAGGCGACGACGTCCGCGTCCAGCCCGCGCGCGAAGGCCTGCCGGTCGAGGTCCAGCAGCTGCGCGGCGGCGCCCCAGGCCGCGAACGGGACCTCGAAGATCAGCTCGGACGCGTCCGCCGCTGGCTCCACGTCGACGGCCGGCCACTCGCCGCTGCCCAGGCCCAGCCGCAGCCGGTCGCGATCGCTCGGCTGCAGCGGCAGGCCCACACGCACCCGCAACCGGAGCGGCCGATCTCGCTCCACCAGCAGCCGCTCGCCGACGACCGCAGGCGCAGCGTCGCTCCACCAGAAGGTCGCGATCGTCGCGCGCCCTGCCTCGACCGGCAGCGCAGCGCCCCGCTCGTCGACGATCGACACCGCGCGGCCGAGCGTGTCCTCGAGCGAGAGCGCGAGGGCGGTCCTGCCTGGCTGCAGCGCGACGACGGGCAGCAGCGGCCCGGGCTGGGCGCGCACCGGCGCGAGCGGCCGGCCGCTGCGGAAGCAGACGCCTCGGATGTACGGACGGAGCTCGGCCGGGTAGCGCCAGCCGACGCCTTCGGCGACCTGAGGCCCTGCGCTCGCGCGCGAGCGCGCGAGCACTCCGCCGTCCACCAGCTCGGGGACGAAGCGCGCCTCGTTCGCGGGCACCTGGACCGAGATCTGCGCCGGCAGCACGCGCAGCGGCAGCTGCCGCAGCACCGGCTCCAGCTGGTCGTCCACCTGCTCCTCCAGCTCGACCGAGATCGTGAAGGCCCCCGCGCCGAGCGGCGCGACGGACACCTCGGCGCCGTCCGAGTCGACGGTGAAGGACGCGCACGCCGAGCTGAGCCGCGCGCCGTCACGCTCGACGTAGACCCGCGCCACCCGGTAGTCGTCGGCGACGCGCAGGGCGAAGCGCCCGCCGCCGGGACCGATGACGAGCTCGGCGCCGCGCACCGCGGCGGGCGGCTCGCCCGCGCCGGCGCGAGGCTCGACCAGCACCTCGGGGCTGCGGTCGACCACGCGCAGCGGGAAGCTGCGCGAGACCTCGTTGCCGACCGGGTCCCGCACGACGAACTGGAGCTCGAACGCGCCGACGCCGTCGAGCAGCTCGCCGACGTCGACGTCGAACGACTGCGAGACGGAGCGATCGGACGCCGGGACCGTGACCGGCAGCGCCCGCTCGCGCGCGCCGTGACGGAGCCGGAGCTCGAGGCCGGGCTCGCCCGCGGACAGCTCGACGCGGAAACGGAGCCGATCGCCCCGCCGCGTCAACGCGCGCTGCCCGGCTGGCCCGCTCACCCGGAGCACCGCGGGCGCGGCGACGTCGAGCCGATCGAACGAGAGCGGGCCGAGTTCGCGGACGTTGCCCGCGAGGTCCGTCGCGCGCACCCGCACCTCGCCCGCTCCCCGCGCCGCCACGCCGCGGAGCTCGTCGGCCACCAGCCGCCCCAGCGGCGCGGTACCGGACGACGTCGGCAGCGCCACCTTGCAGGCCGGCTGCCCTCCGATGAGGACGACGCCCTCCAAGCCGGCGAGGCCGACGTCGTCGGCGACCTCGAGCGCCAGCGTCGTGTCCCCGCGGAGCGCGCCGCCCGCCGCGCGCAGGCGCGCTTCCAGCGAGGGCGGCCGGTCGTCGAGCTGGATCCTGCCCGCGCCCAGCGCCGCGGAGCCGGGCACCAGGAACGCGAGCTCGACGGGCCCCGCCGCGCTGTCACGGGCGAGCCGCTCGAGCAGGGCGCGCCAGGACGCCTGGTCCTCGGCGAGCACCAGCGTGCCCGCGGCGCGGTCGACCTTCGGCGCGAGGGACACCCGCGCGAGCGACTTCCCGCCGCGGGCGAGCTCGGCGACCAGCCGCTCCGGCCGGATCCCGCCCCAGTCGAACTCGACGGCGGAGAGCTGCTTCGAGCGCAGGTGCTGCACCGCCGCGTCGCGCATCAGCGGCCCGTCGGCGATCGACAGCGCGGAGCCTGCCTTGGGACGCAGGAACATCGCGCTGCCGGTGTCGCTCGCGAACAGCGCCAGCGCGGCAGCCGCAGACGCCGAGATCCACGCCGCGCGACGCAGCCGACGACCGCGCTTCGTGCGCAGCGCCTCGAGGCGCTGGTGGACCTCGCGCATCGAGCCCGGCCGCTGCGCGCGCTCGGCCG
>JBMHDP010000478.1:0-3933 GCA_049889335.1 Planctomycetota bacterium
ATGTTGTTCGCGATCATGTCGACCATGGTCTGCTGGGCCTTCATGCCCGTGGCGGTGGTGTAGAGGCTCTTGAGCATCTTCTGGTTACCTCAGCATCTGGGTGATCATGTTCTCTTGGAGTTGGTTGACGCCCTTGAGGGCCCGCTGCGTCGCGGCGAAGCTGCGCTCGACGGTGATCATCGCGACGAGCTCCTGGAGGCTGTCGACGTTGCTGCCCTCGAGCGCGCCCTGCCGCAGCCCCTGCGCGGCCTGCGTGGCCTGCTGGTCCGCGGGGTCGCGGTAGAGCCCGCGGCCGACCGGCTGCAGGGCGTCGGGGTCGGGCAGCTCGACGAGGGCGAGCCTGCCGATCTGCGCGTTGGTCTCGGGGTTGGTGATCGTGCCGTTGGGCGAGATCACCAGGTCGGAGGGGGCGTTGCCGCCTGCGTTGACCACGATCGCGCGGCCGGTCGTGTCCAGCAGCTCGAGGTCGTCGCCGGTGACGAGCTTGCCGTCCGCGGAGATCCGCAGCTGGCCGTTGCGCGTGTAGAACTGGCCGCCGTCCTGGTCCTGGACCTGCAGCCACTGGCGGCCCTCGAGGGCGACGTCCAGCCGGTTGCCGGTGTCCCGGATGGTGCCGACGCCGAGGTCGCGCCGCTCGACGAAGTCGACGGCGGCGAGGCGCTCGTCGAGCATCGAGTGGAACGCGCCCGGCGCGTCCTGGGCCACGGCCGTCGACCGCTTGAAGCCCGTCGTGTTGACGTTGGCGAGGTTGTTCGCGATCGTCGCCTGCTTCTCCGCGAGGAAGCTCAGGCCGCGAACCAGGCTGTTCTCTGCGTATCCCGTCACGGCTACCTCACGATGTTCATGAGCTCCGCGAGGATCTCGTCGGTGGTGGTGATGACGCGGGAGTTGGCCTGGAAGCCGCGCTGGGCCTCGATCAGGTTCACGAACTCCTTGGCGATGTCGACGTTGCTGTTCTCCAGCGTGCCCGCACGGACCATCCCCGCGCCGGCGGCGTTGGCGGTGGTCGCGATGGCGTCGTCGGAGTTGGGCGACTCGGCGAACAGCGTGTCCCCCTGACGGACGAGGCCGCCCTCGTTGCTGAACATGCTGATCCGCAGCTGGTCGAGCACCTGGCTCTGGCCGTTGCTGTAGAAGCCCATCAGCTCGCCGTCGTTGTTGAACCCGACGTTGAGGAGCGAGCCCGCACCGAAGCCGTCCTGGTCGACCGCGGCCAGCGTGGTCGCGCTGCCGAGCATCGCGACGCCGTCGAACTGGCCGGACGTGCCCAGGTCGATGGTGACGCTCTGGGACTGCGCGATCCCGCTCCAGGCGAAGCTGAGCTGGTTGGTGCCGCCGCCGATGACGTTGAACGAGCCGTCGTTGTTGAACCGGATCTGCCCGATCGAGTCCTGCGTGATGCTGCCCTCGTCGCTGTCGACCTGGGCCTGCATGTCCCAGATGGTCGGGTCCTGGGCGTTCCGGGTGAACGTCATCGTGACCGGGTGGGTGCGGCCCTGGCTGTCGACGATGTCGATCGAGGTCGTGGCGGTGTCGGGGCCCGTGCCCTGCTGCGTGACCTCGAAGCTCGGCCAGCTGGCGCCGCCGCTGTTGCCCGACACGTCTCCGAGGAAGAGGCTCAGCTCGGCCTCGCCCGGGTCGGTCGCCTCGAGCACGAGGTTGCCGTTCTCGAAGCGCGCCTGCGCCTGCGCCGGATCGACGATGCCGTTGATGAAGTCGCGCAGGGCGCCGACCGTGGCGCCGTCGTTGCCCGCGCCGTAGACGAACGTGTCCGAGAACGCCGTGCCGTCCGGGTTCGTGCCGCTGATCGTGATCGCGTCGCCGACCTGGTAGGGGGTCGTCCGCGCGGTCAGGGCGTTGAGGTCGGTGGTCTCGAGAGCCAGCGACTCGGTGCCCGAGGCCAGCGTCGTGGGGTT
Organism: Planctomycetota bacterium; assembly: GCA_049889335.1. Lineage (GTDB taxonomy): Bacteria > Planctomycetota > UBA1135 > UBA1135 > UBA2386. The sequence goes on from JBMHDP010000478.1 coordinate 1,917, forward strand.
GGTGACGTTGAGGGTCGCGAGCACGCTCGACGAGGGGCTGCCCTCGTCGAACTTGAGCGTCGCGCTCGCGCCGAGCTGCACGGTGTCGATGGTCACGGTGCCGGCCGCGTCGTCGCCGGTGGCCTGCACGCCGGTCACGTTGGCGTTGAACCAGGTCGCGAACTCCGTCGGCGTGGTGGCGCCGGAGTCGAACGGCGGGGCGTTCGGGATCTGCACGCTCTGCTGGGCGCCGCCGTTGACCGAGATCAGCATGCTCTCGCCGACGTTGGCGCTGAAGTCGAACGTGCCGTTCGGGCCGGCGTCGGCGACCTTCTGCGCCGCCTCGCCCTGGTTGAGCGGGACGTTGGCCGTGACGATCTCATTGAGCGGTCCGCCGACCTCGGCCGGCAGGCTGCCCTGGAACGACACCGACGTGGTGGCCTGCGCGGGCAGCGTGTCCGACGTCGGCACGGTGATCGTGCCGCCCGACGCGTTGACGACGCGGAGGCCGGTGCGGAGGTCGACCAGCGACCGGTCGGCGTCGATGCCGAACGACCCGACGCGCGAGTAGAACGTCTGCGAGCCGTTGGTCATGGTGAAGAAGCCGCGGCCCTGCAGGGCGACGTCCATCGAGCGTCCGGTGTCCTGGAGCGTGCCCTGGTTGGTGTCGGTGTCGACCGAGGCCATGTAGGCGCCGGTGCCGATCTGCAGGGGGTTCTGGCCGCCGAAGTTCCCGTTCGGGCCGGAGCCGGCGCGCGCGGTGAAGCTCAGGATGTCGCTGAACGTCGCGCGCGAGCCGCGGAAGCCCGGGGTGCTTACGTTCGCCAGGTTGTTACCGATGACGTCGATGTAGGTCTGGTGGACGCGGAGTCCCGACAGGCCGGTGTAGAGTGCGGTGCTGACCATGGTTCGATGTGCGCGGGGTGAGTGGTGTCTCGCTCGTTCGATCAGGCGCCGGCGCTGCCGCTGCCGCCCGCGCCGCCGGCGGTGATGCCGAGCACCTGGCGCATGTCGATCTCGGCGCCGCCCTCGAGGCGGAGGCGCACGTCGCCGGTCTCGGCGACGAACACGCTGCTGACGGTGTCGGCGCCGGTGTTGCCGTCCTCACCGAGGAACTCGACGGTCTGCCCGAGCAGCGCGCTGCCCTGGCTGAGCCCCTGGGTGCGGGCGAGCACGCCCTGGAAGTCCAGCAGCTTGAGCATGTTGGCGTTGAGCTCGCGCTGCTCCTCCATGTTGGAGTAGCTCGCCATCTGCGTGTTGAAGCTCTCGCTGTCGACCGGCTCGAACGGCGTCTGGTTCTTGAGCTGCTCGGTCAGCAGCTGCAGGAACTGGTTGTCGCCGTAGGTGGCCTGCTGCGTGCCGAGCACGGTGTTGCCGCCGGTGTTGTTCAGGTTGTTGATGTTGAAAGCGCTGTCCATGGCTCGTTCTCCCCTCAGGCCCAGAAGTCCAGTCCGTCCGCGGTGATGTAGCCGCGTGCCCGCGGTGCCGAGTCCGCGTCCTCGGCGATGTCGTCCGTGTGGTGCGCGGGCGCGCCGTCGTCGTCGGCGGCCTGCTGTCGTTCGAAGTCGTCGCGGGTCTGCACCTCGGCGCCGGTGACCTCGAGGCCGTTCTCCTGCAGCGCGCCCTTGAGCTCCTCGATGTGGCGCTGCAGCAGCTGGGCCATGTCGCTCCGCTCGGCGCCGATCAGCAGGGTCAGCTTGTTGCCGCCCTCGACGGTCATGCGCAGGTCGAGCTGACCCAGATCGGGCGGGGAGAGGCGCATGCGCATCTCGCCGCCGCCGGCGGTCAACTTCATCAGGATCTGCTGGAAGATCGAGTCGCGCGCCTGCTCGAGCAGCTGCATCGAGCGCGCGCTCTTGGTCGCGTAGCCGGTCTGGACGTTCGCGGCCTTGGCGGTCGCGCCGTCGGTGAGCGGGGCGCCGCCGGCGCCTCGGATCATCGGCTCGCCGGCGCGCGTCGGCGCCGGCTGCTGGAGCTGGGGCTGCGCGGCGCCGCCGACCAGCGGCTGGCTGGCGCCGTGCTGGGCCTGCAGGGCGGC
>JBMHDP010000479.1:0-23081 GCA_049889335.1 Planctomycetota bacterium
GGTCGAGCGCCTCGGACAGCCACAGCCAGCCCGCCGACAGCCCCGGCGCGAGCGTCGTCGCCTGCTGCAGCAGGGTCCGCGGCGCGGGGTCCGGGCGGCGTCGCCGCGTCCAGGGCTGCAGCGCGGACCGCACGGCGAGCGTGGCGGGCTGCACCGGGAAGCGCTGGGCGATCCGGCGGAGCCGGTCGCGGTGCCGCTCGGGATCCGGCGGCGGTCGGTCGAGCTCCCCGGTGTCGCGCGCGGCGCGCAGCAGGTCGGCGGCGAGCCCGATCAACGCCTCGGCGGCGCGGCGCTGCCAGAAGCTTCGCTGGTCGGGGCCCCAGCCGAGCTCGGCGGCGAGCCGGTCGAGGCGCGCGCGCATGGCGCGCCGGCCGCGCCCGGCGGCGCGGGCGCTCTCCAGCACGTTCGCGCGGCCGTTGTGCAGGTGGACCAGGGTCGGGACCTGCACGGCCGTCGCGGCGGGCTCGGGCGGGCCGAGCGGCTCCGTCGCGATCGGTCGACAGCGCCGCTCGTGCCGGACGAGGCGGTAGAGCGCGCGCTCGGTGCGCTGCATCCACCGGGCGTGACGGGCGCGTGGCGCGAGCGCGAGCAGCTCGTCCGTGCGCGCGAGGCAGTCGACGCGCAGCTCCTGCAGCACGTCTTCGCGGAGCTCCTGCAGCCGCGCCGGCGGGAGCCCCTTCCAGGCGCCGATGCGTCGCAGCACGCCGGGCAGCAGGCGGCGCTCGAACTGCTCGAGCAGGTTCAGCAGGTGGTCACGGTCCGGATCCGTCGCGCGGGGAGGCCTCATTCCATCCTTGGGTGGAGATCCGGGGGCGACCCGCTATGCTCGCCGCCCTTTTCCGCTGCGCGAACCATGCCCACAACCTGTGTCGTAGGCATCCTCTGGGGTGACGAAGGCAAGGGCAAAGTGATCGACTACCTCGCCGCCGACACCGACTTCGTCGTGCGGTTCGGGGGCGGTCACAACGCCGGTCACACGCTGGTCCTGCCGCCGTCCGTCGCCGGCGAGGGCAAGCTCGTCCTGCACCTGGTGCCGTCCGGCATCGTGCACCCTCACACGGTCAACGTCATCGGCAACGGGGTCGTGGTCGACCCGCTCCACCTCTGCGAGGAGGTGTCGATGCTGCAGCAGCGCGGCCTCGACGTCGAGCTGGGCCGGAACCTGCTGGTGAGCGAGCGCGCCCACGTGATCCTGGAGGCGCACCGCCGCCAGGACCAGTGGGCCGAGAAGGTGCGGGGCAGCGGCCGCATCGGCACCACCGGTCGGGGCATCGGCCCCGCCTACAGCGACCGCTGCGCGCGCGTCGGGATCCGCGTCGGGGACCTCTGCCGTCCCGACGCCCTGCGGGCAGCGCTCACCGCGCTGGCCGAGCAGAAGGACGCGCTGTTCGGCTCGGCCGGGCTGGAGCCGCTCGACCGCGACGCGATGTTCGAGCGGCTGCGGGGCGCGGGTGAGCAGCTCGCGCCGGGCATCGTCGACGCCGGCAAGGTGCTCCGCGACGCGAGGCTCGCGGACAAGCGGGTGCTCCTCGAGGGAGCGCAGGGCTGCCTGCTGGACCTCGAACACGGCACCTATCCCTACGTCACCAGCTCCCACGCGAGCACCGGCGGCGCCTTCAGCGGGACCGGGATGCCGCCGCACGCGATGCACACGATCGGCATCGTCAAGGCCTACGCCACCCGCGTCGGCGAGGGGCCCTTCCCGACCGAGCTCCACGACGAGACCGGCGACGCGCTGCGCAAGGCCGGCAACGAGTACGGCTCGACCACCGGACGGCCTCGGCGCTGCGGGTGGTTCGACGCGGTCGCCGTGCGCTACTCCGGCGCGGTCTCGGGCGTCGACGAGCTGGTGCTGACGTGCTTCGACGTCGTGCGGGGGTTCCCGCTGCGGATGGCGACCGCCTACCGCCTGCCCGACGGCAGCACGACCACCGACCTGCCAGCGTTCGACCTGGACGCGGTCGAGCCCGTGATCGAGGAGCTGCCCGGCTTCGACGAGGACATCTGCGAGGTGCGCGAATTCGACGCGCTGCCGCAGAGCGCCCGCGACTACGTCGCGGCGATCGAGCGTCACACCGGTCTCCGCGTCGGCACCATCTCCGTCGGGCCCGGGCGCGACCAGGTCATCCGCCGCAACCCCCGCTGACCCGCGACGCCCCGCTGCTCGGATGAACAACCAGGAGCGTGAAGAGCTGGTCGTGCCCCGCAGCGTCGCGGTCATCATGGACGGCAACGGTCGGTGGGCGAAGCAGGCCGGCTTCGAGCGCATCCGCGGCCACGAGAAGGGGATCGACGCGGTCCGCACCACGGTGACCGAGTGCGCCAAACTCGGCGTCGAGGCGCTGGTGCTCTACGCGTTCTCAGAGGAGAACTGGGCGCGGCCCAAGCGCGAGGTCGACATGCTGTTCCGGCTGCTGAAGCGCTTCCTGGTCCAAGAGCGCGACACGCTGATGGACAACGACGTCCGGCTGCTCCACAGCGGACGCCGCGAGCGGCTCGCGGCCGACGTGCTCGACCTGCTCGACGAGACCGTGGCCTTGACCGCGGGCAACGCTGGGATGCAGCTCTCGCTGGCGATCAGCTATGGCGCGCGCCAGGAGCTGATCGACGCGATGCAGAAGCTCGCCGCCCGCGTGCAGGCCGGCGAGCTCGCGCCCGCGGACATCGACGACGACGCGGTGCGCGGCGCGCTCTACCAGCCGTCGCTGCCCGACCCCGACGTGCTGATCCGGACCGCGGGAGAGCGGCGCGTCAGCAACTTCCTCCTCTGGCAGATCAGCTACGCCGAGATCCACGTCAGCGACGTCTGCTGGCCGGAGTTCGGTCGAGAGCACCTGCACGCGGCCTTCCGGGACTACGGTCGAAGGGTGCGCAAGTTCGGCAAGGTGCTCTGATGGCCAGCGACCTCAAGACCCGCGCGGTGCTCGCGCCGACCATGCTCGCGGTGGTCGGCGCGGTCTACTGGCTGGACCTCTCTGGCGCGCTCGGGGTCAAGGAGGGCGCCTTGTCCGCGGGCCTGCTCGGCCTGCTGGGGATCGCCGGCGCGTGGGAGTTCGCGACCCTGCTCCGCGACGGGGGCTTCGCCGTCGGCAAGCAGACCCTCGTGGTCGCGACCGCGGTCCTGCTCGGCAGCGCGTTCGCGTTCGGCTGGGCGGACCTCGACAACGAGCTGTACCCGCTGGTCGGCGGCACGCTGCTGCTGTTGTTCCCGCTCGCGCTGCGTTCGCTCGGTCGCGACGACATGCACCTGGGGCTGGAGCGTCAGGGCGCGACGCTGCTCGGGTTCATCATGGTCGCGTGGCCGATGTACCTGGCGATGGGGACCTGCTTCCGCTGTCTGCCGTCGCTGCTCTACGTGGTCCTGATCTGCAAGGGCGGAGACATCGGCGGCTACTGCGTCGGGCGGCTGCTCGGCCGGCACAAGCTGATCCCGCACATCAGCCCGGGGAAGACGATCGAGGGCGCGCTCGGCAGCCTCGCGACCTCGGTGGCGCTGGCCTACCTGCTCAACGAGCCGGTGATCGGCGCCCGCCTTGACCTGCCGGCCTGGGGCGCGCTCGTCACCGGCGTCGTGCTCAACTTCACGACGCAGACCGGCGACCTGATCGAGTCGCTGCTCAAGCGGCGCTGTGACGCCAAGGACAGCTCGAAGCTGCTGCCCGCGCACGGCGGCGTGCTGGACCTCGTGGACAGCCTGCTGTTCTCGTTCTGCGCGTGGTTCCTGGTGCTGGTTCGGTTGACCTGAACGGGCGCCGCCGGGCGCGGCGACTTTCTCCGTTTATCTCGGGGGGGCGCGACTAGACTCCGCGAGCGATGAGCGACGCGGACATCAGCATCCCGGTGGAGACGGTGGAGGAAGCCCGCACCCTGCTGGGCCCGCTCGACAGCAACGCGCGCCTGATCCGCGAGCTCCACGGCGTCAGCGTGCTCTCTCGCGAGGGCAGCCTCCGCCTGCTGGGCGACGACGAGCACGCGGCGGTGGTGCGCGGCGTGCTGGAGGAGTGCCTGCGGCGCATCCGCCAGGGGCAGCGAGTCTCGACGCAGGACGTCGCCGCGCAGCTGCGGCGCACCCTGGGCGTCTCGGCCGGGACCGAGGAGCAGGAGGCCGCCCCCGCGGCGCGCGCGAGGCCCAAGGGCGGCGCGGTAGTGCGGGCGCGCACCGAGGGGCAGCAGCAGTACCTCGACTGCATCGAGCGGCACGACGTCGTCTTCGGGGTCGGCCCCGCGGGCACCGGCAAGACCTACCTCGCGGTCGCCAAGGCGATCGAGGCGATGAAGCAGGGCGGCGTGCGCAAGCTCGTCATGGTCCGCCCCGCCGTCGAGGCGGGCGAGAAGCTCGGCTTCCTCCCCGGCGACTTCCAGGCCAAGATCGATCCGTACCTCCGCCCGATGCACGACGCGCTGTCCGACCTGCTCGATCCCCGCACCCGGGCGCGCTGGCTGGAGACCGAGGTCGTCGAGGTCTGTCCGCTGGCCTACATGCGCGGGCGCACGCTGAACCAGTCGTTCGTGATCCTCGACGAGGCGCAGAACACGACGGTGCAGCAGATGCTGATGTTCCTCACGCGCCTGGGCGCTGACTCCCGCATGGTGGTGACCGGCGACCCGTCCCAGGTCGACCTCCCCGGCAACGTGCGCTCGGGGCTCGGGGACGCCCTCCGCCGCCTCGACGGGGTCGAGGGCGTCGGGATCTCCCGGCTGGGCGCCGAGGACGTCGTCCGACACAAGGTCGTGAGCCGCATCGTCACCGCGTACGGCGAGTTCGACCGCAACCAGCCCGCGTCGTCGCGGTCCGAGCGCCCCGGAGCGCCGGAGTAGGACGTGTTGGAGCTCGTCGACAGGTTCCGGCCGCGCACCGCGCGGGCTCTGGTCGAACGCGTCGTCGACGCGACGCTCGCGTTCGCGTCCCGACCCGACTGGGAGGTCTCGCTGTTGCTCACCGACGACGAGGAGATCGCGCGCCTGCACGGCGAGTTCCTGGGGGACCCCACGCCGACCGACGTGATGTCCTTCGAGATGGAGGGCGGCGCCGAGGTCGTCGTCAGCGTCGAGACCGCGCGGCGCACCGCGCAGGCGAACGGCACCTCCATCCGCGGCGAGGTCGCGCTCTACATCGTGCACGGACTGCTGCACACGCTGGGCTACGACGACAAGCAAGACGTCGAGCGACGTCGGATGCGCGCTGCCGAGCGCGTCGTGCTCGAGCAGCTGCGCCTCGAGGTGCGCGACGTCGACGCGTGAACGTGCGTCGGCGTCGAACGAACACGACGCGGAGCGTTGCGTCGCGAGGGAACTTCGTGCTACCGTTCGCGCGTTCGCTCCTTCGCAACTGAAGCAACGGTTCGTGTCTCGCCACTCCGAGCGCGCGCGTCTTCTTCACCAGCGTCCCCGCCGCCGCGCTTCGTCTCGTCGCGCGACGTGCGCGGTCGCGACGTGCGACCGCGCCTCGCTGTCACGCTGGGACGCGTCGTGCTGCGAGGTCCTCGCCGCGTCGGTCCACGTTCGGCGCGCGGCAGGCCGAATGCACCGCCTCGTGCGGTGACGTGGCGCGGAGACGACCGCTGCTGAAGGCGCAGGTGGGGACCGGTCCCGCTCGATCTTCCGACGGAGCCGACTGTCTTCACGGACTACATGGTAGGAAAACCCGCTTCCCCCGGACGTCGTCCCTCGCAGCCGCGAGCCGACGTCCCGACCGAGCAGCTGCTCGAGCGCTACCGACTGCGGCGCTCGCGCAAGATCCTGGACCTGGTGGTCCAGCGGCACCGCGCCGACGTCGAGTCGATGGCCCGCGCGCTCGCGGCGCGGCTGCCCCGCAGCGTCGAGGTCCAGGACCTGACGCACGCCGGCATCGGCGGCTTGATCCAGGCGGTGTCGACCTTCGAGCCGGAGCGCTGCGACTCGTTCGCTGCGTTCATGCGGATCCGGGTGCGGGGCGCGATGCTCGACGAGCTCCGCCACATGGACTTCCTGCCGCGGCTGTTCCGGCGCCGCGTCCGTGAGCGTGACGCAGCGCGCGCCAAGCTGCGCATGGAGCTCGAGCGCGAGCCGATCGCGAGCGAGCTCGCCGAGGAGATGGGGGTGACCGAGGAGGCGCTGCTGCGCTGTCCCGACAGCAAGGTGATCCGCTCGGTGCACTGGCGGGAAGGGGACACCGACGAGGAGCGCTGCGAGCAGCTCGAGGACGACGGCGTCGAGTCACCGATCGAGGCGCTCGACCGCCAGGAGCTGCTCGAGCTGGTCCGGAGCCGCCTGGACCCGATCGAGTGGAAGGTCCTCAAGCTGCACTACCTCGACGGGTTGACGGGGCGCCAGGTCGCGCAACAGCTCAAGCTCTCGGCCTCGCGCATCTGTCAGATCCACGTCCGGGTGCTGGACCGGTTGAAGCAGGAGCTGACGGCGCGCGCCGTCTGACCGGTCGATGACTCCGACGACGCCTTGTCCGGGCGCCGGCGCCGGCGAGTTCCACCTGCGCGACGGCGCCCTCTGGTGTGAGCAGGTCGCGGTCGAGGAGCTCGCGGAGCGCTTCGGCACGCCGCTCTACGTCTACAGCGCCGCGGTCATGCGCCGCCGCGTGCGGCGCGTGCGCGAGGCCTTCGGGGACGGCGCCGCGGTCTGCTTCGCCGTCAAGGCCAACTCCAACCTGCACGTCCTGCGGCTGCTCCACGCCGAAGGCTGCGGCTTCGACCTCGTCAGCGGCGGCGAGCTCGAGCGGCTGCGGGCCGCGGGGCTGCCGTCGTCCCGCGCGGTCTTCGCCGGCGTCGGCAAGCAGCGCTGGGAAATCGAGGCGGCGGTCGCCGCCGGGCTGCTGTTCTTCAACGTCGAGTCGCCCCATGAGCTGCCGGCGCTGGCCGCAGCCGGCGAGGCGGCCGGGCAGCCGGTGCGCGTCGCGCTGCGGCTGAATCCGGACGTCGACCCGGACACCCACGCCTACATCAGCACCGGCAAGGACGAGAACAAGTTCGGCGTCTCGCTGGGGCGCGCAGGCGACGTCGTCGCTGCCGTGCACGCAGATCCTTGGCTGGAGCTCGTCGGCTACCACGTCCACCTCGGCAGCCAGCTGCAGTCCGTGCGCCCCTACCGGGAAGCGCTCGACCGGGTGCTCGCGTTCGTCGACGGGGACGAGCGCCGGGCGCGCGGCGTCCGCTACTACGACCTCGGCGGGGGCTTCGGGATCTCCTACGGCGACGGGGATCCGCTCGACGTGGCGGCGGTCGCCGCCGCGCTCCGTCCGGACCTCGAGGACCGCGGCTGGACCCCTGTGGTCGAGCCCGGCCGCTTCCTCGTCGGCGACGCGGGCCTGTTGCTGACCTCCGTGCTCGGTGAGAAGGCCCAGGGTCGGTCGCGGTTCCTGCTCGTCGACGCAGCGATGAACGACCTGATGCGGCCGGCGCTCTACCAGGCCGAGCACCCGATCGTCCCTGTCCGAGCGCGGCCGGACCGCTGTGAGCGGGTCGTCGACGTCGTCGGCCCGGTCTGCGAGACGGGGGACTTCCTCGGCCGGGGGCGGAAGCTGCCGGCCCTCGAGGAGGGCGACCTGCTGGCGGTGCTCGCCGCGGGCGCGTACGGTGCCAGCATGGCGTCGAACTACAACTCCCGGCCGAAGCCTGCCGAGGTCCTCGTCGACGGCGGCGCGGTTACCCTGGTCCGCCGGCGCGAGACCTTCCAGGAGATGTTCGCCGACGAGACGTTCGCCGACCAGAAGGAGGCCTGAGGATGACCCGACCTAGACGATTCTTAGCGCGGACCGCTCCCCTGCTCCTGCTGCTGGCGGGCGCGGGCTCGTGCAGCTTCCTCGCCAACGAGTTCGTGATGCTCGACGGCGCAGGTCCCGTCGCGGCGCCGCCGGCGCCGCCGGGTGGGCTCGACGCGCGGCGCTGATGGTCGCCGCGGGGCTGCGAGCGCTGCTGGAGCAGGGCGCCGGGGTCGGGGAGTTCCCGGACGCGCCGACCGGCTACGCCGAGCACCCGGTCTGCGGGGACCGCATGGAGCTGAGCGTGCGCCGCGAGGGTGACCTCGTGCGCGCGGTCCGATGGCGCGCGAGCGGCTGCCCGGCGTCGATGGCGCTCGCCGCGCTCTGCGCCGAGGTGCTCGTCGACGTGCGCGTCGACGCCGTCGAGCAGGTGCTCCGGGAGGGCGTCGCCGCGCGCGGTGGACTCGAACGCCACGAGCAGCACGCCGAGCGCATGGCCCTGCGCGCCCTCCGCGAGGCGACGGCGAGCTGACATGGCGCGCTGGTCCGACTTTCTGCAGCGCCTGCGCGGCGACGGGCGCGACGCCGAGCGGGAGCGCTGGCTCGCCATCCTCGGCCTCAACCGTCAGCTGGCCCTGGCGGGCGACCGCCGCGCCGTCCTGACGGTGCTGGTCGACGAGGCGGTGCGCCTGTTCGGCGCCGAGCGGGGCTTCCTGATCGCGCGGCAGGCCGGGCCTGGGTTCACCGTCGAGGTGGCGCGCAGCCTGGACCGGGAGCCGGTCGCGGCGGCGTCACGCAAGGTCTCCTCGACGATCGTCGAGCGGGTCCTGCAGCGCGGCGAGGGGCTGTTCAGCGAGGACGCGCAGCACGACGCCGTCACGGCGTCCCAGAGCGTCGCCGATCTCCAGCTCCGTTCGGTCCTGTGCATGCCGCTCAAGGTCGGGGACCGGGTCCTCGGCGTGCTCTACCTCGACCACCGCTTTCAGTCCGGCGCGTTCGGCGAGGCCGACCTGCCGTGGCTGATGGCGTTCGCCGACCAGGGCGCGATCGTGCTCCACCTGCACGACCTGCTGGCGGAGAACCGGGCGCAGGCCGTCCGGCTCGCGGAGCAGAACGAAGGGCTGCGCGCGACCGTCGAGGCGCAGGCGCGCGCGCTCGCCGACGAGGCGCCGCCGCCGGGGCGGAGCGAGCTGAAGAACCCGATGGCGCGCGTGGTCGGCGACTCGCCGGCGCTCTGCCGCGCGCTGCACGTGCTCGACCGCGTCGCCGAGACGGGCCTGAGCGTGCTGCTCACCGGAGAGAGCGGCACGGGCAAGGAGGTCGCGGCGCGCGCGCTGCACGAAGCCGGGCCGCGGCGCGAGGGGCCCTTCGTCGGCGTCAACGTCGCGGCGATCTCGGGCGACCTGCTGGCGAGCGAGCTGTTCGGGCACACGAAGGGGGCGTTCACGGGCGCGGAGCGCGCGCGCAGCGGCTTGATGAGGGGCGCCGACGGCGGCACGCTCTTCCTCGACGAGGTCACCGAGATGGACCTCGACCTGCAGGCCCAGCTGCTGCGGGCGCTGGAGGAGCGCGCGGTGCGACCGGTCGGGAGCGACACCGAGCACCCCATCGACGTGAAGATCGTCGCGGCGAGCAACCGCGACCCGCTCGAGGCCGTCGCGCAGGGACGGCTGCGTGAGGACCTCTACTACCGCCTCGCGGTCGTCTCGGTCCATCTGCCGCCGCTCCGCGAGCGCGGCGACGACCTCCTGACGCTGACCCGCGCGTTCCTCTCGGAGTGGGCGGCGGAGCACGGCGTCGACGCGCCTGCCGTGCCCGCGGCGTTCGCCCAGGCGCTGCGCGCCCGCTGGTGGCCGGGCAACGTGCGCGAGCTGCGCAACGAACTCCAGAAGGTGTGGGCCCTCGGCAAGGGTGTCGAGCTGCGCGCGGAGTGGCTGACGCCCGAGGCGGCGACGCAGGCGCGCGCGGACATCCCGCGCGACCTCGCCGCGCTCGAGCGATGGGCGATCGACCGGGCGCTCGAGCGCGCCGGCGGCAACAAGGCCGAGGCGGCGCGCGCGTTGGGCATCGGCAGGCGGACGCTCTACGACAAGCTGAGCGGGCGCCGGGGAAGGTAGGAGAGAGTGTGCGGAATTCGCACAGGTGTGCGTGGCCCGCGCAAACCCCTCTCGCATTTGGGGAGCCGTTAGTCTATGTCAAAAATAGGGATAGGTGTTATTTGGCGCTTGGTATCCGATTTGCATCAGGCGAGCGCGATGTTCCGCCCCACGTGCTCCATCCTGCTGCTCTGCGCCGCTGTCTGCGGCCAGGAGCCGAGCCTGGAGGGTCGAGGGGCGCCGCGGCTGCTCGACACCATCGAGCGACCCTACGCGTACGTGCGCTTCGACGCGCCGCAGCCTCGACGAGGCGGCGCGGACGGGGCGGGCGACCCTGGGCCTGAGTCGGTCCGGAACCTGCTGTCCGATCCTTCGCTCGACGCGCTGTTCGTCGCGCCGGTGGACTCCGCAGCGAACCCTGCAGCGAACCCTGCAGGGGGCTCGACCCGCGCGCTCTCGATGGTGCGCGGCATGCTCCAGCGGGGCGCCGGCGAGATCGAGCTCGCGCTGACGGGGATCGTGGGCCGCGGCGGCGCGCCGCTGCTGATCCTTCGCGCGCGGCTGGAGCACGACCAGGCGAACAAGCTCAGGCTGGTGTTCCGCGACTCCGACGCGCTCGCCCAGCCGAACCGAGAGCTCGGCGGGCACCAGACCTACACGCTGCGCGGCGGCCGCGGCAGCGGGGCCGGTCAGACCGTCGAGATGGCGATGGTGGGGGACGACTTCGTCGTGGGCAACGACGCCCGCGCCATGCGCGAGGTGCTGGAGCCGATGGCGGCGACGACCCGCGCGAGCGGCGGCCGCGAGGTCCTGTCGCGGAGCCCGGCCTACCGCCGCCTGCGTGAGCGCGTCGAACTGCCCCCGGGTTCGCTGCTCGCGTTCAGCGACTGGCAGCGCCTCGGGCGCCGTCTGCAGTCCTCGATGTCGGGCACGCACGCCGAGCTGCTCGCCTCCAGCGGGCTCAGCTCGGCCCGTTCGATGATGGCGACGATCGTGCCCGAGCTCGGACGAACGGGCGACTTCTCGGCGTCGTTGCTGCTCGACTTCGAGTTCGACAAGGACGCCGAGGGCGGCCGGGAGATCGACGGGTGGTTCGCGTCGACGCAGCCCGTCGCGGCCAAGGAGCTGCTGCGTGAGCTCCCGACCAGCGGCCTCGGCGGCCTCGTCGTGTCGGTGGACCTGCGGGCGGTCGCCTCGCACAGCCGGCAGACGTCCCACCTCTACTGGGACCTGCGCGACGCCTTCCGCGACTTCGGCCTCGACTTCGAGCGCAACGTGCTCAGCCGCCTCGCGTCCCGCGGCACCGTGCAGCTCCTCTTGAGCGAAGAGTCCGCCGGAAACGCGTCGGTCTCCCCGATCTCCCCGATCTACTCGGTCCGCGCCAAGAGTCGCAGCAAGGCGCGGGACCTCTTCGCGGACATCCGCCGCGTGGTCGAGGACAACGGGGTCGGGGAGCTGCTCGGCGACGGCTCGCAGCGCCGGCGACGGGACCGTGGTCTGATCAAGCTCTGGGGGCGTCACCGCAGCGCCGCCGCCTACATGACGGTGCACGAAGACGCGCTGCTGTTCTCGGGCGCTCGCGAGGCGCTCGAGCAGCTGCAGGGGGCGCTCGCGAACAAGCGCTCCCGCGCGCGCCTGGACGCGGGCGTCGTCAAGGCCGTGCGGGCGCTGGGGGGCGCCGAGGTCGCGGGGCTCTTCGACCTCGACCTCGGCCCCGTGTTCACGCGGCTCGCCGCTGCGCTCGGCGGCGAGGGCGTCGACTTCTCGTCGCTGCCCCGTCGACACGTCGGCTTCCTCGCCAGCGAGCGCTCCGAGGAGGGCGCGGTCGTCCGCATCCGCCTGTTGTCATCGAGATAGTCACAATTGCTGTGTGTCGAGGTTCGCCTCGTGCGTAGCACCCCCGCTCTTTTTCATCCTGACAAGCCTTCGGTGGAGACCGGCAGGCGAGCCCCCCCGGCTCGCGGGTCGTCGCTCCGCCGCGGGTGCACGAGTGTCGAACATCCTCGATCCGGCCCGATTACCTGGGGCAGGCAGGGTCGGTTCGGGGACCCCGCGTGTGTTGCGCGGGTCGTGCATCCGCAACCTTTTTGTGGGCGCACGGGTCGATGGACCTGCGCCGCCATCCTGAATCCTGGGGCAGGCAAGGGTGGTGGCGTGGAGAGCGTGGTGTCACGCAGCGATCCGTGCGCCCTCATTTTTTTGTCAGAGCGCAGCGCCTACAACCCGTCCATGACCGACGCGGGCCCCAAGGATCGTGACGACCCTGCCGACGAACCCGTCGACGACGAGTTCGCCGAAGGCCTCGAAGACGAGGCGGGCGAGGAGCAGGGCGAGGGCGAGCGCCGGCAGGCGCCGGCCGTGGTGGTCGAAGCCGACGGCGGCGCGAACTCGGTCGTCGTCCAGGACGCCGTGCCGGACACGATGTTCGTGTTCCCGCTGCAGAAGTCGGTGCCGTTCCCGAGCCTGATGATGCCGCTGCTGCTCGATTCGTCGGCGGCGCGGGACGTCGTGGCGAAGGCCGAGGCGAACAACGGCTACCTGTTCCTGGTCCTGCAGCGGGACCCCGATCAGGAGGACGCGGCGTCCGCAGACGACCTCTACGAGGTCGGCGTGATCACCCGCATCGTCAAGACGCTCAAGCTGCCCGACGGCAGCCAGTCGGTGATGACCCAGGGGGCGCGGCGCGCGCGCCGGGTCAAGGTCGTGCGCGAGCGCCCGCACCTGTTCGTGCGCGTCCAGCAGCTGGTCGAGATCCCGGCGCAAGGCGAGCGGGCCGAGTCGATGTTCCGTCTGCTGCAGGCCCAGCTGCAGCAGCTCGCGCAAATGCAGGAGCAATCGGACAGCGGGTTCGCGACGGCGCTGCTCAACGTCGAGGACCCGGGCCAGCTCGCGGACTTCACCGCCGGCGTCGTCCGCAAGGTCGAGGATCGCCAGCGCTTGCTGGAGGCCTCGGACGTCGCCGAGCGCCTCGAGCTGGCGCTGCAGTTCGCGATGGCCGAGAACGAGGTCGCGGCCCTGGACCAGCAGATCCAGGAGGAGATCCGCGCGAAGGCAGAGAAGGCCCAGAAGGAGTACTTCCTCAAGGAGCAGCTGAAGATCATCCGGCGAGAGCTGGGCGAGGAGCAGGACCCGCGCACGCTCGAGCTGCAGCGGCTTGAGCAGGCCATCGAGGACGCGGGCATGCCCGACGCGGCGCGGCGCCGCGCCGACGAAGAGATGACCCGGATGAAGACCACGCCGGTGGAGAGCGGCGAATACAGCGTCATCCGAAACTACCTCGACTGGTTGACGTCGTTGCCGTGGTCGCGGTCGACCGAGGACCACGCCGACCTGGCCCGGGCGGCCCGCGTGTTGGGCGACGATCACTTCGGCCTCGAAGAGGTCAAGGAGCGCATCCTCGAGTTCCTCGCGGTGCGCAAGCTGCGCCCCGGCAACGCCGGCTCGATCCTGTGCTTCAGCGGACCTCCCGGCGTCGGCAAGACCAGCCTCGGCAGGAGCATCGCGCGGGCGATGGGGCGTGAGTTCTTCCGCTTCTCGCTCGGCGGGATGCGCGACGAGGCCGAGATCAAGGGGCACCGGCGCACCTACATCGGCGCGCTGCCGGGCCGCATCCTGCAGGGCCTGAAGGCTGCCGGGACGAATAACCCGGTGATCCTGCTGGACGAGATCGACAAGCTCGGCAGCGACTTCCGCGGTGACCCGAGCTCGGCGCTCCTTGAGGTGCTCGACCCCGAGCAGAACCACGCCTTCCTCGACCACTACCTCGACGTGCCGTTCGACCTCTCGCGGGTCATGTTCCTCGCGACGGCCAACGTGCTCTCGATGATCCCGGAGCCGCTGCGCGACCGCATGGAGATCCTGGAGATCCCGGGCTACCTGCTCGAGGAGAAGGTGGAGATCGGCCGACGGCACCTGCTGCCCAAGCAGCTGGAGCGACACGGCCTGTCGCCGAGGCACCTGTCGGTGACCCTGCCGGTCTGGCAGCGAATCGTGCCGAACTACACCCGCGAGGCCGGCGTGCGCGGCCTCGACAAGGTCGTCCGTCGGCTGTGCCGCAAGGTCGCGCGGCAGGTCGCCTCGGACCAGGAGCCGCCGGGGCGGCTCAGCCTCGCCGAGATGGAGGAGCTGCTGGGCCGCGCGCGGTTCCGGACCGAGGACCGCCGCAAGAAGCCGCTCCCGGGGGTCGTCCAGGGGCTCGCGTGGACGCCGGTCGGCGGAGACGTGCTCTACGTCGAGGCCGTGCGCAGCGACGGCAAGGGCTCGCTCCAACTCACCGGGAGCCTCGGCGACGTGATGAGCGAGTCGGCGCGTCTCGCGCTCAGCTACCTGCGCAGTCGGGCCGCCCGCTTCGGCGTCGACGTCGACAGGCTCGACGCGAGCAACCTGCACCTGCATTTCCCGTCGGGCGCGATCAAGAAGGACGGTCCGTCGGCCGGCATCGCGATCGCGTGCGCGTTCCTGTCGGCGTTGACGGACACGCCCGCGCCGACCGATGTCGCGATGACCGGGGAGCTGACGGTCGTCGGCGAGGTGCTGCCGATCGGCGGGGTGCGCGAGAAGGTCCTCGCCGCGAAGAACTTCGGCCTCAGCCGCGTGATCCTGCCCAAGGCCAACGAGCCCGACGCCAAGGAGCTCAAGCGCGAGCTGGTGCGCGGCATCCGGTTCTTCTTCGTCGAGCACTTCGACGAAGTGCGCGAGATCGTGTTCGGCAGCGGCGAAGGGAAGCCGCGCGCGGCCCAGAAGAAGTCCGCGAAGAAGTCCGCGAAGAAGGTGACCAAGCGGAGCGGCGCCAAGGCGGCGCCGGCCAAGCGCGGCGCGGTCGCGAAGAAGGGGGCCAGGAAGGCTGCCAAGAAGCCGGCCCAGAAGGCTCCGTCGCGCCGGCGACGCTCGTGAGCGGCTGCCCGTCGCACCTCGTCTTCGACGAGGAGCCCTCGCCCGAGCAGCTGTCGGTGCTGCTCGGCCCGGACGTCCCGGCGGTTCGCGCGGTGATCTGCGAGGACGACGAGCGCGTTACGGTCGCCCAGCGACGCGTCCCGGTGGTCGCCCTCGCGATCTTCCTGGTCTGCTTCGCGGCGCTGCTGACCTCGGCCCCCTTTTGGTCGGCGCGCTTCGGCTACGCCGTGCCCTCCCACGTAGAGCCTGCGCTGCTGTGGACGATGGCGGCCGCGCTCTGGCTGCTGATCGTGCCGTCGATGATCGCGATCTTCTGGTTCGCGCAGCGCGCCGCGCAGGAGCACGGGCCCGGCGCCGTCGTCGACAAGCGCACCGGCGCGCTCTCGCTGCCGTGGATCGACGCCGTGGTGCCGGCCGGCCGCCTGGTGCGCTTCGTGCACCTCCGCTGCCGCCGGCGCGTCGGCTCCCACGTGCAGCCCGTCGGGCAGCACGCTGCGCTGTTCCGAGACGAAGACGGGCGGCACGTATACGCTCCGTTCGCGCGGCTGATCACGCGTCGCCTCGGGCGGACGCCGTCGCAGCGCCTCGCCGACCTCTTCGACGTGTCGGTGCAGCAGGTCGACGCAGGCTTGCTCTGAGACCCCTCAGCGCGCCCGCTTGCGCCGCTCTGCCGTTCGGCGCGCCTGGCTCATCGCCCAGCTGCAGATCGGGCACTGCTCGGGGTAGTGCCGCAGCGCGGTGCAGTCGGTGCGGCCGAACCAGATGATCTGCAGGTGGAGGTCGTTCCAGCGCTCCTCGGGGAACGCCTTCTTGCAGTCGCGCTCGGTGCGCTCGACCGTGCTGCCGTTGCTCAGGCCCCAGCGCCAGGCGCACCGGTGGATGTGCGTGTCGACGGGGAACATCGGGTGGCCGAACGCCTGGGCCATGACCACGCTGGCGGTCTTGTGGCCGACGCCAGGCAGCCGCTCGAGCTCCTCGAGCGACTCGGGCACCTCGCCGCCGTGCTCCTCGAGCAGGATGCGCGACAGCCCGGAGATCGCCTTCGACTTCTGCGGCGAGAGCCCGCACGGCTTGATCAGCTCGCGGATCTCGGGCACCGGCACGTCGATCATCGCGTGCGGTGTGCGCGCCCGCGCGAACAGCCCCGGCGTGACCTCGTTGACGCGCACGTCCGTGCACTGCGCCGACAGCAGCACCGCGATCAGCAGGGTGAACGGGTCGTCGTGATCGAGCGGCACCGGCGGCGACGGAAAGCGCTCGTCGAGCATCTCCAGGATCCGAGCCGCTTTGTCCGCGCGTTTCATCGGCGCCTTCGATAGGCCCTGGGGCTCCTGGATCCAACTGTGGTAGCGTGCGCAGCGCCGATGACGGACTCCGCCTTCAGTGAGTGGTTCGAGAAGCTCTGGACCGACCGCGAGGACCGGGTCTACCGGTCGCTGTTCGGGGACCTGGGCCAAGGCGTCTACACCGCCGGTGAGGCGACCTTCCAGCGCTTCGGCCAAGGGCAGCCGCACCCCGGCTGGCTCAACCACGGCGTCTTCGCCTGCCCGCCGCACGAGGAGCGCAGCAGCTGGGTCTACGTCACGTCGGGCCTGAGCAACCCGTGGAACCTGGACCGACCGGGCAAGGACCCCAGCGGCTTCGCGGGCGTCGGCTTCGAGCTCGTCGTCGAGTCTCATGAGCAGGCGGACTGGGCGGTGCCGCTGCTGCACAACCTCATGGCCTACGAGCTGCTCGTCGCGGTCGGCACCTACGAGGGCGCAGAGCTCTTCGAGTACGGCAACCGCGTCCCGCTCAACGCGTCGGTCACCCCCGACTTCGACTCCCAGCTGCGCTGGCTGCTCGTCGAGCAACCCAAGCACTACCCGTCTTCGTTCGAGCTGGCGGCCGGGCGCGTCGACTTCTTTCACCTCGTGGGGGCCACGGACGCCGAGGTCGAGTTCGCGAGGAAGAACAGCCAGGACAACCTGCTGCAGCTCCTGAAGGACAAGGGCGTGCACCCGTTCACGGACGCGGCCCGACCGAGCGCGCTCTGAACGCCGGGCGCGCGCGCCGGGCCCGCGCGCCAGTGGGAGCCCGCCGACGAAGCGCGTCGGCGGCGGGAGCCGGAGCGCCAGGTGCGCCGCCGCGGCGCGATGAGCCGTGATGTGCGCCTGATCCTCTGGACCGGAACTGCTGCACTCGGCACGATGGCGCGGCCGAAGCCATGCCCGATCGAACCGACGACGCGGCGCCGCCGCCGCTGAACATCCGCCCGCTGGCCGAGCGCAGGAACCTGGTCCAGCGCGAGGACTTCGCCGAGGTGCTGCCGCCGGTCGACGGGTTCCTGCGTTGGTTCGACGCGCTGCCGGACATCTACGGCAGCAAGTCGCTGAAGCACGTCGTCTCGGAGATCGTGACCGCGCGCGAGCGCGGCCGCGAGGTCGGCGTTCAGCTCGGCGCGCACGTGCTGAAGGTCGGCCTGTCGCCGCTGATCATCGACCTGATGCGCCGCGGCCTGATCACGCACGTCGCCACCAACGGCGCCTCGGCCATCCACGACTGGGAGACCGCCTACCAGGGCGCGACCAGCGAGGACGTCGCCGAGAACCTGCCGAACGGCACGTTCGGCATGTGGCGGGAGACGCTCGACGCGCTCAACGGCGCGGCCGTGCGGGCCCGAGACGAGGGCCTCGGCCTGGGGGAGGCGGTCGGTCGGGCGATCCTCGACGGTGAGCTGGCGCACCGGGAGCTGTCGGTGTTCGCCGAGGCCGCGCGCCTGGGTGTCCCGGCCACGGTGCACGTCGCCTTCGGGTGCGACATCACGCACATGGACCCGGACCTCGACGGCGCCGCGCTCGGGGCGGCGACCCAGCGAGACTTCTGGCGGTTCGCCGACACGGTCGGCCGACTGGAGCAGGGGGTCTGGCTCAACGTCGGCTCGGCCGTGATCATGCCCGAGGTGTTCCTCAAGGCGGTGTCGATCGCGCGGAACCGCGGCCAGCTGACCGACGACTTCCTGACCTGCAACTTCGACATGCTGCAGCAGTACCGCGCGGTGACCAACGTCGTGCAGCGACCGCCCAAGCAGGGTCGGTCGATCCTGGCGATGCACGAGATCGTGCTCCCCTTGCTGCACCAGGCCCTCCTCTGCACCGCCCAGGCGCGCGGCTGCCTCCAAGATCCACGCTGATGACCCCACCTCTGGACAGCGAGAACCGTCGGCTCGGAGACGTGCTCGGAGCCCTGGCCGACACCCGCGTGCTGGTCGTCGGGGACCTCATCCTCGACCGCTACGCCGACGGCGACGCGAAGCGGGTGTCCCCCGAGGCGCCGGTGCTGGTCTTCGACTTCGAGCGCGACCGCTACCTGCTCGGCGGGGCCTGCAACGTCGCCGCCAACCTGCGGGCCCTGGGCGCGTCGGCCTCGGTGCTCGGCGTGGTCGGGGACGACGCGCCGGGCGAGCAATTGCGCGCGCTCCTGGACGACGCCGAGATCGACACCCAGACGCTGGTCGTCGACGCGACGCGGCCGACGACGCGGAAGACGCGCTACGTCGCCAAGACCCTGCAGGTGCTGCGGGTCGACCAGGAGTCGCGCGCGCCGGTCAGCGGCGACGCCGAGGCGCGCATGCTCGCGCTCTTGAACCAGCGCCCGTTCCCGTGGCAGAGCGTGCTGCTGAGCGACTACGGCAAGGGCGCCCTGACCCGCGCGATCATCCAGGCGGCGGTCGACGCGGCCCGCAGCGTCGACGGCGTCACGGTGGTCGACCCGAAGGGCACCGACTACTCGATCTACCGGGGCGTCGACCTGCTCACGCCGAACCGCGCCGAGGCGGAGGCCGCGACCGGCGTGCGTATCGAGACCACCCAGGACATGCACGCCGCCGCGCAGCGGCTGCGCGAGATCACCGGGATCGAGACCGCGGTCATCACGCTGGGCAAGGACGGCATCTTCTTCGAGACCGGCGACGGCTCACACACGATCCTCCCGACCGAGGCGCGGCAGGTCTTCGACGTGACGGGCGCGGGGGACACCGTGGTGTCGATGCTGACCTACTGCCGCGCCGCCGGCGTGTCGCTCGAGGACTCGCTCCGCCTCGCCAACCACGCCGCGGGCATCACGGTCGCCAAGCTGGGCACCTGGGCGCCGTCGCGGCACGAGGTCCTGACGCGGCTCGGGGACTCGTCTCCGAACCAGAGCGGCAAGGTGCTGACCCACGAGCAGGCCGTCGAGGTCGGGTCCCGCATGCGCGCCGAGGGCCGCCGCCTGGTGTTCACCAACGGCTGCTTCGACATCCTGCACGCCGGCCACTGCGACTACCTGCAGAAGAGCCGCAGCTACGGCGACGCGCTGATGGTCGCGGTCAACACCGACGCGTCGGTGCAGCGCCAGGACAAGGGCAAGGGCCGTCCGTTCAACGCGCTCGAGGACCGCATGGCGGTGCTGTCGGCGCTGGAGGCGGTCGACTACGTCGTGGCGTTCGACGACGACACGCCCGCGGCCGCGATCGAGGCGATCACGCCGCACGTGCTCGCCAAGGGCGAGGACTGGCGCGACAAAGGCGTCGTCGGCCGCGAGTGGGTCGAGGACCACGGCGGCCAGGTCGTGCTGGTGCCGCTGGTCGCAGGGCGCTCGACGACCAGCGTGGTCCAGAAGATCCTCGAGACGGGCGAGTAGCCCGGCTCAGCGCCCGTCGCCGTCGCCGCCGTCGCCGCCGTCGCCGCCGTCGCCGCCGCCCGGTCCGCCCGCCTCGGCCTGCGCCAGCTTCGCCACGGCCGCCTTCAGGGCGGCGATCAGCTCGGCGTTGCGGACCGGGTCGAGCTGCTCACCGAACGCGGCGAGCAGGTCCGGCGTGATCGCGCCCTTGTGTTCGTCTTCGCGCAGCTGCATCGCCAGCGCCGCGGCCGTCGCGGCGACGCGGCCGTTGGCGGAGAGCGCGGGCGCGGCGCCCGCGGGGGCCACGAGCTGGTGGGTGACCTCGCGGCTGGTGGACCCCTCCGGCGGCTTGTAGCGGACCCGCAGCGTCGCGAGCACGGTCTTCTGGTCGACGTCGCCGGGCACGCGCTCGATCTCGTAGAGCGCGGTGACGTCGTGGCCTGCGCCCATCTCGCCGCCGTCCTTCTTGTCGTCGCGGAAGTCCTCGGCCGCGATGGTGCGGTTCTCGTAGCCCAGCAGTCGGTAGCGCTTGACCAGGTCCGGGTTGAACTCGGCCTGCAGCTTCACGTCCTTGGCGACGGTCATCATCTCGGCGCCGAACTCCTCGACCAGCACGCGGCGCGCCGTGTGCAGGCTGTCGACGTAGTGGTAGCTGCCGTTGCCGCGGTTGGCGAGCCGCTCAAGGCGGTCGTCGCGGAGGTTGCCCTTGCCGAAGCCGAGCACGGTCAGGAACACGCCGTCGTCCTTGCGCGCGGCGATGAAGGTCTCCAGCTCGTCGGCGTCGCGGATGCCGACGTTGAAGTCGCCGTCGGTCGTCAGCAGCACGCGGTTGACGCCCTGGACCCTGTTCTTGGTCGCCAGCTCGTAGGCGGCCTGGATGCCGCCCTGGCCGTTGGTGCCGCCGCTGGTCCGCAGCGCTTGAACGGCGTCGCGGATCCTGCCGCGGTCGCTGCCGGACGCCGAGTCGAGCGGCACGCGCACGCCGCTGGCGTAGGTGACGATGGAGACGCGGTCCTGCGGGCGCAGCTGGTCGATCAGCAGGTCGCTCGCCTTCTTGATCAGGCCGAGCTTGTTCGGGCTGTTCATCGAGCCCGAGATGTCGATCAGGAACACGAAGTTGCACGGCGGCAGCTTGTCTTTGTCGATGGCGCGGGTGCTCAGCGAGAAGCGCACCAGCTCGCGGTCCTGGTTCCACGGGCACGCGGCGACCTCCGACTCGAACGCGAACGTCTTCCGCCCGGTCGGGGTCGGCAGCTCGTAGCGGCAGGCGTTGACGAACTCCTCGACGCGGATGGCGGCCGTCGGCGGCGTCTCGCCGTCCCGCAGCATGCGATGGGCGTTCGTGAACGAGGCGCTGTCGACGTCCGCGGCGAAGGTCGAGAGGGGGTCGGTCGCTACGGTGAAGAACGCGCCCGCTGGGACCTCGGCGTAGCTCTCGGTGGGGGTGTTCCGCGCGCGGGCGCGGCCCATGCGGGCGGCGTAGCGGCCGCCCGCGCCGCCGCTGAGTCCGATCGCCGAGTTCCACTGGTTGGAGTCGAAGGCGCTCTCGGTCTCCTCGGCGCTCGCGGCGGGCGGCGGCGGCCCCCCGGGCCCCTTGCTCCGCGGCCCTTCGTCCAGGGCCGCCTGCGTCGGGGCGCGCTGGGGGAGCGGCGCGCCGTCGCGTCGGCTGGCGGCGGGGTGGTCGTCGCAGGCGGCGGCAGCCGCGGCGACGGAGACGAGCAGCAAGGTCCTTCGCATGACCCAGGGGCCAACGCGCTCGTCGCCCGCAGGTTCGCGAGATCTCCGATCTTTCTCACGTCCGCGCGACGCGCCGCTGCCGGTATTCGGTCGGTTGCACCGGCTGTGTCTCGGCCTGCGTCGACAGCCGCGCGGTCCGAAGCAGGGGCGCCGCGCGCGAGCGGGTCCGTTCGTCAGCATGCGCGGGCCCTCGGTCGACGCGCGCCGGCGCGGCGTTGTGGCAACATCGATACGCCGCCCTCGAGACCTGCTGCTACCATGGCGCGCATGAGAGCCGCCCTCGTCGTCCCGTTCCTGTGCCTGTTCGTCTGCGCCCAGGAGGGCGTGGAGGAGACCTACGGCCACTCCCGGCACGGCTCCACCTTCGACGAGGGGCCGCGCTCGGCCGCCTACCTGATGCCGGGCCTGGGCGACGCCGTGCACTTCCCCGTCGAGGGGATCAGCGAGCGCGCGCAGGAGTTCTTCGATCAGGGCGTGACCCAGCAGCACGGCTTCTGGCACTTCGAGGCGGAGCGCAGCTTCCGGCAGGTGGCCAAGCTCCACCCGGACTGCGCGATGGCCTATTGGGGCATGTGCCGGGCGAACGACGACGTCGCCGAGCGCGCCGCGGGCTTCATCGCCAACGCGGTCGCCCGCAGCAGGGACTGTTGCGCGCGCGAGCAGCTGTGGATCGACGCCTGGGCGCGGTTCTACCGCGTGTCGGACGACGACCGCGCGGCGCTGCAGTCGGGGGACGACGCGCGCCGGGACGCCGCGATCGCGGCGGTCGTCGAGAAGAACAAGGAGCGCGGAGGCAAGGACGTGGCCGCCCTGAACAAGCGGCTGCTCAAGGACCTCGGCACGATCGTGTTCGAGTACCCCGACGACGTCGAGGCCAAGGCGTTCCTCGCGGTGCAGAACTGGCTCGCCTACCGGTGGGGCTCCGGCGTCCCGATCGTCTCGCACGCGGCCGTCGACGCGCTCCTGGCGCAGGTCTTCGAGACCCAGCCGCTGCACCCGGCCCACCACTACCGGATCCACCTCTGGGACCGGGAGGACGCGCGCCGGGCGCTCGGCTCGGCGGCACGAAACGGCTCCAGCGCGCCCGCGATCGCGCACCAGTGGCACATGCCCGGCCACATCTACGCCAAGCTCCACCGCCACCCCGAGGCGGCGTGGCAACAGGAGGCCTCGGGCCGCGCGGACCACGCGCACATGATGCGCGACGGCGTGATGCCGTTCCTGATCCACAACTACGCGCACAACCAGGAGTGGCTCGCGCGCAGCCTCGGCCACTGCGGCCGCGTCGAGGACGCGCTGCAGATCGCGAAGAACCTCGTCGAGCTGCCCCGGCACCCCGAGCACAACAAGATCGCCGACGGCGGCTCGGCCGCGGGCTACGGCCGCAAGCGCCTGATCCAGCTGTGCGAGGACCACAGCCTGTGGGAGGAGGCCGCGCAGCTGGTGCGGGACGGCTACCTCGAGCAGAGCGACGACCTGAAGAGCGAGGTCGCGCGGCTGCGGCTGCTCGGCCGCGCCTACTACCGCCTCGGTCGCACCGAGGCGGCGGCGCGGGTCGTCGCGGACGTCGGCCAGCTGCTCGCCAAGGCGCGGGCCCGCCGCGCGCTCGCGATCGACGAGGCCGAGCAGAAGGCGCACGACGAGCGGCTGAAGCGGGACAAGTTCCTCGCGGCCGTCGAGGACGCCGGCAAGGCGCCGTCGGACGTCGTGCAGTCGGTGCTGAACCTGCAGCGTGAGCTGCAGGCCGAGCGGCTGCTGGCCGCGGGCGACGCAGCGGCGGCCCTCGCCGAGCTCGAAGGCGTGCGCGTGAGCCGGGCGCTCCGCGCGGGTGTGCAGGTGGCGGCCGGCAAGGTCGAAGACGCGCTCAAGGCGCTCGAGAAGGACGACGACAAGAACCCCAACCGCGTCGCGACGCTGGCTCAGCTGCTGCGCGCCCGCCGGGCGCAGCTCGCGTCGCTCGAAGCAGGCGAAGCGCGCGACGCCGCGGCCGCGGCGCTGCGCGAGGTGACGGACGCGCTCGCCGCGCG
>JBMHDP010000480.1:0-10098 GCA_049889335.1 Planctomycetota bacterium
GGGCGTGTCCGCGCCGCGGCGGCGATCCCGCGCGACGCCGGGGGGCAGCAGCACGAAGCGATCCTCTGCGGTGGCGTGGGCGCGCCGGTAGGCGGCGCGCTCGCGGTCGTCCAGCAGCAGGACCCGCGCCCCGCGCGGCCCGAAGACGGCCTCCTCGAGCGCGGCGAACGCGCGGTATCGCGGGGTGAGCCGGTACGGCCAGGGCTTCCTCGCAGCGCGGGCGACGTAGCACGGGTCGGCGGCGAAGTAGAGGTCGAGCCCCGGCACCTTGTCGAAGCCGACGACGACGTCAGGCCGGGCCCGCGGCAGCTGCCCCGCCAGCGCGCGCCCGAACGCCTGCGCGCGCGCGTGGTTGCTGCGGCCGGTGGTCGGGAGCACCGCGACCGCGAGGTCCGGCGGCGCCGCCGCTTCCCACGTGTGGCAGTAGACCGTCACCTCGTGTCCGCTCGCGCGAAGCGAGCGCGCGGTGGCCATGAGGTCACGCTGCATCCCGCCGTGGGGGAAGTAGCGGAACAGACAGAGCGCGACGTGCATCGGGTGTCGGCGAGGCCGCCTCAGTCTTGGTCGAGCAGGTCTTCCACCAGCTGCTCGAAGCGCTGTCGTAGGCGCGTGTGTGCAGGGCCGGTAGCGGGTCCGGACCAGCCCTGGTAGACGCCGCGCACGGCGCCGTGCCGGTCCACGAAGATCGTGGTGGGGAACGAGCGCACCCGGTCGAGCACCGCCAGCGACGCGGTGGCCTTCGCCTTGTCCGAGAGGCCGCCGACGAAGATCGGGAAGTCCGCGCCGTGGCGCGCGACGAACGCCTCGACCTGGCGCGCGCAGCGGGCGAAGTCCTCGTCGTGCTCGAACGCGACGCCGACGACCTGCAGCCCGCGCGCCTCGTAGCGCCGGTGCAGCTCGGCCATGTAGGCGCCGTGGTCGTGGCAGTTGGGACACCACGACCCGAACACCTCGATCACCATGGGGCGCCCCGCGAACCGCGCGTCTCCGAGCGACGCCGCGCCGCCGTCGAGCGCCCGGAGCCTCGTCTCGCTGAGCTCGGCGCCGCCGCGCCACTTCGTCAGCGCCCAGCCGTCGGCGAGCTGCGCTGCGGGGTCCGGCGTTGCGGTCCACGCCTCGTGCCAGCTGTCCGACGACCAGAAGTCTCCTCGCAGGGCGCCGTCGGCGTCGCGCTCCGCGTGGAACAGGAACGCGTGCGCGCCGTCGAAGCACGACAGCCGCAAGCTGCGGCCGTCGGTGTTGCCCGCGAGGTAGCGGTAGTCTCCGAGCGTCGTCAGGAACGTGCCTTCGCAGTTCCAGGTGGCGGGGGAACGGGAGACGGAGAACTCACCGACCGCTGCGTCTTCGCTCTGCGCGAAGTCGACGGCGTAGCGGCCGCCCGTCCAGGCCGTCCCGCCTTCGGTCGCCGCGAGCGCGAAGCGCGGGCCGTCGGCGCTGCGCCGCGCCTGCATCCGCGTCTCGCCCTTGCGTCCGCGGCGCTTGATCCACTCGCCGTCGAGGGTCACAGGGTCGAGCCGCAGCTCGCTGTCGTAGTGAGGGAAGCGCAGCACCAGCGCGTCACCGAGCTCGACCGCGGGCACCTGGATCCGCTCGCTCCCGTTGCCGATGGTCGCGGACACCTCGCCGCCGTCGACGCCGAGGGTCAGGCGGAAGGGCAGCTCACCGCCGGGTGAGGCCAAGGTCATGCGGTGCGCGCCGAGCCACGCCGGCGCGCGGCCGCACGCGACGGTGCTCAGCGCGACCGAGGTGATCAGGATCGTCTGCGACGCGCGCATGCCCGCACGATAGCATCCGCGCATGCGCGCGCCCCTGGCCTCCGGTGTTCTGTGCCTGGCGGCGGCGCTGCCCGGCCAGCAGCTCCCGGTCGTCGCGGCCGTCGCAGCGGGCGCCGAGGTCCTCGCGATGCGGTCGTTCTCGCAGGGCGTCACGGCCGACGCGCGCGGTCACCTCTGGTGTCTCGTCTACGAGCACCGCGCCGAGGGAGACGTGCGGCGGCTCTGGCTCCACCGGAGCGTCGATCAGGGGCAGACCTGGCGCCGCGTCGATCGGGTCCCGGAGGACGCGGCTGCCTACGGCGCCGTGACCGGCGCCCGCGACGCGTCGCGGCTGCACGTCGTCTACGCGGCGCGCCTCGCGCCGGCGGAGCACATGTCCGCCTGCTACCGCGAGTTCGACGTCGACGCCGCTCGCTGGGTCGGCGCGGTCGAGGTGCTGCAGCGCGCGACCGGCCCCGAGGACCAGTTCAGCGTCTGCGACGTCGCGCGGACCGACGGCGGCGACGTGGTGGCGCTGGTCTCGACCCACCGGCGGCCGCAGCAGCCGCCGTGGCCCAGCGGCTGGAGCAGCGGCCTGTTGATCCGCAGCGGCGACGGCGCGGGGTGGCAGGGGCCGCACCCGATCCACACCAACCGCTACGGCGTCTGGGCCAGCCTGCAGGTGCGCGACGACGCGGCGCACGTGAGCTATCGGACCTCGCCGGCGCACTCGATGATCGGCTACCGGAGCTTCGACCTCACGACGCGCGCGTTCGAGCAGCCCGCGGACGTGGAGGTCAGCGTGCGCCCCGCGAGCGGCCGCTACGTCTCCAACGCCAGCGCCCTGGTCGTGCACCCCTTCGGCGCCCGCACCGTCGCCTACCCGGCCGCCGGGCGCGGGGGGATCGGGCGCCCTGACAACGGACGGCTGCTGCTGGCCTTCTCTCCGGACGGAGAGCGCTGGACCACGTCGACGCTCTGCGACGACCCCGGCCTCGTCGCAGGCAACGTGCCGCACGAGCACTTCGCGCTCGCGCTCGGCCCCGGCGCCCAGGCGATCGCGCTCTACAGCAAGGTGAGCGAGGCGCACCGGGTGCTCTACCGCCGGTTCGTCGAGGGCGGCGTGGTGCGCGGTCGGGAAGCGGTCGTCGCCCGCAGCGAGCGCGCGGGCGCCTTCACCCGCGTCGCCGCCGTTCGCGATCCGCGGCTGGTCGTGTCCGTCGAGGCGATCGTCTCGGGGCAGGGGGACGGAGCGGCGCTCGGGGTCCGCGCCGTGCCCGCGCCGCGGCCGGTGAAGACGCGCTGGCAATAGCGACGCGCGGATCGCTACCGTGTATCGATGCGGAAGCTCGTTACTCACTGTGCGATCCTCGTTCGCCGCGGCCTAGGAGTAACCTACCACTACGTTCGTGGTTGCGTGCCGAAGCTCGCGATGCACTGGTGGATCCTGATCGGGCTCGTCCTGGGCGTGGCCTACGGCTACGTCGCGGCGATCAGCGGGTCCACCGCGCACGTCATGGACTACATCCAGCCGGTCGGTCGGCTGTTCTTGAACCTGCTCAAGATGATCGCGGTGCCGCTGGTGCTGTTCTCGCTGGTGGCGGGCGTCGCGAGCCTCAACGACTCGAGCAAGCTCGGCCGCATCGGCGGAAAGTCGATCGCGCTCTACCTCGGCACGACGGCGGTCGCGATCACGATCGGCCTCGTCGTGGTCAACATCTTCAGCCCGGGCGCTGGGCTGTCGGAGGGCACGCGCGAGAAGCTGATGAACGCCTACGGCGAGACCGCCAACCAGAAGGCGGCGGCCGCGTCCCAGGTCAGCATCGTCGATCAGCTCGTCAACATCGTGCCGACCAACCCGTTCGGCGCGCTGGCCGACGCGCAGATGCTCCAGGTGGTGTTCTTCGCGCTGATGCTCGGAATCGCGCTCACCCGGCTGTCGCGGCGGGTCGAAGGCACGACGCACGTCATCAAGGTCTTCCAGCTCTTGAGCGACGCGATCATCGAGATGGTGCAGGTGATCATGAAGATCGCGCCGCTCGGGGTCTTCGCGATGCTCGCCGCGGTCGTCGCCGACCTCGGCAAGGACCCGGCGCAGCTCGGCGACCTGCTCGCCAGCCTCGGCGGCTACATGGCGACCGTCGTGATCGCGCTGTTCGTGCACTACCTCGTGGTCTACACCGCGCTCCTCAAGCTGCTGACCAACGTGCCGTGGCGGAGGTTCGCCAAGGCGATGGTGCCAGCACAGCTGCTGGCGTTCAGCTCGAGCTCCAGCGCGGCGACGCTGCCGGTGACGATCAAGTCGGTCGAGGAGGGCGTCGGCGTCGACGAAGAAGTCTCCAGCTTCGTGTTGCCGCTCGGCGCGACCATCAACATGGACGGCACCGGCCTCTACCAGGGGGTCGCCGCGGTGTTCATCGCCAACGCGCTCGGCGTGCCGCTGGACCTCGGCCAGCAGCTGATGATCGTGCTGACCGCGGCGCTCGCCTCGATCGGCACCGCGGCCGTCCCGGGCGTCGGCATCGTCATGCTGGTGATCGTGCTGAAGCAGGTCGGTCTACCCGAGGCGGGCATCGGCCTGATCCTCGCGGTCGACCGGCCGCTCGACATGTGCCGCACCGTGCTCAACGTGACGGGCGACGCGACGGTGGCGACGATCGTCGCCAGCAGCGAGGGGCTGGTCCACGACGGCGAGCGACATCACGGCGGGGCCTAGCGCCGGCCGCGCGCGGCGGCCTTCTTGCCGGCCTCGCTGCGCTTCTTGCCGCCGCCGCGCGCCTTCGGCGCAGCCTTCTTCGGCTGCGACGGACCCTTCTTGGCTGGCCCGGTCGCGCCGCCGGCCCGCCGACCGCCCGGCCGCGCTTCGCCGCGTCGCCGGCGGTCCTCGTCCTTGACCTTGCCCTTGCCGCGGCCCTGGGCCGGCTGACGCGGACGGCGGACCTCGTCGGAGTTGGCGTAGGGGCCCGGCGCGTGTCGCGCCTCGGGGCGCAGCCGACCGTCCGCGTCCGCGGGTCGCTTGCGGCGAGGGCGGTCGTCGTCCTTGTCTGCTCCCTTCGGCGCGCCCTTGCCGAGGTCCTGCTGCCGCAGCGACGGGATGCGCTGCTTGATCAGCTTCTGGATGTCGCGCAGGTAGTCGTGCTCGCCCTCGTCACAGAACGAGATCGCGATGCCGGCGCGGCCTGCGCGCGCGGTCCGGCCGATGCGGTGCACGTAGCTCTCGGCCACGTTCGGCAGGTCGAAGTTCACCACGTGGGAGATCTCCGGCACGTCGATGCCGCGCGCGGCGATGTCGGTCGCGACGAGCACGATCGCCTTGCCGGCGCGGAACTCGCCCAGCGCCCGCTCACGCGCGCCCTGGGACTTGTTGCCGTGAATCGCGTGGGCGGGGATCCCCGCGCGCACCAGGTGCTTGGCGACGCGGTCGGCGCCGTGCTTGGTGCGGGTGAACACCAGGGTCCGGACGAACGCCGGGTCCTCGAGCAGCTTGACCAACAGCTCCCGCTTCTTGGCCTTCTGCACGTGGTAGACGCTCTGCTCGACCCGGTCCGCGGTGGCCGCGGGCGGCGTCACCTCGACGCGCACGGGCTCGAACAGGAACTTGTTGGCGAGCGCGGTGATGTCCTCGGGCATGGTCGCCGAGAACAGCAGGGACTGTCGCTCCTTCGGGCACTTCTGCAGGATGCGTCGGACGTCGGGCAGGAAGCCCATGTCGAGCATGCGGTCGGCTTCGTCCAGCACGAGGACGTCGACGTCGCCGAGCTTGCAGTGCCCCTGGCTCATCAGGTCCAGCAGGCGGCCCGGCGTCGCGATCAAGATGTCGACGCCCTGCTGCAGGGCCTTGACCTGCGGGGTCTGGCCGACGCCGCCGAAGACCAGCGCGGTCACGAGCCCGAGCTCGCTGCCGTACGAGACGCAGGCGTCCTTGATCTGCAGCGCCAGCTCACGCGTGGGCGCGAGCACCAGCGCGCGCGGACGACCCGGCCGCGGCCGCTGGTCCTCCTCGTGCAGGATCTGCAGCATCGGGATCGAGAACGCGGCGGTCTTGCCGGTGCCGGTCTGCGCGATCCCGAGCAGGTCTGCGCCGTCCAGCAGGTGCGGGATGGAGCCCGCCTGGATCGGCGTCGGGGTCTCGTAGCCGCGCGCGCGCAGCGCAGCGAGGATCTCGGGGCGGACCCCGAGCGAGGCGAAGTCCTGGGTCATCGAGCGGCGCTCCGCGTCGGGAGCGGGGGAGGGGTCATGACCTCAGCCTACGCGCAGACAGGCGGTCGCCGCGCCAGCAAACGGCGGCAGGTCGCAGGAAACGTCCCGCCGGCCGCGCCGCTCACGCGCGGAGCGCGACGCCCAAGAAGAAGCTCTCGACGCCGACCAGCAGGCCCAGCACGGCGGCGACGGCTAGCGCGTCGTCGAGGTGTCGGCGCCGCGCGACCAGGAGCATCCCGGCGAGGATCAGCGCGGTGAAGACCGCCGCGGCCACCGGCACCGGGGCGCCGGTGGCCTGGCTGACCAGCGCTCCGGGCGCGAACCCTGGGAGGATCGGCGCGACGCGCAGGTAGCTGGCGACGGAGCCTGCCGAGTGCCGGAGCGGCCCCACGACGAGCGGCAAGAGCGTCGGCAGGTAGACGGCAGCCAGCGCCAGCGCCGCGGCGGCGGTCCACGGTCGCCGGGTCACGCGGGCACTCCTCGTCCTGCGGCGAGCGCTGCGAGGTGCGGCGATCGCGCGGCGACCTGCTGTCGGTAGCGCGACCGCGCGCGCTCGACGTCGGCGCGGAGCCGGGCGCGGCTGTCGCCGCCGGTGCAGGCGCGCAGCAGGTCCTCCAGCCGCAGCCACTCCTGCTTCGCCTCCAGCTCGGGCGGCAGGAAGCCGTTCGATTTGAGCAGCAGGTAGCTCGCGCGGAGCTCGTCCGGCACGCGGCTCACGTCCTCCAGCTGCAGCGGTCGCCCGCTCCCTGGCAGGCCGCGGAGCTCGCCGGCGTCCTCGGCGTGGCGGAGGCGCTCCTCCACGATGTGATCGAACGGGTGCACCAGCGCAGCATACCTTTTGTCCCGGCAGCACGCTCGCTCGCACCGACGCCTTGGCACGCGCCGACGGGGTGGCACCATGGGGAGGTCGTGGACTGTCTCCCAGCCGTCGAAATCTCACCCCCTGGCAGCGCCCGCGCGGCCGTCGTCTGGCTCCACGGGCTCGGGGCCGACGGCCACGACTTCGCCGCGATCGTGCCCGAGCTCGACCTGCCTGCCGATCTGGGGGTGCGGTTCGTCTTTCCGCACGCGCCGTCGATCCCGGTCACGCTCAACGGCGGCCTCGAGATGCCCGCGTGGTACGACATCTCCGAGGTCGACCTGCAGCGGCGGCACGACGAGGCCGGCGTGCGTCGCTCCGCGGGGCAGGTCACCGCGCTGCTGGCCCGTGAGCACGGCCGCGGCGTCCCTTGGAGCAAGATCCTGCTCGCCGGCTTCTCCCAGGGCGGCGCGATGGCGCTGTTCACGGGCTTACGCCACAGCGAGCCCCTCGCCGGCGTCCTCGCGCTCTCGGCCTACTCGGTCGTCGAAGAGACGCTCGACGACGAGCGCACCTCCGCCAACCAACAGACACCGATCTTCCAGGGTCACGGGACCTTCGATCCGATGGTGCCGTTGGCTCGCGGCGAAGCCGCACGCGACGCGCTCGCGGCGCGTGGCTACGCCGTCCGGTTCCGGTCGTATCCTATGGATCACAGCGTCTGCCCGCAGGAGCTCGCCGATATCCGGCAATTCCTCGTCGAGAGACTCCGTTGATCCCTCTGCTATGACGACCCCCCGCTTCGTCGAGCTGCAGCGGCGCCTCCAGCCGCTGCGTGACCAGCTCGTCTCGCACCCCGTCTACAGCTCGCTGCGCGGGCTCGAGGACCTGCACGGCTTCCTGTCGCTGCACGTGTTCGCGGTGTGGGACTTCATGTCGCTGCTCAAGGCGCTGCAGCGTCGCCTGACGTGCGTCGACGAGGTCTGGCGTCCGGTCGGGGACCCCGCGTCCCGGAGGCTGATCAACGAGATCGTGCTCGGCGAAGAGAGCGACCAGATCGCCGGGGCCTTCACCAGCCACTTCGAGATGTACACGGCGGCGGTGCGGCAGTGCGGCGGCAGCACGGCTCACATCGACGCGGTGCTCCGCCGAGTCGACGCCGGCGAAGACGTGCTCCGCGCGCTCGCGAGCGCGCCGGCGCCCGCCCGGCGGTTCTCGACGGTCACGTTCGAGGCGGTGCGCAGCGGCTCGCTGGCGGCGACGGCGGCGTCGTTCACGCTGGGTCGAGAGGACGTGATCCCGTCGATGTTCCGCGAGCTCGTCCACGACCTGCGCGCTCAGGGTCGCGCGGACACCTCCCTGCTGATCGACTACCTGGACCGTCACGTCGAGGTCGACGGAGAAGAGCACGGCCCGATGGCCGCCCAGCTGCTGAGCAACGTGTGCGGAGACGACGAGGGCCGCTGGGCCGAGGCCGAACAGGCCGCCGTCGCCGCGCTGCGCGCGCGGCTCGGCCTCTGGGACGGCGTCGTCGAGCGGACCCGCACGGGCGCTGCGCTCGGAGCGGGCGCCGCGGCCGACTGAGTCCGGCGGACGTCGGCGACGAGGTTCGCCCGGGCCGTCGTTCTGCGTAGCATGGGCCCGAGCCGCTCATGCACCCGGTCGACAACCCACCCAACCCCTGGTCCACGCAGCACACCGAGCTGCTGGGCGAGGCGCCGGACGCGGCCCTGCAGGTCTTCGAGGAGGACGCGCGGTCGATCGTCTCCGAGAACCAGAGCCCGGACATCCCGTTCCGCTGGTCGATCAACCCCTACCGCGGCTGCTTCCACGGCTGCGCCTACTGCTACGCGCGACCGACGCATCAGTACCTGGGCTTCGGCGCGGGCTCCGACTTCGAGCGGCGCATCGTCGTCAAGCGCAACGCGGCGGCGCTGCTGCGAGCGCGGCTGAGTCGACGGTCCTGGCGCGGCGAGAACCTCGTCTTCAGCGGCGTGACCGACTGCTACCAGCCGCTCGAGGCGAGCTATCGGCTGACGCGCGCGTGCCTGGAGGTCTGCCTCGAGTTCCGCCAGCCGGTCGGCATCATCACGAAGGGCGCGCTGGTCGAGCGCGACGTCGACCTGCTGGCGGCGCTCGCAGCGCACGGCGCGGCGACGGTGTTCGTGAGCGTGCCCTTCTCCGAGGCCGAGGAGTCTCGCCGCATCGAGCCCTTCGTCTCCTTGCCCGAGCGGCGTCTGCGCGCTGTCCGCGCGCTCGCAGACGCCGGCGTACCCGTCGGCGTCAGCGTGTCGCCGCTCATCCCCGGGCTCAACGACCACCAGGTGCCCGCGATCCTCGAGGCCGCCCGCGACGCCGGCGCGACCCAGGCGTTCCACGTGCTGCTGCGCATGCCGGCCGAGGTCGAGGCCGTGTTCACCGAGCGCCTCCAGCGGGCGTTTCCGCTGCGCGCCGAGAAGGTCTTGTCGCTGCTGCGGCAGATGCGCGGCGGCGCCCACAGCGACGCGCGGTTCGGCGCGCGGATGAGGGGCGAGGGCGCGCGCTACCAGCTGATCGCGGATCTCTTCGATCGCACCGCGCGTCGCCTGGGCATGACCGCGCCGCGCCCCCCGGCGACGCCGAGCCCCTTTCGCAGGCCGCATCAGCAGCAGGGCCTGTTCGGCGAGGGAGCACCGTGAAGGTCCGCGTGGTCACGGTGTCGGGTCGACAGCCGCGGTGGGTCGTGGACGGCTGCGCGGAGTACGAGAAGCGCATGCCGCGCGCGTGGCAGTTCGGCGTCGTCGAGGTCAAGCCTGGCGCGCGCACCAGCGGCGCCGACGCCGCCAGGGTGCGGCGAGAGGAGGCGGCGCGGATCCGCCAGGCGCTCCCAAAGAACGCCCTGCTGGTCGCCCTCGACGAGCGCGGCGCGGCGTGGTCCACCGAGCAGTGCGCGGCCCGCTTCGAGCAGTGGCAGCACCTCGGACGAGACCTCGCGTTCGTGATCGGCGGCGCCGACGGCCTCGACCCCGCGCTGCGGGCCGAGGCAGACCACTGCCTCTCGTTGTCCGCCATGGTCATGCCGCACGGCCTCGTCCGCGTGGTCCTGGTCGAGCAGCTCTACCGCGTCTCGACCGTGATCGCGGGGCACCCGTACCACAAGTGAGCCCGCCGGACCGACTCTGCCGCGAGCGCGTCGCCGAGGTCGTCGCGCAGTGCCTGGAGACCCGCCGCGGAGTGGGCGACGTGATGGCGCGCTCGCCGGCCCTGCGAGGGGCCGCTGCTGTCGAGCGCGCCGCGGTGTCGAGCTGGGCGACGCGGGTGCTGGGCGCCCGGCTGCGGGTGGAGCGCGCGTTGCCGCGCGCGGCC
>JBMHDP010000481.1:0-2601 GCA_049889335.1 Planctomycetota bacterium
CGCCGCCGACGTCGTAATCCGCCTCGCGTCCGAACACACCGTAGGAGTGGGCCAGGCTCGGACGATCTCCCAGGGCGAGCACGCTGTGCCACGCGACGTCGTCCGGGCTGTGCGAAGGCAGCAGGATCGCGTCGCCGGCGCGGAGCACGAACAGCGCGCCGTGCGCGGCGAGCGCGCGGGCGAACGCCTCGTCCCGGTTCAGGACCTCCAGCAGCTCCGCGTCGTCGGCGCGGTCGAGGGCCTCCATGCCGGCGCGCTCGTCCTTCCAGCCGAACGTCGCCAGCAGCCGGGCGAGCCGCCGCTTGGGGAGCGTGAACCACGCGGTGTTCCCCTGCAGCTGCGAGAACACGACCCCCAGCTGGCCGGGCTCGGCGTCGTGGTGGAAGACCGCGCCGCCGCCGGGGGCGTTGTTGTAGAGGATGCGTTCGGAGAGGCGGTGCGGCCGGTCGACGAGGCGGTCCAGGCGCGCTCGCAGCGGCGCGCACGACAGGACCGCGCGGCACTCGGGGAACGCGTGCAGCGCGAACCGGTCGACCCAGCTCGCGGTGTGGTCGCTCGTCGTCATCCACTCTTCCAGCTGGTCGAGCCCGTTGGAGAAGCGGATCCTCAGCGAGCGGTCGGCCTCGTCCGCGGCGATCCACGCGAGCTTCGCCCAGAGGTCGGACGCGACGGCCTCGCCGTCGACTTCGGCGTCGACGAAGCACCGCTCCAGCTCGCGGGGGTCTTCTCGGTCGACCGTGCTGCCCGCGTAGCGCAGCCAGTCGTCGTCCCGGAGCCGCTCCTCGAGCTCGTCCAGCAGCTCGGTCTCGCCATCCCGGAGGCGCGCGAACATCTCCAGGCAGGCGTCGATCTCGCGGCCCCACGACGCGTCCACGTCGCCGAGCACGCCCGGCAGGAAGACCGGCTCGGCGGCGCGCCATCGCCGCTGCTCGACGCGCTCGGGGAGCGGCGCGCGGGAGACGGTCACGGCGTGCCCGAGCGCTGCGCCGCGCCGCAGCAGCGGCCACACCTCGCGGCCGCGGGCGCGCAGCGAGGCGGCGAGCGCGTCTTCGTCTGACGCGAGGTGGCGGGCAGCGTAGGCGGCGAGCACGGGCGCATGCTCGCGGCGGATCCACGCGAAGGCAAGCGCACGCCGCGTCGCGTTGGTAACGTGGCGACCCCCTCCGATGAACGCGAGCCTCGACCCAGACGAACCGCGCGCGCCGCGCTGGCCGACGTGGGTGGCCATGGCGCTGCTGGCGCTGGTCACGTATCTGCCGGCGGCGCTGGGCGCCGACCTGCTGCAGTTCGACGACAACTTCTTCTTCGGCCCGGACAACCCCGAGTTCGTCCGCGGCCTCGGCGCGGTGTGGACCGAGCCGATCGCCAACGCGTACCTGCCGGTGGCGCACACGTCGCTCTGGCTGGACTTCGCGCTCGCGGGCGGCGCGCCGGTGCTGCCGCACCTGCACGCGCTACTGCTGCACGCGCTGGCCGCGGTCGTGCTGGTCCGGGTCCTGGAGACGCTGGGCGTCTCCCGCCTCGCCGCGCACGTCGCGGCCGGCCTGTTCGTCGTGCACCCGGCGCTCGCCGAGTCGGTCGCCTGGGTCAGCAGCCGCAAGGTCGTGCTCTCGGCGGTGTTCGTGTTCTGGGCGCTGCTGTTGACGGCGCGCGCCCCGAAGACGTCTCGCGCGCTCGGGGTCGCGGGCTGCACCGCCGTGGCCATGCTCGCCAACGCGACGGCGGTCGTGACGCCGCTGCTCGCGCTCGGCGTGGCCGCGTGGGCCGGCGGCGGGCGGCGTCGCTTCGCCGGGCCGCTGCTCGCGCTCGGCGTGGCCGCGGGCCTCGCGTGGATGCACCAGCAGGTCGCTGCGTCACAGGGCACCCTGGCCGCTGCCGATCCGCTGCAGCGGCTCGCGCAGGTGCCGGGCGCCTTCCTGCACTATCTCGTCACCGCGGTCTGGCCGCTGCAGTTAAACGTCCTCTATCCCGAGGTCGGGACGCTCGAAGCCTTCCGGGACGCCTTGCTGCCCGGCGCCCTCGCGCTCACGGTCGTGGTGGTCACCGGCCTGCTGCTGGTCCTAAGGTCGTCGACGCGGGCCGTCGGCGCGGGCCTCTGCGCGTTCGTGATCGCGCTGCTCCCATTCAACACCGCCTACCCGGCCTCCTCGATCGCGGCTGCGGATCGCTACCTCTACCTCGCGGTCCCCGGTCTCGCGCTCGCCGTCGCGGCGGCCGCCGCCGCGCTGCACCGGCGCGGCCCCTGGTTCGCGGCGCTGCTCGGCGCGCCGCTGCTCTGGCTGGGAGCCGGGCGCGCGCACGACTTCCGCGACGACGCGACGCTCTGGCAGGCGAGCCTCGCCGTCGACGAGCAGAACGCCGTCGCGCACCTCAATCTCGTCTACGACCGGCTGCGCACCCCCGACACGCCGATCGATCGCCTGACGCCTCACCTGGACGCCGCGGTCAAGGCGGCGCGCTATCCCGTGCACGAGCTGCGCGCGCGCGTGCTGCTCCGTCAGCTCGCGATGGCGACGGCGGACTACGGCGCCGCCGCCAACAACGCGCGCGCGGCGATGCGCGCGGCGCGCGCGCAGCTCGCCCTGGAGGAGAGCCCGCAGC
>JBMHDP010000482.1:0-9037 GCA_049889335.1 Planctomycetota bacterium
CCGATCACGTCGGACAGCTTGCCCGCGATCTCCGCGTCGGCGCCGACGTAGCGGTTGGCCTGCTCGACCGAGTCCTGCTCGAGCCGGAGCTTCAGCGCGCTGCGCTTCTGCGCCAGCTCGCGGCGCATCAGGTCGATCTCCTCCTCGGCCCGCTCCTGCGCCCGCTCCATCTCGCTCTTCTCCCGCTGCAGGTCCTCGTTGGAGCGCAGCAGCCGGAGGAACTCGGCCTTGGTCGACTCGGCGACGGCCTCTCGCTCGACCCCCATCAACCGCGACTTGAGGCTGCGGTGCACGGCGGCCTCGACGAGGCCGACGATGCGGTCGATGCCGAGCACGTTGACGTCCTGGACGCCCTTCTTCTTGAGCTTGTCCAGGGAGGTGCGGAACGAGACCTGCCGCAGCGCGTCCTTCAGCGTCTCCTTGAAGTTGCTCACCGGACGCTAGCGCTCCCCCGAGATCGGCTCGTAGGCGAGGCGGCGGTCGCTGTCCGGGTCCTGGCCGCGGACCTCGGTGACGAACGTGCCCAGCACGTTGCCGCCCATGTCGCTCAGCACCTGCCACGCGTCCCGCGACTGCTTCTTGAGCGAGTGCTCCAGACGCACCACCAGCAGCGTGCCGTCGGCCGCCGCGGACAGCACGCCCGCGTCGGTCGAGGACAGCACCGGCGGCGTGTCGACCACGACGTACTGGAAGCGCTCCTTGAGGCGCTGCAGCAGCTGGTCCAGGCGCGAGGAGCTGAACACCTCGGCGGGGTTGTCGACGCGGCTGCCGGCGCCGAGCAGCATCAGGTCGCGGTAGCCCGCGGGCCGGAGGACACGCTCCACGGGTTCGTGACCCAGCAGCACGTCGCTGAGCCCGGGGCCCTGGTTGAGGTTCAGGTAGCTCTCGCAGCAAGGCCGTCGGAGGTCGGCGTCGACCAGCACGACCTCTTGACGCTCCAGCTCGGCGAACGCCATCGCGAGGTTGAGCGCCGAGACGCTCTTGCCCTCCCCCAAGACAGCGGACGTCACGACGAGGGTCTTCGGCTCGCCGTCAGGGTTCATCGCGACCAGGCGGTTGCGCAGACCGCGCACCTGCTCGGCGCGGAACCCGGCCGGCTCGTGGAAGAGCACGAGGTAGGGGTTCACCGACTGGTCGACGACCACGACCATGTCGTCGGCGATCTGTTCGGCGGTCGGCTCGGCGGGCTTCTTGCGGCGGAACATGCGTGCAGATGCGGCGGACGCCGCTCAGTCGGTTTTCGGAACTCGCGTGCCTCACACTTGTTCCGGATCCCGTCGATTGGCGGATCCGAGACGACCGGACGAGCGATCAGGGGCCGTCGGGAGCGGAAGGCGCCTTGGCATGGGCGCCTCCGAAGCGGTGCGGCCCCGACTGCGGTGGATGGTATAGCGATTGACGGCCCACCGAACTACGCACATTCTGGCGACGCGGGCCGCCATCGCCGCCGCTCCGCCGTGGACGGACCCCCGCGGAGCATCCCGCGCGAACCGCCTGCGGACCCCGCGGCCGGGGGTGCTATCGTCCCAGCGGCGCGGGCGGCGACCCCGCGCACCCACCAGCCATGACGCATCCGGACTACGACCTCGTCATCCTCGGCGGCGGCCTCGCAGGCGGGCTGCTCGCGCGGCAGATGCGACTGCAGCGACCGGACCTGAAGGTACTCGTCCTCGAGCGGTCACAGGAGACCAGCTACAAGGTCGGCGAGGCGACCGTCGAGCTGTTCTCCAACTATCTGATCCGGCGGCTCGGGCTCTCCAGCTACCTCTACGAGCACCACCTCCCGAAGAACGGCCTCCGGTTCTTCTTCGATCGCGCGGAGGACGGCGCGCCGCTCCAGGAGATGAGCGAGATCGGCAGCTTCGGGCTGCCGCTGCACCCGAGCTTCCAGCTCGACCGCTCCTCGCTCGAGCGGGAGCTGCGCGACGGCAGCGCCGCCCGCGGCGCCGCGGTGCTCGAGGGCTGCAAAGTCACAGACGTCGCGCTCGGCGCGCCGCACCACCGCGTCACGTTCGAGGAGGACGGCGCGGCCCGGACCGTCACCGCAGCCTGGGTCGTCGACGCGACCGGCCGGGCGAGCCTGCTGGCCAAGAAGCTCGGGCTCCGGGTCCCCGAGCGCCAGCACCGCTGCCTCGCGGCGTGGGCGCGCCTGGAAGGCGTCGCCGACCTCGACGCCCCGGAGTTCGACCAGGCCTGGCGGGACCGCACGCACAACACGTCCCGCCGCCTCTCGACGGTGCACTTCATGCACCGCGGGCGGTGGACCTGGATGATCCCGCTCCGCGGCGGCGTCACCAGCGTCGGCGTCGTCGGCGACGTGCGACACCTCTCCCGTGAGGTCTTGAGTCAGCAGGGCCTCTGCGCCCTGCTCCGCGAGCAGCGCGCGTGCCGCGACCTGATCGAGGACGCCGAGTGGCTCGACTTCGGCGCCTACGGCCAGCTCGCCTACGGCACCAAGCAGTGGTTCGGAGAGCGGTGGGCGGTCATCGGCGAGGCGGCCGCGTTCAGCGACCCGTTCTACAGCCCGGGCAGCGACTTCATCACGCTCTCCAACGACTACGTCAGCGACCTCGTCGCCAGGAGCCATGACGGCGAGGACGTGACCGAGCGCCAGCGGCTCTACGAGGGCTACCTGCAGTTTCGCTACCGCGCGAACCTGCCGCTCTACCGCGACCAGTACGAGCTGTTCGGCAGCCACCAGCTGATGTCCGCCAAGTGGAACCTCGACATCGCTGCCTACTACGCGCTCTGGGTCAACTCCTACCTGCAGGACCTCCACCTGGACGTCGAAGACCTGCGCCACGAGCTACGCCAGAGCGCCTTCGTCGTGCGCGCGCTCGAGGGCTTCGGGGCGCTGTTCAACCGTGCCGAGCGCGCGGTGACCGCGCGCGGCGACTACGAGCGGCACAACCTCGGTCGCTTCGACGAGGCGCTGGGCGACGTCCCGTTCACGCGTGACGTCGGCCGACTGAGCCGCAAGGAAGCCGAGGCCCACACGCTCGCGGCGTTCGGGCGCGCCCGCGCGCGCTGCTTCGAGCTGCTCGACCTGCCCGTGGACCCGGACGAGCAGCTGAGCTTCGCCGACTTCGTGATGGGCGCGGCGCTGCAGCCGAGCTAGCGGCCGCGGCGGCGGCGCCCCCCGCCGGAGACCTCGCCCTTCTTCATCTTCGCGGTGAAGGTCTCCGCCCCGCGCTGGAAGCCGAACTCGATCATGTCGCCCTCAGCCTCGCGGGCGAACTGGAAGATCTGTCGCATCGAGGAGACCGCCTTGCCGCCCACCTTGACCAGCTTGTCGCCGGCCTTCACGCCCATGCGCGCGGCGCGGCCGCCTGCCTTGACCGACTTGAAGGTGAAGCCGTCCATCTCCCCCTCGAACCAGGCGCTCGCGAAGGCCGACGACTGACCCCGGCCGCTGCGGCGCGTCCGGATGTTCTCCCGGTCCAAGAGCTCGTCCAGGTTGGCCGTGCCCAACGCCGCCATCGCGATCACCGTCGCGGTGTGGCGCTGGTACTCCTCGATCGCGACGTCGAACGTGTCCCACTGCGTGTGCCAGGTGTGCTGGAAGTAGTCGCTCCGGCCCTTCAGGCCCCAACCGAGGCCCGGCACCTTGGCGGCGAGGAACGACGCGTGGTCGCTGCCGCCGCGTCCGCCGCCGATCGACTCGACGCCGCGCAGGTTGAACACCGGCCCCTCCCAGTCCTCGTCGGGCGCCGTCAGCAGCCGGTTGACCTGGGCGAAGACCGGCTCCAGCTGGCGCTTCATGGCCTCGGTCACGGTCAGCGACTGGGCCCAGTTGGTCCCCGTGTCGTGGTTGAAGCAGGCCGACACGTTGGCCATCTCGGCGCGGTGGCGCTGCACGAAGCCGCGGCTGCCGAGCAGGCCCTGCTCCTCGCCGCCCCACAGGCAGAACTTGATCGACCGCTTCGGCGCGGCGCCGACCGAGGTCAAGATCCGGGCGGCCTCCATCGTCGTGGCGCTGCCCGTGCCGTTGTCGGTGCAACCCTGCGCCTGGTGCCAGCTGTCCAGGTGCGACGAGATCACCACCCACTCGTCGGGCTTCTCCGAGCCGCGCAGGGTCGCGATGACGTTGTGCAGCTTGATCGGACCCGGCCGGAACTCGTTCTGGATGTCGAACTGCGCGACCGGCTGCTTGCCCTCCTCGAACAGCTCCCACAGCCGGTCGAAGTCGTCGGAGCGCACCGCGATCTCCGGCAGCTTCGGCGCCTGCTCCACGGGCATGCGCGCGACCCGCGAGTCGCCGAAGACGCGGACCCGCGTCGGGTAGCGCTGGTTCGGGTCGCCTGCCCGGTAGACCACGCCGAGGGCGCCCGCGGCCTCGACG
The DNA here is from genome assembly GCA_049889335.1 of Planctomycetota bacterium. Classification (GTDB taxonomy): domain Bacteria; phylum Planctomycetota; class UBA1135; order UBA1135; family UBA2386. The sequence goes on from JBMHDP010000482.1 coordinate 4,343, forward strand.
GCCGCGCGCACCCGGCTCGTCGGCTTGCGGCGCGACAGCACCCACTTGCCCTTGGTCTCGGCGACGGCTTCGTCCGTCGACGAGCGCGGCGCCTCGACGAAGCCCGCGGTCTGCGGCCCGTCGGTCCCTGCCGTCCAGGCCTCGGTCGCCACGTACATGTCGAGCTCGACGGGCTCGACGATGCGACCGATCCACTGGCCGCGCGACCAGATCGTGGTCCACTCGTCCCACTCCTCCAGCTCGACCTCCAGGCCCATCTTCTCGAAGTGGGCCTTCGCCCAGTTGCACGCCTTGGTGAAGTTCTCGGAGCCGGTCAGGCGATGGCCGATGTCCCCGGTCATCTCGCGGAGGATCGCGTGCACCCCGCTGTTCTCGATCCCCTCGCGGGCGATGCGGTCGGCCATGTCGTCCGTGAGCGGCGCGGGGCCGGACTGGGCGACGGCGAGCGAAGAGAGCAGCCAGAAGGCTGCGGACGGGACGCGAGGGGACGGCATCGAGTTCACTTCAGGGGGCTGGGGACGCGCCCTAACAAAGCACCCCGGCCCGCTGCGCGCGAACGTCATCGGAGCGGATTCTCTCGAGATCGCCCCGCCGGGCTCAGGAGACCGCGTCGAGCACGACAGCGACGTCGAGCAGGTCGCCGGCCCCGACGTCGCGCCGGTGCGCCAGGACCGCGCCGTCGGCGCCGAACACGAGGACGCCGCCCTGCTGCATGGGGTCGCCCTGGACTGCGCGCTGACGGAACCCCGCCCGCAGCGCGCGCACCGCGTTGGCCACGGTGCGCGGCCGCAGCAGCGCTCCGAGCCCCCGCGCCATCCCGGCCGCGGCGAACGCGGCCCGCGGCGGGTCGGAGAGCACCGCGCCCGTCAGACCGTGCTCGACCCGGAACGCCGCGGCGTGGCCAGGCGCGCCGGTGCTCACGTAGACCACCTGCGCGCCCGCCTCGCGCAGCGCCGCCTCGTGGCCGCGCAACTGCGCGACCCGCTCCTTGGTGAACAGTCAACCGAGGTGCCGGAGGAACACCACCACCAGCGCGCCCCCGTGCAGGTGGTCGCGCAGCGTCGTCGGCGCAGCGTCCGCGTCGAGCAGCGGGGCGTCCAGGACCGCGTCCGCGCTCATCGGAACCGGATCGCCCCGAACAGGGTCTCCGAGTTGTTGCCGCCGTAGCCCCAGCCGGTCAGCGACGACCAGCCCGCCGGGATCGGCGCGGTGACCTCGCGCCCGAGCGCCGTGGCGACCAGCTCGTGCGCGTCGAAGTCGACGCGGACCGTCACCTCGACCGGCGCGTCGCCGTCCCACTCGATCTTGCCTGCCCCGGCCTGCTGCCGCCAGCGCGGCCCCTGCACGACGAGGCGGCTGCCGTCGAAGTCGACGCCGACGCGCATCACCGGCCCGCGTGGGCCGGCGCCCGTCAGCAGCAGGTAGCCGTTGTTCCGCAGCCGCCCGGGGCGCGGCAGCATCGTCGTCGAGACGTGCTGGGGTCCCGAGCGCGCACCGGTCTTGAGCAGGTAGCCGCCCGGCGCGTTGAACCACACGCGGTGCCCGTCGCCCGCGCGGATCGCCCGGGCGATGCCGGCCGTCACCGGGAAGGCGCCGCCGCCGACCTCACCGGTGTCGTCGCCGTACTGCTCGCGCAGCCCGGCCAGCATCTTCTCGAGGTACTTCCGCATCGAGGCGTAGCGCGGGCTCTCTGCGATGTTGTTCATCTCGGCCGGATCGCGCGCGAGGTCGAACATCTCCCACGTGTCCCACTGCGGCTCGTAGTAGCGCACCAGCTTGAAGCGCGACGTCCGCAGCCCGTACATGGCCGGCACCATGTGCACGGCCTGCGACTCGTAGTAGTGGTAGTAGATCGCGTCGCGCCAACCGGTCTCTGCGGCCGCGACGTCGGCGTCGACGCCCTCGGCGACCCGCGCGGCCGCCCCGCCGGTGAGGATCGGCGTCATGCTCCGACCGTGCATGGTCTCGGGGGCCGGCACCCCCGCGAAGTCGAGGAAGGTCGGCGCGAAGTCGATGTTCTGCGTCAGCTCCTCGACCTCTCGACCTGCCGGCAGGTGCCCGGGCCAGCGCATCACCAGCGGCATGCGCAGGCTCTCCTCGTACATCCAGCGCTTGTCGTACCAGCCGTGATCGCCGAGGTAGAAGCCCTGGTCGCTGCTGTAGATGATGACCGTGTTCTGCTTCACCTCCGGGCGCGCGTCGAGCCACGCGAGCAGCTCGCCGACGCTCCGGTCGACGCCGTTGACGCAGCGCAGGTAGTTCTTGATGTAGCGCTGGTAGGCCCAGCGCACCCGCGCCTTGCCCTGCGGGTCCTCGCGCAGGAACGCCGCGTTCTCCTGCTCGAAGGCCGCGTCCCACGCGGCGAGCTGCGCGGGCGTCATCCGCTTGCGCTGCGACAGCCACGCGCGGTCGGTGCCCTTGAGCTGCGACGCGTCCGCCGGCGGCACGATCAGGTCGTAGTGCAGGAACATGTGCTCCGCGATCGACATCTCCTGGGCCTTGGCCATCGGCCCGCGGCCCTCGTAGTCGTCGAAGAGCGTCGCCGGCTCGGGGATCTGCTCGCCTCGGAACAGCTCCAGGTCCTGCGCTGCCGGCATCCAGTTCCGGTGCGGCGCCTTGTGCTGGCACATCAGCAGGAACGGCTTGTCCGGGTCCCGCTGGTCCAGCCACTCGAGCGACAGCTTCGTGGTCAGGTCGGTCGCGTGTCCTTCGTAGCGGACCTTGCCGTCCTTCGTCTTGAAGTCCGGGTTGTAGTACTGCCCCTGACCGGGGAGGACGACCCAGTGGTCGAAGCCCTGCGGGTCGGAGGACAGGTGCCACTTGCCGATGATCGCGGTCTGGTAGCCGACCTTCTGGAGCAGCTTGGGGAACGTCGTCTGGTCGCCGTCGAAGACGTTCCCGTTGCGCATGAAGCCGTTGGCGTGGCTGTGCAGACCGGTGAGGATCGTGGCGCGGGACGGACCGCACAGCGCGTTGCCGCAGAAGTTGTTTCGGAACAGGAGCCCTTCGGACGCCAACCGGTCGATGTTCGGCGTCTTGTTGATCTGCGAGCCGTAGGCGCTGATCGCGTGCGCCGCGTGGTCGTCGCTGAAGACGAAGATGATGTTCGGCCGCGCGCCAGACAGCGGCTTGCTCTGAGCGGGCAGGCACGCCCCGAGCGCGAACAGCGCGACGAGCGAAGGGATGGAGAAGCAGCGCATGCCGTGATCGTCGCCGCCGACACAGCAAAGTCGAGTAGCCTCTGCGTCGATGTCGCACGTCCCACCCTCGAGCCCGCTCCTCGCCGCCGTCGCCGCAGCCTTGGCCCTGGCGCCGGGCCAGGCTGGTGCGCAGGACGCCCCCACCACCTCGTTCGCGCCCGCCGCGCCGCTGCGCGCGGCCGACGGCGCAGCGCTGCGCGTGCCGGGACACGCCGCGGTGCGCGCCGTGGACTGGGATCAGGACGGTGACCGGGACCTGCTGGTCGGCGGCGGCGACGGCCGGGTCTGGCTGCTGGAGGACCGCCGGGCCGATGGGGCCTCGGGCATGGCGCTGGCGCGCCCTCGCGCGGTCCACGCCGGAACCCGCGAGCGCTGGGGAACGAGCTACACCGGCGCGCTGCTGGTCGACGTCACCGGGGACCGCCTCCCCGACCTGCTGATCGCGCACAGCGGGAACAAGCTGACCATCCACCCGAACCGCGGCGAGCCCGGCGCGCCGGCGTTCGCCAGCGACGGCATGGACGTCACCCTCCAAGACGGCTGCCAGGGTCGCTTCGACGTCGCCGACTGGGACGGCGACGGCCTGCTCGACGTCGTGACCGGCGCCTTCGGCGGCCGCGTCGCGTGGCACCGGAACGTCGGCCGTACCGAGGCGCCCGAGTTCGGCGCCGACCAGCCGCTCGGCGACGTCCGGGTCGCTTACAACGCGCACCCGCGCGTGCTCGACTTCGACCGCGACGGCCGCCTCGACCTGCTGCTGGGCGTCAACTGGGGCACCTTCTCGCTCTACCGCGCAGGCGAAGGCGGGCTCGGCAGACCCGAGCCGCTGCGCAGCGCGGCAGACGGCAAGGGGCTCAACCTGCGCGCGGAGAACGGCGACGACACCACCCCTGAGCTCGTCGACGTCGACGGCGACGGCGTGCTCGACCTGCTGTCCGGCGGCAAGAACGGCCGGCTGTTCGTGCTGCGCGGGGTCGGCCAGCTCGACCGCGTCCAGAAGCTGCTGGACCTGCTGGAGTCGGCGGGCACGCCGCAGTGGTTCGAGCAGCACGAGGCCGAGCGCGACGCCGCGTTCGCCGCGATGGGCGCGCTGCAGGCAGACCTCGCGGCGGGACTCGTCGGCGCGCGCGACCGGGCGCAGCTGTTCGAGGCGCTCGCGCCGCTGCCGGCGCGGTTCCCCGCGCTGCTGCGACGGCGACGCTTCGACCTCGACACGACCCCGCACGCTCCGATGCTCGCCGCCCAATTCTGGGTGGTGCTGCTCGAAGCGGTCCCGCCGTCGAAGAAGGACCCGCGCGCGCCGCGCCGCCGCGTCGCCAAAGCGCTCGGCTTCGAGGGCGGCTACCGCGACCTGCTGGTCGACCTCGGCGTGGTCTTCTACGACAACGACCGCGCCTCGGCCCGCCAGCTCGAGCGCATGCACGCGCTGCTGCTGGCGCTGCCGCAGGCCGTCTGGGACGTCGAGCTGATCTCGGTCGCCGGCTGGCTCGGCGAC
>JBMHDP010000483.1:0-2622 GCA_049889335.1 Planctomycetota bacterium
TGTTCGCCCCAAGACAGCGCGCCGAGGACGAAGACGACCAGCAGCGCCGCCACGATCGCCGGTGCTCGGCGGCGTCGCGGCCTGTCTGTCGGCGTCGTCACGCCGCCAGCAGAACCACTGGGCCGCGCGGCACAAGCACGCGCGCCCACATTCGCCGCGATACCGTGAGCGCGCATGGACGACCACGCCGCGTTCCTGCAGTGGCTCGACGAACAGGCGCTGCCGCGCACCCCGCTCTACGACTGCCCGTACCTCGAAGGCCGGCAGGCGCGGCAGTACGGCTTCGCCGCCGAGCGGCTGCCGGCCGAGGTCTACGTGGCGCTCATGGACCGCGGCTTCCGGCGCAGCGGCGCGGTCTTCTACGCGATGGAGTGCCCGGGTTGCCGTGCGTGCGTGCCCCTGCGGGTCCCGACCGCGACGTTTCGTCCGAGCCGGAGTCAGCGCAGGGCGCTCGCGAAGAACCGCGACGTGACCGTCGACTACCGCGCGCCCGTCTACTCCGAGGAGAGCTTCGCTCTCTACCGGCGCTACCTCGCGCATCAGCACCCCGGCTCGCCGCAGAGCGACACCCAGGAGGACTTCGCCGACGCCTTCTACCGACCGGTCGTCGAGGCCCTGGAGGCGCGCTACTTCGTCGGCGATCGCCTGATCGGGGTCAGCCTGCTCGACGTCGGCGAGCGCGCCTGGTCTTCGGTCTACCACTTCTTCGACCCCGAAGAGCGCAGCCGCAGCGTCGGGGTCTACTCCGTCGTCGCCGAGATCGCAGAGGCGAAGCGCCGCGGCGTCGAGCACTACCACCTGGGCTTCTGGATCGAGGGCGCCAAGACGATGGCCTACAAGGCAGACTTCGGACCCCACGAGCTGCTGCAGGGCGACGCGTGGCGACCTGCGTGATGCCCGCGCGTCGAAGAACGAATCCGGCCTTCGCACGAGGACGCCATCGCCTATCCTTGACGGCACTCCTGACTCGCTCCGCGGACCCCAAAAGCGATGGGGCCGTGCAGCAACTGCCCAAGCATGAACCTGCTCTTCGTCGTCGGCGCCCGTCCCAACTTCATGAAGGTCGCCCCGCTGCTGCGTCGCGCCAAGGCGCGCGGCCACGACTGCTCGCTCGTGCACACCGGGCAGCATTACGACGAGAACATGTCGGGGTCGTTCTTCCGCGACCTCCAGATGCCGCGGCCGGACCGTCACCTCGAGGTCGGCTCCGGCACGCACGCGCAGATGACGGCGAAGGTGATGATCGCCTTCGAGCCGGTCGTAGAAGAACTCCGGCCCGACGCCGTTGTCGTGGTCGGAGACGTCAACTCGACGGTCGCGTGCACGCTGGTGTGCAGCAAGCTGCTCGTCCCGGTCGCGCACGTGGAGGCGGGCCTGCGCAGCTGGGACCGCGAGATGCCCGAGGAGGTCAATCGGCTGGGCACCGACTGCCTCGCGGACCTGCTGCTGACGCCGTCCCCGGACGGCGACGAGAACCTGCTGCGCGAAGGCGTCGCCCCCGAGCGGATTGTGCGCGTAGGCAACGTCATGATCGACGCGCTGAAGCATCGCTTCGACCACCTCGCCCCGTCGGACATCTGTAAGCGGCTCGAGCTGCCGGACGAGTTCGGCGTCGTGACCCTGCACCGGCCCTCCAACGTCGACGAGCCCGAGGTCCTAGCGGGCATCCTGGGCGCGCTGGAAGAGCTCGCCAAAGACGTCCCGCTGGTGTTCCCGTGCCATCCGCGAACCCGCGCCCGCATCGGCGAGCTTAGTGAGCGAACGGGGCTGAAGCTGACCGAGCCGCTCGGCTACCTCGACTTCACGGCGCTGGTGCAGAAGAGCCGCATCGTGCTGACCGACTCCGGGGGCCTGCAGGAGGAGACGACGTGGCACCGCATCCCCTGCGTGACCATCCGTGAGAACACCGAGCGACCGATCACTATCAGCCAGGGCAGCAACGTCTTGGCCGGGACGGACCCGGCCAAGATCCTGGCCCTGGCGCGCGAAGCGCTCGCTGCGGACCCCTCCTCCTACGATGTGCCCGAGATGTGGGACGGCAACACGGCCGACCGCGTCGTAGCCGCCCTCGAAGGGCGCCTCGGCTCCTAGCGCCTGGGGGCAGCTACACGCGCACCCTGCGGTGCGGTCGAGGCACAGTAGCTCGGGGGCATCTCCCTCCCGCGAAATGATCGCAAAGCAATTCTTTTATTGGCTTTACAGGTTTTTCGCGACGCCCTCGAGCTCACGGTAGGCGGTCCAGGAAATAACATACTTGCAGGTATCTAATTGGCCTGACCGCAGATCCGCTCCTAGTCTTCCTGCCGTTGGGGCTCCATGCGCTCCGTCCTGCTGATGTCCTCCATCCACAGCAAGCGCATCACCCCCGGCAAGAAGCCGGACTGGCTGAAGGTCCCGATCCCGTCGGGCCCGACGGTCGCGCGGCTGACGAAGACGCTGCGGGACCGCGGCCTGCACACCGTCTGCGAAGAGGCCCGCTGCCCCAACATGGGCGAGTGCTGGGACGGCGGCACGGCGACCTTCATGGTGCTCGGCGACACCTGCACCCGCGGCTGCCGGTTCTGCGCGGTCAAGACGCACAGCCAGGGCGTCCCCGTCGACGCCGAGGAGCCCGAGAAGGTC
>JBMHDP010000484.1:0-7652 GCA_049889335.1 Planctomycetota bacterium
CTCGCCGCTCGGCGCGTCGAACGTCGCGTAGAAGGCGAACGGCGCGGTGCGCTTCTGGAACGTGTAGATGCTGCGGCGGAACCGCGCCTCGCCGCGGTCCGCGCGCCAGCCGGGGCGGCCGAACGAGATCTCGGTGACCCCTGCGGGCTGTGGCGGCCGGACCGGTCGCCCGAACCTCCGCGGCGAGAGCTTGCCTGCGGCGACGAGCGCGGCGTCGCGCACGACCTCCGCGTCGAGGCGCAGCCGGGGAGACCGCCCGAGCCAGCGGTTCTCCGGGTCTGCCGCCCGCGCCTCGGCGTCGACCGCGGCGCGCTGGCGGTAGGTCGCGCTGGTGACGATCAGCCGCTGGAGGTGCTGGAGGTCCCACCCGCTCTCGACCACCTCGACGGCCAGCCAGTCGAGCAGCTGCGGGTGGCTGGGCGCCGCGCCTCGTGCGCCGAAGTCGGCAGGGGTCTCGACCAGCCCCCGTCCGAACAGCGCGGCCCACTCACGGTTGACCAGGACGCGACCCGCGAGCGGGTTGTCCGCCGACACCAGCCAACGCGCCAGGTTCAGTCGGTCGGCCACGCGGCGCGTCGCGCCGAGGGCGGCCGGCAGGTGCGGAGGGACCGCTTCGCGCGGCTGCAGGAACTCTCCGCGGTGGCGGCGCCGGGTCTCACGCCCGAGGTGCGCGGGTCGCTCGCGGAGCACCAGCGTCGTCGCGTGTTCGCGGCGCGCGCGCAGGCGCCGGATCTTGTCGGCGCGTTCGCGCACTTCTTCGGCGTCGAACAGGAACGCGTCCCGCAGCGCTCGTCGCTGCGGCTCGGTGAGGTCACCGTCGGCGACCTGGAGCAACGCCTCGACGCGCCCGTCGTCGTCGAACGCCAGCGCGGTCGCCGCCGCGTCCGGCGCGGCGGTCGTGCTGATCCGAAACCTCCCGAGCGAGCTGGCGAAGTGACGGCCGAAGCGGAGCTCGAGCGCGAGCGCCGCGCCCGGCGGCGCCGGCTCTCGGAGCTCGAACACGGCGACGTGACGTTCGCCGTTGCGGGTGTGCGTCGACCAGCCGGTCTGCAGGTCGCCGTCGATCGCGGCCTCCGCGTCGGCTGCGTGGCGACCGTACTGGTTCTTGGCGAAGCTCTGGGTCGCGCGCGCGAACGGGAGGGCGTCGGCAGCGCCCTGGACGCGCAGCGAGAGCTCGGCCAGGAAGAAGTCGCCCTTGCGCCCTTCGTAGTAGGTCAGGCCGGGGCCGCCGGCAGGCAGCGAGTCGTGCGGGAGGGCCTCCAGCCGCAGCGCGCGCACCGCCGTCGTCGCCCGGAACGTCAGGCGGTAGGTGTCCTGCTTGGTCGTGTCGCCCGAGGCGACGACGAGGCCGGGCGCTGCGCCGAGCGTCAGCGTCGGCAGGTTGGCGGTCGCGCTGTCCAGCGGCGCGGGCGTCCAGGACACCGCGCCGCTGCGGCGAGCCGTCAGCCACGCGGCGAAGCGCGCGTCGCGCGTCTCGTCGCCGCCCGGCCAGCTCGTCCAGAGCTCGTCGAGCTGCTCGCCGGCGCGGGCGCGGTTGGCGCGCATCCGCGCGTCCGCGGCCTCGTCCGGGACGACGTAGTCGGGCTCGTCGGCGTCGTCGAGGTAGGCCATCAGCCCGAAGTACTCCCGGTGGGTGATCGGGTCGTACTTGTGCGTGTGGCACTGCGCGCAGCCGATCGTCATCCCGAGGAACACGGCGCCCGTCGTCGCCACGCGGTCGGTCAGCGCGTGGAAGCGGAACTCGAGCGGGTCGATGCCGCCCTCCTCGTTGAGCATCGTGTTGCGGTGGAAGCCTGTGGCGATCCGGTCCTCCGGCGTCGCGTCGGGCAGCATGTCCCCGGCGAGCTGGCGCACGACGAAGTCGTCGTAGGGCATGTGCGCCTCGAACGCGCGGATCACCCAGTCGCGGTAGGGCCAGATGCTGCGCGCCCGGTCCTTCTCGTAGCCGTTGCTGTCGGCGTAGCGCGCGAGGTCGAGCCAGCGCCGCGCCTGGCGCTCGGCGTACGCCTCGGACGCGAGCAGCCGGTCGACCAGGCGCTCGTAGGCGTCGGGCCGGCCGTCGGCGGCGAAGGCGTCGGCCTGGGCGGGCGTCGGCGGCAGCCCGGTCAGGTCGAGGTAGAGCCGACGCGCGAGCGTGAGCCGGTCGGCCTCCGGAGCGGGCGGGATCCCGCGCGCGCTGAGCTGCGCGCGGACGAAGCGATCGATCGGGTGCGCGCTGTCCGAGGCCGCGTCGGGCAGCGGCGGGCGCGCGGGCTTCACGAACGCCCAGTGGGTCTCGTAGGGAGCGCCCGTCAAGACCCACGCGCGCAGCGTCGCGGCCTGTTCGCGGCTCAGCGTCTTGCCGGTGTGCGGCGGCGGCATGACCTCGTCGCGGTCCGTGGACGAGATCCGCCTCAGCAGCTCCGTCCCGCGGCCGTGGCCCGGCGCGTCCAGCCTCAGGTCGGCCTCTCGCGCGGCGTCGTCCGGTCCGTGGCACGCAAAGCAGTGCTCGGACAGGATCGGTCGGACCTCGCGCGTGTAGCTGGGCGCGCGCTGCGCAGCGGTCGGCGCCGCCGCGAACGCGGCCGCGACGAGCGCGAGGAGACGAAGGGCCGACACGTCTCCAGGCTACCGCGCCGGCGTCGCCGCGCCACCGATCGGCGGGGCGGGAGCGGCCGGTCGCTTACTGGACCGTGAACGGCGTCGCGGTCGGGAAGACCGTGCGCACGAACGGAAAGCGCGGCGCGTCGAGCGTCGCCGCCGTCGCATACAGCGTGAGGCCGGAGATCCCGGGGACGTTGGGCAGCGTCAGCGGCGACGAGGCGGCGCCGGCGCTGTCGAGCAGGCCGACCGAGTTGGGCAGGAGCGCGTTGCCCGCCGAGAGGGTCACGATCGAGAGGCTGTCGAAGAACAGCGGCAGCAGCTTGCCGTCGGGCAGCGGCGTCACCGGCGAGTCCGAGAACGACAGCATCATCAGGTAGAGCAGCCCTTCGTCGCCGGGGATCGAGAGGTCGAGCGAGGCGCTCTGGCCGGCTACGACCGGGCCGCTGACGGTGAGCTGCGGTTCGACCAGGTCGACGATCTGGTTGGCCGCCACGTCGTGCAGGTACTGCACCTGACCCGAGGGCCAGCGGACCGACACGAGGTCCGCTTGCGTCGCCGCGCCGAGGCCGAAGTTGAGCCGCGGATCCGAGCTGCTCTGGTAGCCGACGCCGTTGCGGAACCACTGTCGCTGCACGTGGCTGCCGGTCTCGAGGACGACGCGCGTGCCGAAGCCGTCGCGGTTGCTGACGCGGCCGCGCGCCGTGAACTTGATCCAGTTGCCGGCGGCGACCTCGTTGCGGTAGACGGCCGCGCCCTCGGGTGCCATCAGGGTCGGGAACCCGGCGCTGAAGCGCTCGATCACGTCGAGGCGGCCGTCGTCGTCGAAGTCGGCGATGGCGTTGGTGAACTGGTAGGTCGAGTGCGCGAGCCCGACGCTCGGCGCCTCGTCGGTCCACGGCGCGAGCGCGCTCGCGGGCTGGCCCGGGTTGCGGAACAGCAGGTTGTTCCACGCGTTCTGGACCACGTGCAGGTCCTGCCAGCCGTCGTTGTCGTAGTCGAGCCAGTTGCAGGCCCAGCCGACCGCGCCGCCCTGGAGCCCGTAGGTGTAGGTGGCGTCCAGATACGCGTTCGTGGTCGGGTCCCACAGCTGGAACAGGTGGTCAATCGGCAGGTCCGTCACGTAGAAGTCGACGCCGCCGTCGCAGAAGACGTCGGTGAAGTCGATGCCCATGCCGTCGATCGCGATGTTGGTGCCGGTCTGCACGCTGACGTCGGTGAACGTGCCGTCGCCGTTGTTGCGGTACAGCTCGTTCGGTCCGAACGTGAGGCCCTTGTCGTTGCACAGCATGAGGTCGACCCAGCCGTCCTCGTCGTAATCCATGAACGCGCTCACCAGCGTCGGGCGCGTGCTGCCGACGCCCGCGGCGATCGTCGTGTTGACGAAGAAGCCGTTGCCGGTGTTGCGGTAGAGGGCGTTCGAGGCGAGCGCCCCGGTCACGCCGTCGTTGCGCACGCTCAGGTAGACGTCGAGCCAGCCGTCGTTGTCGTAGTCGCCGAAGGTGGCGCCGAAGACGTCGTCGCCGTTGATCAGGCCGCGCGCCGCGGACTGCTCCACGAAGGTCAGGTTGCCCTGGTTGACGAACAGCTTCACGAAGGCGTTGTTGAAGCCGACGAGCACGTCCTGGTCGCCGTCGTTGTCGATGTCCGCGGCGATGCAGCACCGCACCTGCGCGGTCGGCCCCATCCCAGCGGACGCCGTCACGTCGGTGAACTGCATCCCGCCGTCGTTGCGGAACAGGAAGAACGGCGCGCCCTGCGGGCCCGGCACGAGGGCGTCCATGTCGCCGTCGCCGTCGAAGTCCGCGACGCAGAGGCCCGACCCGTTGCCGATGTTGCCGTGCGGGACGAACGGGAGGCCGAGCGGCGCGACCTGCTTCGTGAACTGCTGACCGGGGAGGTGCGCAGCGAGCGCGGCCGCTGCGGCGAGGAGGACCTTCGAGGAGAGTCGTGGCATAGGTGACCGGGCGTGGGCGCCGCCGAGGCGGGCTTCGCCCCGTCAGTGTAACGCGGATGCAGGCGGCGACAGCGCGGGGCGGCGCCGGCGCGAGCCCGTGGCTTCCGTCTCACCGCATGGCTGGCGCGTCCCGTTCCGGGACTCCCCATGGCTCCGGCGAAGCCGGACGGTCTGGTCGCCGCCGCGCCGCCGCGATCCGCCGGGCGCCTCCGCGGAAAGCCGCCTCGGTGGAGCCGGTGCGATCCGCTACGGTCAGCGGCATGCTTGCTACGCTACGCCTGCTCTGCCCGGCGCTGGTCGTCTCCGTGCTCTCCTCGGCGGCCGCGCGCGCCCAGCAGACGGACCCGTCGCCCGCGCGCTGGATGTCGCTCTTCAACGGCGAGGACCTCACCGGCTGGACCCCGAAGATCACCGGCTACGACGTCGGCGAGAACTTCGGGGAGACGTTCCGGGTCGTCGACGGCCTGCTGACCGTCGCCTACGACGCCTACGACGACGGCTTCCGCGGCCGCTTCGGGCACCTCTTCCACGACATGGAGTTCGCCGACTACCGGCTGCGCGTCGAGTACCGCTTCTTCGGCGAGCAGGTCGAGGGCGGCCCCGGGTGGGCGTTCCGCAACAGCGGCCTGATGCTGCACGGCCAGCCCGCGGCGTCGATGCAGAAGGACCAGGACTTCCCCGCGTCGATCGAGGTGCAGCTGCTCGGCGGTCGCGACAAGGGGACGCGGTCGACGCTCAACCTGTGCACGCCCGGGACCAACGTCGTGCGCGACGGCAAGCTGTGGACGAACCACTGCTGGAACTCGCAGTCGCAGACCTACCGTGGGGACGTCTGGGTGACCGCCGAGGTCGAGGTCCGCGGCGACACGATCCGTCACCTGATGGACGGCCACACGGTGATGAGCTACGACGACCCGCAGCTCGACCCGCGCGACGGCGACGCCAAGCGTCTGCTCGCGGACGGCCGCGGCGAGCAGCTGCGGCGCGGGACCATCTCGCTCCAGTCGGAGAGTCACCCGGTGCAGTTCCGCAAGGTCGAGCTGCTGCCGCTGGACGCGCCCGGCCCGTGGCTGGAGCCGCTGGCGGCGGCGAAGCTGTCCGACAACTTCGCGACGGAGGGCAACTGGTCGCTCGCGGACGGGGTCGCGACGCTGACGCCCAGCGAGGGCCAGCGCGGCTGGCAGCGCTACGGCCACTACCTGTGGCTCGAGGGCGACTACGCCGAGTTCGAGGCGGAGTTCGAGTACCGCCTGCAGGAGCGCGGCAACAGCGGCTTCTACTTCCACGTCGGAGATCGCGCGCAGCCGGTGCGCACCGGCGTCGAGGTGCAGCTCTACGCGACGCCGCCGAAGAAGCCGGCGCAGCGGCTCACCGACCACGACGCCGGCGGCATCATCCCCGGCGGTCCGCCGCGCGAGAACGCCTCGCAGCAGCCTGGCAGCTGGAACCGCATACACGTCCGCGTCGAGGACGGCGAGGTGCGCGTCACGCTCAACGGCAGGCTGGTGCACGTGATGGCGCTCGACCACCGCGCCATCGCCGATCGCCCGGCGACCGGCGCGATCGGCTTCCAGGACCACTCCTTGCCGCTGGACCTGCGCCGCTTCCGCGTGCGCAAGCTGTAGCCGCGCGCGCAGCCGCGGCTCAGTCGTCGAACGCGGTCTGCGCCTTCTCCAGGTCCTCGACGCTTCCGATGTCGAGCCACCGCCCGGTCAGCGGCGTCGCCTCGAGCGGCAGCCGCTGCGACAGCCACGCCAGGAAGTGTCCGGGCGCGTCCGGGTTGCTGTCCTCGGCGAGGTAGGCGCGAACCAGCGACGGCAGCTCGGGGGGCAGCACGTAGACGGCGATCGCGGACAGGTCCGACTCGGGCTGCTGCGGCTTCTCGCGGAAGCGCGCCACGCGGTCGCCGTCCAGCAGCACCTCGCTGTAGCGTCCGGGCGGCACCGGGCTGGGGACCTGACGCACGATCAGCTGGCCTGCGGCGCTGCGGCGGAAGCGCGCCACCAGCTGAGACAGGTCGAAGTCGAACAGGTTGTCGCACGCCATCACGAGGTAGCCGTCGACGCCCTCGCTGGGCGGCATCTGCTCCAGCGCGAGCGCGAGGTCGCGGATCGCGCCCAGGCGCGTCTCGTTGGTCTCCGCGCCGTCGTTGACGACGGCGACGGGCAGCGGCGCGCGCGCTGACTGCTCCCACGCGACGAAGTCCGCGTGGAACTTGCCGTTGGTCACGACGACGCCGTCGGCGACGGCGCCGGTCTTGGCCACCTGCGCGACGATGCGCGTCAGCATCGGCTTGCCGTTGACCTCGAGCAGCGGCTTCGCCTGCTTCTCGGTCAGCGGATAGAGCCGCGTCGCGAAGCCCGCCGCGAGGAACACGGCGCGCAGCTGCGGGCTGGCAGGCGCGACCGTCGGGCGCATCGTCTCGCGCCCCGACGCGCGGCAGCGCTGCTCGACCTCGGCGAGGTGCCCCTCGTCGCGGCAGACCATCAGGACGCAGCCGCCCGAGCCCGGCAGCTTACAGGCCGCGCCGGCGCCGCGGCCGAGCTCGACCAGCTTGCGGTCGGCCGCCTCGATCGGGAAGACCTGCGCGCGGAGCTCGAAGTTCTCGTCGACGCAGCGCCGGAACGTCGCGCCGTCACCCTGCAGCAGCGCCGCTTCGCCGGCCGCTGCGTTGCGGGCGAGCGCGGCCATGGTCTCGCGCACCTGCGCGTCGCCGGCCTCGAACCGCGCGAACACGGGCGCGTGCACGTCGCCGGAGCTCTTCCCGGGCACGCCGTGCCACGCCAGCAGCATCGGCGGCAGCAGCCCGGGGTCGAGCCGCCGCGCGGCCGTCGGCGCGAACGGCGCGGCGAAGTCCATCGCCAGCAGCCCGTCGTGGGCCTGCACGACGCGATCCAGCGGGCCCGCCCGGATCCCGAGCACGTCGTTCTCCACCTCGAGCGCGAGCTCGGCGACCCGGCGGGCGGGGAGCGGCGCGGCGAACCAGCGGCTCCAGGCGCGGAGCGCCGCCGTGACCAGCGCGCTCGAGCCGGAGAGCCCGCCCTGGAAGGGGATGTCGCTCTCGAACGTGAGCGCGAAGGGGCGCGCGCTCGCGTCGACGCCCGCCGCCGCGAGC
>JBMHDP010000485.1:0-2852 GCA_049889335.1 Planctomycetota bacterium
CCGACCGCAGGCGCGCGCCAGAGCCAGCCGACCTGCGCCTGGCGCCGGAGCATCGTCGGGAGGTCCAGGGGTGCTTCGCCCTGCGCCGGAAGTCCGGCGAGGATCCCGCAACCGAGCCACCACCCCAGCGAACGCCTCTGCATGCCGTCGAGGATAGCGCCGCGCCCTCCCCATTGCGTCGCGCGGACGAGACGCGACACTGCTGCGGTGCGTGGAACCGCGGCCATCCTGTTGACGACCGCCGTCTCTGTCGCGCAGCAGACGGGCACGCCGGCGCCGCAGGACCCGCTGCAGCCGCCGCGCGCGCAGCGGCAGCAGTACGACCCCTACCGCGGCATGGACTTCAGCGGGCGCATCCCGAAGCCCGAGTTCCCCGACGACCTCGAGAAGCCGGAGCGGTGGCGCTACAGCCCGCCCGCGAGGATCAAGCCGGGCGGCATGTTCGAGCGCTTCTGGGTCAGCTCGTTCGTCAGCCCGATCGTCTTCCGCGAGGAGGACATCGGCTTCGGCGGCGGCCTCGCGCTGACCGACATCGACTTCCTGAGCGACAACTACCGTCAGTTCGCGAACATCGTCACGACCTACTCGGCCGAGGGACAGCAGGCCTACCGCTTCAACTGGTCGCGCTGGCTCAACCACCGCGAGATGCCCGACGGCGGCATCATCCGCGAGGAGCGCGGGCGCCTCTACGCGCGCGGCGGCTACTCGCGCACCCTGACCCGGCGGTTCTTCGGCTTCGGCAGCCGGGCGCCTGAGTCGAACGAGACTAGCTACACCGAGGACCTCACCCAGGCGGGCTTCGGCGTGCGGCTGCCCGTCCCCGACGACGGCAGCGACTGGGTGGCGCGCGCGGACGTCGACTTCCAGCACCACGGCCTCTCCAGCGGCCGGGTCTCCGCGGTGCCCAGCACCAACAACTACCTGCCGGCGTTCCAGGACGCGTTCGAAGACGGCGACGGCGTCAACCAGCTCTGGCTGACGACGCGGCTGGCCTGGGACACGCGCGACAGCCTGTCCCAGGCCTACCGCGGCGAACGCGTCGGCGTCTCTGCCGCGACGGCGTGGCAGCGCGGCGGCGAGTGGGGCTCCATCGTGACCCTCGACGCGCAGCGCGTGCTGCCGGTGCCGCCGCTGTTCCACCGCGGCGGCGTGGGCCGCGAGGAAAACCCGCCGACGGACGTCATAGCGATCGGCTGCTTCGTGCAGGACACGGTCGGCGAGCTGCCGTTCTACAGCCTGCCGACCCTGGGCGGCGCCGGCACGCTCCGCGGCTTCATCCAGAACCGCTTCACGGATCGCGCGGCGCTGCACGTCTCGGCTGAGTACCGGGTCAACATTATCGAGCGCGGCTACGCCTTCACCGACACCATCCGCCTCGAGCGCATCGGCGTCGCGCTGTTCTACGACGGCGGCACCGTCGCCTCGGACTGGGACGACCTCGACGGGGGACGCTTCCTCTCCAGCTACGGCGCGGGACTCCGCCTGGCGTTCTCACGGGAGGCCGTCTTTCGGGTCGACGTCGGCTACGGCGCCGAGGGCAGCAACCTCACGATCGCGTTCGGCAACGCGTTCTGACCTGCCATTTCGTCCCGACCCTCTGTCTGAGAGGGCGGCGTGACAGGGGCCGAGTCATCGGCGACAATCCCGAGGTCCTCGCCGAGACCCCGCCCATGGCCCTGACCCGCAACTCTCTCCGCCTGCTGGCGACGCTGACGCTGGCCCTGCCGACCGCGGCGCAGACCGCCGAGATGGCAGCCGTCCGCTACGGTCGCGACATCCGCCCGCTGCTGTCGGACCGCTGCTTCCGCTGCCACGGCCCAGACGAGGGCGAGCGGGCCGCCGACCTGCGGCTCGACGAGCGCCGCTTCGCGGTGATGGACCTCGGGGGCGGCGACGCGGCCATCGTGCCCGGCGACCCTGCCAAGAGCCTGCTGCTCGCGCGTATTCGCAGCCACGACGAGGACGAGCGCATGCCGCCTCCCGAGGCGAACAAGCCTGCCCTGACCGACGAAGAGGTCGCGCTGTTCGAGCGATGGATCGCCGCGGGCGCTCCCTACGAAGGCCACTGGGCGTTCGAGAGGCCCGTCGCCGCGGACGTCCCTGCCGGCGGGCCTGCGCACCCCGTCGACGCCTTCGTGCAGCGCGCGCTCCGAGCACGCGGTCACGCGCCCAGCACGGAGGCGGACCCGGCGACGCTCTGTCGCCGCTTGTTCTTGGTGCTCACCGGCCTGCCCCCGACGCCCGAGGAGCTCGACCGCTACCTGGCAGACCAAGGGCAGCACCGCTACGAGCGCCTGGTCGAGCGGCTGCTCACCCAGGAGCCGTACGCGACCCGCCACGCCGAGCACCTCGCGTCGATGTGGCTGGACGCCGGCCGCTACGCCGACACCAGCGGCATCCACATGGACGCCGGCCGGCAGGCGTGGCTGTGGCGCGACTGGCTGATCGCGGCCATCCGCGACGACAAGCCGTTCGACGAGTTCGTGGTCGAGCAGCTCGCCGGCGACCTGCTCCCGGACGCCACGGCGCAGCAGCGCGTCGCGACCGGCTTCTTGCGCAACCACGTCACCACCGACGAAGGCGGCGCCATCAACGAGGAGTACCTGGTCGAGTACGCGGCCGAGCGCACCAGCACGGTCGGCAGCGTGCTGATGGGCCTGACGGTCGGGTGCGCCCGGTGCCACGACCACAAGTTCGACCCGATCAGCCAGGAGGACTACTACCGGCTGTTCTCGTTCTTCAACAACAACGAGGAGCCCGGCCTCTACAGCCAGTCCCGCACCAACGACAAGCGCGCGCTCGAGCCCAACCTCAAGGTCCCGACCGACGCGCAGCAGACGCGGCGCGCGGCG
>JBMHDP010000486.1:0-7998 GCA_049889335.1 Planctomycetota bacterium
CGCAGGCCGCGCCACTCCCCGCGCGCTGGCTCGCGGCGGCCCTCGAGCAGCGCGCCCCCTACCGCTCGCTGGTGTTCGGAGCGGCGTCCGGCGACGCGCTCGTGGGCGCCGGCCGGCGGCGCTGAGACGCTTCCGCTGCTAACAGTTGCCGCGGGGCGGCCCGTGCCCGAACATCCCGGCACATGACCCGCCGATCCCCTGCGACCGCCCCGCTCGCGCTGCTGCTGGCCGCCGCGTGCGCCACCGGCGAGGGGCCGCGGTCCGACGCGCCGCAGCTGGTCGAAGCCGCCGAGGCGCAGGTCGCCGCCGGCAGCTACGACGAGGCGCTGCAGACGCTCGCAGGCGTCGCCGAGGACCTGTGCCCCAAGCCCCTGCGGGACCGTCGGGACCTCGCGCGGGCGCGCGCCGAGTTCGGGCGCGGCCAGCTCTGGGAGAGCTACCTCCTGCTCGAGCGCTTCTCCGACGATCACCCGCTCAGCGACCTCCGACCGCAGGTCACCGAGCTGATCTGGTCCGTCGGCAGCGCGCTGATCGAGCGCGACGAGAGCCTCTGGATCCTCTGGTCCGATCGCTCCGCGGGGAGGATGGTGCTGGAGCACCTGGTCATGCGCCATCCGGACACGCCGCGGCTCGCCGACGCGCTCCGGCTGCTCGGGGACATGGCGTTCGCCGCGGGCGACTACGAGCTCGCGCAGATCCGCTACCGCGAGATCATCCTCGAGCGTCCGAACAGTGACTGGCGCTTCTACGCGAACTTCCGCTTCGCGATGAGCATCGTCGCGGGCCTCCGCGGTCCCGACTACGACCTCGAAGGGATGCAGCAGGCGGTGACCGAGCTGCGCACGTTCCTGCGCACCGCTCCGGAGAACCCGCAGATGGTGCGAGAGGCCGAGGCTGCGCTCGCCCAGGTGCTGTCCTGGCAGGTCCAGCGGCACCTCGACGTCGTCGCCTACTACCGGACGCTGGGCAACTTCCCCGGCCAGCTGCACCACGCGCGCCTCGCGACGGCCCCCGAGTTCGAGCAGACGCCCGGCTACGCCGCCGCGGTCGCGCTGCGGGAGCGCCTCGAGGCCGTGCCGGCGGCCGAGCGCACGACGCGCACGCCGGCAGGCGCGCCCGCGCCTCCTCGCCCGGCCGACCCGGCCGGCCCGCGCGAAGCGACCCTTTCGGGGAGGACGCCGTGAGACCGCTCTGGCGGCGCGTCCTCGGGATCAGTTGCAGCGGCGCGCTCGCAGCGTGCGGCTACACCGTGGGCACCGGCCTCTCGGAGCGCGGCATCGAGAGCGTCGCGTTCCATGTGGTCGGCAACGAGAGCTACCGCCAGCGGTTCGAGGTCGAGATCAGCCGGTTCCTCGCGCGCGAGCTGCCCGTGACGACCGATCTCCGGCTGGCGACGCGGGCCGACGCCGACGCGGTGCTGGAGGTCGTGCTGACGGACGCGCGCGAGCGCACCGCCGTGATCGGCGTCCGCGACCCGGCCAACCCGCAGGACCGCAGCTTCCCTCGCGCGCGCGAGGGCGTGCTGCTCGGCGCGGTCCGCGTCCGCCTGGTCGGGCGGGACGGCACCGTGCACGTCGACCGACGCCTGCTCGACCGCACCGAGTTCCGAGCGCCGCTCGGCGAGAACCTGACCTCCGCGCGGGCCGAGATGGCCGAAGACCTCGCGCGCAAGATCGCGCTGGCGCTGGAGACCGACCTCTAGGACTGACATGACAGAACCTGCAAAGCCGCTGGTCGGCGTGATCATGGGGTCGCGCAGCGACTGGGTGACCATGGAGCACTGCGCGCAGACCCTCGAAGAGCTCGGCGTGCCCCACGAGGTGCGGATCGTGTCCGCGCACCGCACGCCCGACTGGCTGATGGAGTACGCGGGCACCGCCGAGGAGCGCGGCCTGCAGGTGATCATCGCCGCGGCAGGCGGCGCGGCGCACCTGCCCGGGATGGCCGCCAGCAAGACCGTCCTGCCGGTGCTCGGCGTGCCGATGGACGCGACCGTCATGAACGGCACCGACGCGTTGCTCTCGATCGTGCAGATGCCAGGCGGCGTGCCGGTCGGCACGCTCGCGGTCGGCAAGCCCGGCGCGATCAACGCGGCGCTGCTGGCGGCCTCGATGCTCGGCGGAGCTCACCCCGCGCTGCGCGAGGCGCTCCGCCGCCGGCGCGAAGCGATGACTCAGAAGGTGCTCGCAGACCGCGACCCCCGCCTCGACCCACCCGCATGATCACGGCCGTGCTCGGAGGCGGGCAGCTCGCCCGCATGCTCGGGCTCGCGGGCGCGCCCCTCGGGCTGCGCACGCGCGTCCTCGATCCTTCGCCGGACGCCGTCGCCGGCCACGTCGCGGAGCGGATCACGGCGCCGTACGACGACGAAGACGCGCTGCGCCGGCTCGCGGACGGCGCGGCTGTTTGCACCTTCGAGTTCGAGAACGTGCCGGTCGCCGCGACCGAGTGGCTGACCGCGCACGCGAACGTGCGGCCGCACCCGCGCGCGCTGGCCGTCGGCCAGGACCGGCTCGAGGAGAAGACGCTGTTCCAGCGGCTGGGGATCGGCGTCGCGGACTTCGTGCCCGCAGACACGCTGGCGGAGCTGCGCGCAGCGGTCGCGCAGCTCGGCGCTCCCTGCATCGTCAAGACGCGCCGGCTCGGCTACGACGGCCGCGGTCAGGTCCGGCTGCAGCCGGGCGAGGGCCTCGGCGCAGCCGTCGACGCGGCCTGGGCCGAGCTCACCGAGGGCTACGACCAGGGGCTGATCGTCGAGGCGATGGTCCCGTTCGAGCGCGAGCTGTCCGTGCTCGCGGTCCGGAGCGCGCGCGGCGAGGTCGCCTGCTATCCCCTCACCGAGAACGAACACGCCGGCGGCATCCTGCGGCGCAGCCGCGCGCCGGCCCCCAACCTGACCGACGACGTGCAGGCGACCGCGGCCGACTTCGCGGCGACCCTGCTCGCAGAGCTGGACTACGTGGGGGTGCTCGCCGTCGAGCTGTTCGACGTCGGCGGGCGACTGCTCGCCAACGAGATGGCGCCGCGCGTCCACAACTCCGGTCACTGGACCATCGAGGGCTCGGAGTGCTCCCAGTTCGAGAACCACCTCCGCGCCGTGCACGGGCTGCCGCTGGGCAGCACCCGGATGGCCCAGTCCGGCCACGCCACGATGATCAACTTGATCGGCGAGCTGCCGCCGCGTGAGCACGCGCTGGCGCTGCCCGGCGTGCACCTGCACGACTACGGCAAGACTCCACGGCCGAACCGAAAGCTCGGCCACGCTACCGTCGTTGGACCGGTCCGAGCCGAGGTCGACGCCGTCGCGGCGCGCGTCCTCGGCTAGCCCGCGCGGCGTTGGCCCGGGACTTGCTTCCGGCTGCTGGTCCAAACCGAGCATCCCCATGAACAGACTCCTCCTGCCCCTGAGCATCGCGTCCGTGATCGCGCTGACGACCCTGGCCTCCTGCCTGCAGACCCGCGGCCGGGACGCCCAAGTGCTACGCGGGGGTAACACCCTCGCGCCGACCGCCTCGACGGGGCTCGGCAGCCAGGCGCACTACGACCGCGTCATGACCAGCGCGTTCTGCGGCGAGTGCCACCCGGCGATCTACGCCGAGCACGAGCTGAACACCCACGGCCGGGCGTACAGCGACAACGAGGTCCGGCTGGCGACGGGGAACTTCCGGACGGCGAACTGCATCCGCTGCCACACGCCGCGCCCGATCTTCGAGACCGGCGTCGGCAACAACCCGCGCCGGCGCCACTTCGGCCTCGAGGACGGCAACTCGTGCATGACCTGCCACTGGCAGGAGGACACGGACTACTCCCAGTTCGTCGGGGGCGCGGACTGCAAGACGGCGTTCCACCCCGACGTCGGCACGGTCGACGCGTGCGCGTCCTGCCACAAGAACCACGGCACTCCCTACCAATGGGAGAAGTCGCCCGAGGGCAAGCTCGCGGGCCGCACCTGCGTCAGCTGCCACATGAAGCGCGTCACGCGCCCGGTCGCCGTCGACGGCCCGGTGCGCCGGGTCTACAGCCACGCCTTCCCCGGCGCGCGCGACGTCGACCACGTGCGCAGCGCCTACGACTACGAGGCCGAGATCGACGGCAACGAAGCCGTCGTCGTGATCGCGAACACGGGCGCAGGCCACAACTTCCCGACCGAGCTGCGCCAGCGCTCGGTGGAGTCGCTGGTGATCGTGCAGGACCAGGACGGCAACGAGGTCGCGCGGTCGCGCAAGGTCTTCCGCGACCCCTACAAGCGCCCCTACGGCATGACGCTGCAGACCAACACGCAGATCGTCAGCGGCGAGGAGCGCGAACACCGCGTCCCGATCGGCGTCGCGAGCGGCACGGTCATCTGCGAGCTGCACTACAAGTTCTACTTCCCGATCGAGGACAACCACCCCGAGCTCGCCAACCGCCTCGAGCGCCGCACCCTGGTCTTCTCGGACGTGACGCCCAACGACGCGGCGGTCGAGACCGACCCCTACGCCGACGTGAAGACGCCCGAGGGCATCTCACCGGAGCAGGCGAGCCCCAGCGACCTGCCGGAGCTGTCGGACTTCGTGCGGGGCACGGTGACCTTCGAGATCCCCGAGGGCGACACCCAGGCCGACATCGACGCGCTGGTCGAGCTGTACAACTTCCAGATGCCGGAGGCGAACCGCAAGGCGATGGACCGCCTCGTCGAGATCGGCCGCCCGGCGGTGCCCGCGCTCATCCAGGCGTTGGGCTCGTGGGACAACAAGACCTACGACAAGTCGAAGACGACGCTGCTGCGGATCGGCCGCCCCGCCGCGGACCTGGTGCGCGCCGCGATCACCGACGACAACCTCTACGTCCGCGTGCACTGCCGCGAGCTGCTCGGCGAGCTGCCGCTGCCGGCGGACAAGCAGGCGCTGATCGACGAGGTCAAGCTGGGTCTCGGCAGCAAGAACGCGATGGACCGCGTCACCACCATCCAGCTGCTCGGGAGGCTGCTGGCGCGCGGCGAGGTCGCGCGCATCCGCCGCCACTTGACCGAGTTCGACCCCGACGTGGTGAGGGCCGCGGCGATCGCCCTCGCCGAGCGCGGCGACGCCGAGAGCGCCGCGGCGATCGACAGCGCGCGGCGACGCCACACCTTCGTCGAGATGAAGATCGACCTCGCGGTGGCGCTGGGCCGGCTCGGCTCCGCTGCCGGCGTCGCCGACCTGCTGCCGCTGCTCGACTATGACGACGACCTGATCCGAGAGAAGGCGTTCGAAGGCTTCTTCAAGATCACCCAGGAGCACCGCGGCTACGAGCCGATGGCGCCCCGCCCGGACCGCCTCGCGGCGCTCGGTCGCCTGCAGGGCTGGTGGACCAAGAAGGGCGCCGACTTCAGGCCGAAGACGTGGCCGCAGCCCGAGCCCGACGTGGACCGCGACGCGTTCCACCTGGTGAAGCGGCTGGGCGGCGGCACCGGCCTGATCCCAGCCGCCGAGAACGACCAGGACGCGATCGACCGGATCCTCGCCGAGGGCACCGACGCGCTCCCGGCGCTGGTGCGGGGCCTGAAGTTCCCGCCCGGGTTCGCGGCCAAGCGCGCTTCGGTCCTCGCCGCGCTGCAGCGCCTCGGCGACCGGCGCGCCGCGCCGTTCGTGCACGCCGCGCTCCGGGACCCGGTCTTCGGCGTCGCGCACTGGGCTGCGTCGGCGCTCGAGCAGGTCGGGGACGAGCACTGCCTGCAGGGTCTCCGGCGCTTCGAGGCGCGCGTTCGACAGGCCGCCAAGTCCGGCGCGCTGCCCGCCTCGATCCCGAGCGCGGACCCGCTGCTGGCGGCCGCGGCCCGCACGCGGCTGATGCTGGGCGACGAGGACGCCCGCGTCGACCTCGTGTCCCTGCTCACCAGCGGCGACGCCGGCGCGCGGCGCACCGCGATCGACGCGCTCGCAGACAAGTACGGCGAGCGCCGCGGCTACGACCCGGACGGCGGCGCCGCCGAGCGCCTGCAGGCCGTCGGGCGCTGGACCGAGGAAGAGTAGCTAGCCCGCTGCGGAGCAGCGGGCGAAGCGCCCCCTCGGGGCGCAACAAAGGCGCTGCTTGCAGCGCCGACCCGCTGCGGCAGCAGCGGGCCCCGACCTCCGGGCTCGAAGCAACGGGCTCCGGACCCTGAGCCCAAGGCTCCGGACTCTGAATGCAGAGCCCCAAGCCCCCAAGGCCCACCAGCGAAGAAGCCCCTAGCCCTTCTTCTTGCCGTGCTCGCCCTTGCCTTCGCCGTGGCCCTTCCCGCCGTGCTCGCCCTTGCCTTCGTCGTGGCCCTTCCCGCCGTGCTCGCCGGACTTCTCGGCGCCCCTCTTGGGGGCGACCTCGATCCAGGTGCGGACGATCTTCGGCCCGGCGGCGCCCAGCATGCCGTTGCGCTGCCGCGTGCCCTTCTTCTCGAGCTTCTTGAGGGTCTCCATGCCCTCGACCACTTCGCCCCAGACCGTGTGCCGGCCGTTGAGGTGCGGCGTCGGGGCGAAGGTGAGGAAGAACTGCGAGCCGTCGCTCTTGGGCCGGCCGGTGTTCGCCATGCTGAGCAGCCCCGGGCGATCGTGCTTGCGCATGCCGGGCTTCGGGAACTCGCCGTCCATGAAGAAGCCCGGCCCGCCCGTGCCGGTGCCGGTCGGGCAGCCGCCCTGCGCCATGAAACCCGGGATGATGCGGTGGAAGTTCAGGCCGTCGTAGTAGCCCAGGCGCGCGAGGTAGATGCCGGCGCTGCAGTGCATCGGCGTGCTGTCGACCAGGTAGCGGATCGTCATCGGCCCCTCCGACGTCTCGACGTGCCAGAGGTAGTCGACGTTGGACTGGAACTCCTGCTTCGGCGGCTCCGAGAGCGACAGGCGCCAGCCTCGCTTCTTGGTGCTGACCGACTGCTTCTTGATGAACTTGTCGAGCGCGCGGATCGCCGGGTCGTTCTTGGTCAGCTTGCTGTCGACGACCTTCTCCTGCGCAGCCTTCGGCTTCATCAGCTTGGAGCGCTTGGCGCCGTCTTGCGCGGGGAGGAGAGCGGACACCGCCAGCAGCGGCACACAGACGCACGAGGTCACGGTTCTCATGCGGGGCATGCTACGAACTCCCGGCACGGCTGGCGAGACCCGGCGACCTCGTCCGGCTACCAGCGGCGCAGCAGGCCTCGCTGGACGGCGACGCTCGGCCACGCCCGCACCCGCGCGCCAGCCGGCCGGCCCCGGTCCGGACGGTAGCTCTCGAGCTCGAAGTGGAGCGCCCCGCGCTCGAGCCGATAGCGCACGTTCAGCACGGCGCCCTGGACCTCGAACACCGAGATCAGCGCGCCCGCGCGCAAGGTCGTCGGCAGCACGACGCCGTTGTTCTCGTTGAGCTCGGCCTCGCCCGCGGGCCGGTCGCGCACGATCAGCGTGTAGTCCCGCACGTCCTGCCCCTCGTAGCGGAGCCGCCAGTGGAACCGCTCCGCGTCGCCGTCGACGGGCGAGACCTCGAGCGACATCCCGACGTCGCGCCCGTCCGGCAGACGGAGCCGCCCGCGCCAGTCCCCGACGAAGTCCTCGAAGGTCGCGTCCGGCCGCGCCGCGCCGACGCACGCGCCCAGCGCCGCAGAGGTGGCCATGGCGGCCCTGAGCAGGGCCCGCCGGGGCGCCGCGGTCAAGGCCCGGCGCGCTCCCGCGCGGCCTGCGACGCGCCCGCGACGACCGCAGAGACCTGCTGCCGGTCGTTCGAGAGGCCGTGCTCGAGCCAGTGGAGGATCCGCGCCACCCGGTGGTAGTACTGATGGTGCGCCATCACCTGGGCGTGGCCGCTCGCCGCGACGCGCGCGCGCTCCCCGGACTTCGGCAGCCACGCGGCGATCTGCGCGAGCGCGTCGTCCTCGTCGCGGTAGTAGGCGAGGTGCTCGCCGTCGACGAAGACCTCGTCGAGCCGGGGCACGTAGTGCGTCAGGTGGAACGCGCCGCACGCCATGGTGAGGAACGTCCGGTTGCTGCAGTAGAACTCGTCCTCGTTGACCTCGTTGACGCCGAGCACGATCTT
>JBMHDP010000487.1:0-16139 GCA_049889335.1 Planctomycetota bacterium
GAGCAGTGCGAGATGGTGGAGAGTAGGGGAGTCGAACCCCTGACCTCCACAATGCCATTGTGGCGCTCTACCAACTGAGCTAACTCCCCATCGGCACTGCGCGCGACGGCGGCGCGACCGGCTCAGCGGCCGCGACGAATCGCGGCGCAGAACCTACGCGCGAGCGGCGCGGGATCAAGCCTCAATCGTCATGCCTTGCGGGCTTCCTCTCAGAAGGTCGGTGGAATGTCGGCTTTTTCGGTCCTATGCGCCCGGGTAACTTCACGACATCTCGCGAGGGCCAGAATGGTCATCGACCCGCGGACGTTGCTCGCCGACCCTGGTCGGCCCCGCAGGTCCTGGTCCCCGCGGAACACGGGATGCGCTGCGGCTCCGCAGCGCGTTGAGGCGCAACATGGTGAACAAGGGAACCTTCTTTCAACGTCTGAAGGACCGCTGGGGCAGTGGCTCCGGCGTCCGGGTCGAGTCGTCCTCGAGCACGTCGAGCGACGCTTCTGCAGCCGGTGCATCTGCAGCCAGTGCATCTGCAGCGAAGGCCGCGGACCAGCGCTCGGGCGCGCCGGGGCCGCGCGACGCGGCGGCCTCGCCCGCCTCCCGCGTGGAGGAGCCGCGTGCGGTCTCCTCGACGTTCCAGCCGGCCGACGCCCGCTCCACCCGCAAGATGTCGGAGCGGGAAGAGGCGATGCTCGCGTTCGGCCAGCACTTCCAGGAGCTCACGCAGCTGATGCGGGGCGCTCAGGCGGCCAGCGACGAGAAGCTACAGAAGATCGTCGAGGCGACGACCTCGATGCCCGCGCTCGGCCAGCAGCAGCTCGACGTGCTCAACGCGCTCTCGGCGCAGGTGGACAAGCAGAACGCGCTGGGCGTCAAGGTCTCCGAGACCATGATGAGGCTGCCCAGCCTCCTGGAGAACGTCGAGAAGGCGCTCGACCGGGCCGCGAAGACCGACGAGCGCACGGCTGCGACCGTGCGGGAGTTCCAGTCGACGATGGACCGGATCCACGCCTCGATGGGCGAGATGGTGTCCACCAGCCAGGCCCAAGCCGACGCGGCGAAGGAGATGTCGGAGCGCCGCTCGCAGGAGATGGAGGAGCTCAAGCGGGCGAACGAAGAGAGCCTGCAGTCGCTGCGCCGCACCCACGAAGACCAGTCCAACCGCCTCCAGCGGGTGGTCGAGGAGCACGCGAGCTGGAACAAGGCCGTGCTCGTCGGGGTCGGCCTGCTGGTCCTGGGGGTCGGGGCGGTGATCGTGCTCCAGCTCGTCAAGTAGCCTGGAGCCCGCGGCGCCCTCCGGCGCAGTGCGCGTCGAGGCGCCGTCCTCCGGCGCAGTTCGCATCGAGGCGCCGCCCTCCTCTTGTCCAACGCGATGGCCCCCGAACGGCGCATCTGGCTGGTTCGTCACGGTGAGACCGAGGGACAGTCCTCGATCCGCTACCACGGCAGCAACGACGTCCCGCTCTCGGACGTCGGGCGCGAGCAGGTCGCCGCCCTCGCCCCGCTGCTGCAGGGGGTCACGTTCGGCCGGGTCGTCCACTCGCCGCTGCTGCGCGCGGCCGAGTCGGCGGCGATCCTCCAGCGAGAGGTGGGGTGGCCGGCGGACCGGGTGAGCGCCGACGAGCGGCTACGCGAGATCAGCTTCGGCGACGCGGAAGGCATGACCCGCGAAGAGATCGACCGCGCGTTTCCAGGGTTCTGGGACGACTACGACGCCGGGCGGACCGACGCGTTCCCCGGCGGCGAGCCGCGGGCTGCGTTCGGTGCGCGCGTCTACGACGCGGCGCGCGAGCTCCAGCGCGCGGACTGGCAGGGGGACCTGCTGCTGGTCGCTCACCGCGGCACGGTGAAGCACACCATCTGCGCCCTGCTCGGCCTCGAGGAAGCACCGATCACAGGCTTCGCCGTCGAGCTGGCGTCGCTGTCGGTGCTGCGTGAGGCCGACGAGGGGTGGCAGGTCGACCTGCTGGGCATGCGCCCCTGAGGCGCCTGGTCGCGCCTCCTGTGCGTTCCATCCGACCGCGCGATCGGCCATCCTGCTCCGTTCGAACATGATCCATCCGACTCCACGACTCCGGTTCGCGCCGTCGCCGACCGGTGCGCTGCACCTCGGGGGCGCGCGCACGGCCCTCTACAACTGGGCGCTCGCCCGCAGCCTCGGGGGCGCGTTCGTCCTGCGCATCGAGGACACCGACCGCGCGCGGAGCACGGACGCGTCGCTGCAGATCATCCTCGAGGGCCTCGCCTGGCTGGGGGTCGACTGGGACGAGGGGCCCGAGTTCGACGCCGGCGACCGCGTCTGCGGCGGCGGGGAGCGTGGACCGTACTTCCAGATGCAGCGGCTGGACCGGTATGCGTCGACCGCCGCGCAGCTGCTCGAGAGCGGGCACGCCTACCGCTGCTACTGCAGTCCGGAGCGCATCGAGCAGGTCCGGGCGGAGCAGAAGGCCGCGAAGAGCTCGTTCCTGGGCTACGACGGCCACTGCCGCGACCTGACCGAAGCGCAGCGCGCGACCTACGAGGCGCAGGGCGTGCAGCCGAACCTCCGCTTCCGGATGCCCGAGGACGAGGTCGTCAAGGTGCACGACCTGATCCGCGGGGACGTCGAGGTGAACACCAAGCAGCTCGACGACTGGGTGATGGTGCGCCCCGGCGGTGTGCCGCTCTACAACTTCGCCTGCGTCGTCGACGACGTCGACATGAAGATCACCCACGTGGTCCGCGGGGAGGAGCACTTCCTGAACGGCATCAAGCAGCGGCTGCTGTTCGACGCGCTCGGTCACGAGTGCCCGCAATACGCGCACATCCCGCTGATCCTCAACCAGAAGGGCGGCAAGCTCAGCAAGCGGGACCCCGGCGTGAAGAGCACCCTCGAGTACCGGGACCTCGGCTATCCGCCCGCGGCGGTCTTCAACTACATCGCGCTGCTGGGCTGGGGCTTCTCGGCCGACCGGGACGTCTTCACCCGTGACGAGATGGTCGAGGCGTTCCGGATCGGAAGCGTCGGCAAGGCCGGCGCGAAGTTCGACGTCGACAAGCTGCACTGGATGTGCGGCGAGTACATCCGGCAGTGGGAGCCGGACGAGCTGCTGCGGCAGAGTCGCCGCTGGGTCGAGCCGCTGCTCGGGGGCGCGGACTGGGACGGCAGCGCCGCCTTCCTGCGCAACGCGGTCGGGCTGTTCCAGGAGCGCGTGCAGCTGCTGTCCGAGCTGCCGGACAAGCTGCGGTGGCTGTTCGAGGACCCGACGCCGGACGAGGCGGCCCAGAAGAACCTCGACAAGCACGCGGACGCCTCCGCGTGGCTGGCGGCCTACGCGGACTTGCTCGAAGGGCTGGCGCTGCCGGCGAGCTACGGCTCCGACCGCGGCGCGGCGGACCGTGACGTGCGCCTGCCCGCGCCCGAGGGCGAAGCGGCGCCGTCGGCCTCGGTGGTGACGCCGCACGAGCTCGGCGAGCGGACGCGCGCGCTGATCCAGGAGCTCGGCATCAAGTTCGGTCAGTTCGTGCACCCGGTGCGCGCCGCGCTGACCGGCACCAGCAAGGGGCCGGGGTTCTTCGACTGCGTCTGGCTGCTGGGCAAGGACGCGTGCCTGCGGCGGCTGCGCGCGCGGCGCAGCTAGCGGCGGTCACCGCGGCGTGCGCGCCGGCTGCAGCTCGGTCCGCTCGAAGTCGCGGCGGTCGCGCGTGCTCACGTCGTTGCGTCCGAAGTAGGACTTGAGCGCGGCGTCCTGCAGCGCGCGCTGCAGGGCCGGGTCGGCGCTCAGGCGGCCCCTCTCCCAGAGGTAGTCCCAGCGCGTCACCGGGAACAGCGCGTAGAAGGTCAGGCCGGCGAACAGCGCCGCCACGCCCGCGCGCCACGCGGTCAGGCCGCGGGTCGGCTGGCGCGGAGGGATCAGGAACACGAACGCGCCGAGGAACCCTCCGACGAGGCCGCCGACGTGACCCGTGTTGCTCACGAACGGGATGAAGGCGCCCAGGACCAGGTAGACGGCGATCGTGATCAGCATGCGCCTGGGCCCCTCGAAGTCGAGGAACGAGAGCGCGTGCCGGCCCTGCCGCATCTGCAGCGCGAGCACGCCGCCGAGGATCCCGAAGATGGCGCCCGAGCCGCCCACGACCGGCATGCGGGGGTCGTAGACGAGGCACACCGCGAGGCTGCTCGCGAGCTCAGCGATCCCGTAGAGCGCCGCGAACCTCAGGCTGCCGATCGACCGCTCGAGCGGCGGTCCCAGCGCGATCAGCGCCCACGAGTTCATCGCGAGGTGGAGCAGGCCGCCGTGCAGGAACGAGCTGGTGAGCAGGCGCCACCACTCGCCCTCGCTGACCGCGAGCGACGTCATCCAGCCGAACGCCGCGAGCTTCTCGCTGTCGGGCTCCGGGAAGCCCGTCAGGAACGCCATCGTCACGTAGGCGATCAGCACGACCAGCGTCACCGGGACCTCGTCGATCTTCTCCAGCGCGTCCTTCATCGCGGCCCTCCGAGCCGCCAGCACCGGACGCGCGCGAGCGCGCGGAACCAGTTCTCCTCGGCGGGCAGCCGGCGGCCCGGGTCCGCAGCCGCCGCGCGGAAGGCCGCGGCGGCTTCCTGCGAGCGCCCGACCGCCGACAGCGCCTCGGCTCGCCAGAAGTCGCTCCGGTGGCTGCCGCCGAAGGCGGCGGCGTGTCGCTCGAAGCGCTGCACCGCCTGCTCGTCGCGTCCCAGCAGCGTCAGCGCGCGGGCCTGCAGCAGCAGCGACTCGCCGAAGGCGTGGCCCGGGTCGAGCCGCTCGGCGTTCTCGAACGCGAGCAGCGCCTGCGCGGGGGCTCCCACGCGGAGCAGGAAGAGGCCCAGCAGGTGCTGAGCCTGGGGCAGCGACGGGTCGAGCTCGACCGCCCGCGCGGCGTGGGGACCGACCAGCCCGAGGTCGGTCCGGATCCACGCGAGCCGGGCGACCTCGAAGTGCTTCTGCGCGGTCTCGAAGTGCTCCAGGTCCTTGAGCGCCTGCAGCATCGGCGCGCGGTCGACGGTCCAGGAGCGACGCACCCGGTCGGCGAAGCGGCGCAGCCACGCCGGGAAGGGCGGGTAGGCGAGCAGGGCCAGCAGCCCCGCGACGCCGCCGCCGATCGCGAGCCGCGCGGACCAGGTCGCGAGGTCGTTGGCGAGCTCGACCGCCAGCACCGGGTCCGAGCGGTGGACCAGGAACAGCCCGACGGGCAGCAGGGCGCACGCCCAGACCGCCGCGAGCGGCGCCAGCGAGGACCACGCCAGCGGCGCGCGCGGCGCGCCGAGGTCGACGGGTGAGTCAGTCATCGCGACGCACGAAGGTGTTGTTCTCCTTGTCCTTCACCACGCCCGGGAACTGCAGCACCTTGCTGTGCATGACGCAGTAGACCCCGGGCGCCAGCATCTGGACGGCGAGCAGCGCCTCGGTCAGGTTCTGCAGCGCGTCCGTGTTGCGCAGCATGTAGGGCCGCATCGCCCCGGTCAGGACGACCGGGACCTCCGGCGCGACGCCCCGGGCGACCATGTGCTCGCCGGTGACCGCCAGCCGGTCGGTCCCGTGTACGACCACGACGCCGTCGTGCGCCGCGGCCATCGTGGTGGCCGTCTGGGCGATCAGCGCGTGGTCGCGCTCGGTCATGTCGAGGCTGTCCTTGTTGAGCAGCGGGACGCGGACCAGCTCCGTGCCCCCCAGGCGGAGGCCCGCGAGGACCACGTCGAGCACGCTCTCCTGATTGTCGAGCACCCCGTGGGTCTCGCAGTAGGTCTTCTCGATCGTGCCGCCGGTCGAGATCAGGGCGATCCGCTTCTTGGTCACGTCCGCAGCATCCCCCAAACGAGCGCCGCTGGGAAGCCCGGCCGCGTGGGGTTCTGGCGGCGCGCGGTCGCCCCGGATACAACGCTCGCGTGCACTACCGCTACCTCGGAGGATCGGGCGTCAAGGTCAGCGCCGTCGGGCTCGGCTCCTGGCTGACGATCGGCAACGAGATCGACGACGCCGCCTCCCAGAACCTCGTCGCGCGCGCGTTCGAGCTGGGCGTCAACCTGTTCGACACCGCCGACGTCTACAACGCCGGCGAGGGCGAGCGCGCCCTCGGCCAGGCGATCCGGTCGCTGCCGCGCCACCGGCTGGTGATCGCGACCAAGTGCTACTTCCCGATGAGCGAGGACGTGAACGACCGCGGCCTGTCGCGCAAGCACATCCACGAGTCGATCCGGGGCTCGCTGCGCCGGCTCGAGACCGACTACGTCGACCTCTACCAGTGCCATCGGTTCGACCCGGAGGTGCCGGTGCGCGAGACGGCGCTGGCCATGCACGACCTGATCCAGCAGGGCCACGCGCTCTACTGGGGCGTCAGCATGTGGCCCGCCGAGCGCATCGCCGAGGTGGTCGCGCTGTGCCGGCGCGAGGGGTGGCACGTGCCCGTCACCAACCAGCCGCTCTACAACCTGTTCGCCCGGGAGATCGAGGCGGCCGTCGTGCCGACGAGCCTGCGCGAAGGCCTCGGCCAGCTGGTCTACTCGCCGCTCGCCCAGGGGGTGCTGACGGGCAAGTACGAGCCCGGCGCGGCGCCGCCGGCCGGCTCGCGCGCCAGCGAGGAGTCGGGCAAGGCGTTCGTCGGCCGCTACATGACCGAGGAGCACCTCGAGAAGGCGCAGCGGCTGGTCGCGGTCGCCGCCCGGCACGGGCACACCGCGACCCAGGTGGCGCTCGCGTTCTGCCTCCGCAACGAAGGGGTCTCCTCCGTGCTGATCGGCGCCAAGGACGGCGCGCAGCTGGAGCACAACCTGAGCGCGCTCGAGGTCACGCTCTCCGACGAGTGCGTCGCCGAGCTCGAGGAGGTCTTCCCGTCGTGAACGCGGCCGCAGAAGGAGTCCCTGCGACGAACGCAAAGACCGCGGCGCCGCTGCTGCTGCGGCTGCCGGACGAGCCGTCGCTGCGGCAGATGTTCCACCGTCGCTACGGCCCGTCCCGCGAGCTCGGCTGGGGGCCGCGGCTGCGGCAGCAGTGCGGCTACTACACCCCGGACGACGTCTACGAGGCGCTGGTGGCGGGCCTCGTCGTCCCCGGGATCTCATGGCTCGACGTCGGCTGCGGCCGCGAGCTGTTCCCGAACAACCTCGGCCTCGCCGAGGCGCTCTCGCGCCGCTGCGCGCGGCTGACCGGCGTCGACCCGGACCCGACGCTGATGGAGAATCCGTGGGTCCACGAGAAGATCGCGGGCGGGATCGACGACTACGACGGGGGCGCCGCGTTCGACCTGGTCACCATGCGGATGGTCGCCGAACACATCGACGACCCGCTCGCGTGCACCGGGGCGATCGCCAAGGCGCTCCGCCCAGGCGGCCTCGCGGTCGTGTTCACGGTCTTCTCCGGCTCGCCGATCCCGGTGCTGACCCGGGTCGCGCCGATGGGCCTGCGGCACGTGATCAAGTCCTGGCTGTGGGGCACGCAGCCCAAGGACACGTTCCCGACGCGCTTTCGGATGAACACGCGCGGCGCGCTGCAGCGGCAGTTCGCGGCCGTCCAGATGGACGAGGCGGCGTTCCTGCGGCTCGACGACTGCCGCACGTTTGCCAAGTTCCCTTCGCTCAGCAAGGCCGAGCTGTTCGGCATGCGCGCCTGCCGGGCGGTGGGCCTGCCGTACCCCGAGCACTGCCTGCTCGGCATCTACCGCAAGCGCTGAAGTCTGCCGCGGCCGCGCACCTCTCCCCGTGTCGAGCTTCCAGGACTACTACCAGACCCTCGGCGTCGACCGGTCCGCGTCGGCCGACGAGATCAAGCGGGCCTACCGCGGGCTCGCCAAGGAGTGGCACCCCGACCGTCACCCCGAGGACCAGCGAGAGGCCGTCGAGCAGAAGTTCAAGGCGATCGCCGAGGCCCACGAGGTGCTGAGCGACCCGCAGAAGCGCGCGCGCTACGACTCGCTGGGCGCGGACTGGCGTCAGGGACAGGATTTCCAGGGCGCAGGCGGGTTCGACCCGCGGCGGTTCGAGCAGATGTTCGGCGGCGGCGGCGGCGCGGGCGGCGGCGGCTTCTCGGACTTCTTCGCCCAGATGTTCGGCGACATGTTCACCGGCGGGGGCGGCGGCGGTCCGCGGCCGCCGCAGCGCGGGGCAGACGCGAAGGCGCAGGTCGAGCTCTCGGTCGGCGAGGCGCTGCTCGGCGGTCGTCGATCGATGGCCTTCCGGTCCCGCACGAGCTGCGAGGCCTGCGGCGGCGCGGGGCGCCTGGCCTCGGGCGCGTGCCCGCGCTGCGGCGGGATCGGCGCGACCGCACAGTCCAAGGAGGTCGACCTGAAGATCCCCGAGGACGTGCGCGACGGCATGGTCGTGCGTCTCCGCGGTCTTGGTCAGGCCGGGGCCGCAGGGCCGGGCGATCTGCTGCTGACGTTGAGCCTCCGTGACGACGACGTCTACCGAACGCGCGGCGCAGGCGACGTCGAAGCCGACGTCGAGGTCGCCCCCTGGGATCTGCTGTCCGACACGACCGTCGACGTCGCGGTCCGCGGCGGCACGGCGTCCGCGCGGATCCCGGCGGGCACGCGCGCGGGGCAGCGGCTGCGTCTGCGGGGCCAGGGGCTGCAGCGCAAGGACGGCGGCCGCGGCGACCTTGTCCTGGTGGTGCGCCTCGGGCTGCCGACGGAGCTGACCGACGCGCAGCGCGCCCTGCTCGCGCAGCTCGCCGAGGTGTCCGCGCCCGTGCGAGGCGGCGCGGCGCAGCCGCCTGCGGAGTCCTGATCGCCGCGGCGGCTGCCTTGCGCCGGCCGACGCTCTCGGTGAGCATCCGCGGATGGCCTTGCTGACCCTCAAGGACGCGCGGCTCGCGGTCGGCGACCGTCAGCTGCTCGACGGCGTCGACTTGGTCGTCGACGACGGGCAGCGCATCGGGCTGCTGGGGCCCAACGGCTGCGGTAAGTCGACCCTGCTGCGCATCCTCGCGGGGGTCACGGAGCCGGACGCAGGCGCGCGCACCGAGCGCCGCGATCTGCGCCTCGGCTACCTGGAGCAGGAGCCCGCGCTGCCCGGGGACCAGGACGTGCACGGCGCGGTGGTCGGCGGGATCGTCGGGCGCGCCGAGGTCCTGGCGGCGTTGGACTCGGTGCACGCGGAGATGGCCGAGGCCCCCGCGCCTGAGGAGCTGGAGCGGCTCCTCGCGCGGCAGCAGCAGCTCGACGAGCAGCTCGAGCAGCTGGGTGGTCACGACGTCGACCACCGCGCCGCGGCGCTCCTGCAGTCGCTGGGGGTCCCGGATCCGGGCGCGCGCTGCGGCGACCTCTCCGGCGGCGAACGCCGGCGGGTGGCGATGGCGCGCCTGCTGCTGGCCGAGCCGGAGGTGCTGCTGCTCGACGAGCCGACGAACCACCTCGACGCCGAGGTCACCGACTGG
Organism: Planctomycetota bacterium; assembly: GCA_049889335.1. Taxonomy (GTDB): domain Bacteria; phylum Planctomycetota; class UBA1135; order UBA1135; family UBA2386. Next base: position 9,366 of record JBMHDP010000487.1, read on the forward strand.
CTGGAGAGCTACCTGCTCGACGTCGGGATGCCGATGGTGCTGGTCACGCACGACCGCTACTTCCTCGATCGGCTCTGCACGAGCATCGTCGAGTTCGACCGCGGTCGCCTCTTCGAGTACGAGGGTGGCTACCGCAGCTACCTGGTGCAGCGAGCCGAGCGGCTCGAGGCCGAGGCGCGGAGCGAGAGCGCGCGCCTGAACACGCTGCGGCGAGAGACCGAGTGGGTGAAGCGTGGGCCGCCCGCGCGCACGACCAAGGCCAAGGCGCGCATCCAGCGACACCAGGCGCTGGTCGACGCGGCGCCCGCGCCGGCCTCGGCCGAGCTCGAGTTCCGGATCCCGGAGGGCCCGCGGCTCGGCGACTTCGTGCTGCGCGTGCAGGGCGTCGGCAAGTCGTTCGGGGAACACCGGGTGCTGTCGCCGTTCTCGTTCGAGCTGGGCCCCAACCAGCGCCTCGGCATCGTCGGCAGGAACGGCGCCGGCAAGACCACCTTGCTGCGCATGCTGCTCGGGCGGCTCGCGCCGGACGAAGGCGCGGTCGGCGTCGGGCCGACGGTGGTCTTCGCGGACATTGACCAGCAGCGCAGCGACCTGGACGACTCCAAGACGGTGCTCGACGAGGTCAGCAACGGCAACGACTACGTGTTCGTCGGCGGCCGCTCGCTGCGCATCGAGTCGTTCCTGGAGCAGTTCCTGTTCCCGGGGGAGATGAAGCACGCGCGCGTCGCGACGCTCAGCGGCGGCGAGCGCAACCGGGTCCTGATCGCCAAGCTGCTGTGCGCGGGCGGCAACGTGCTGGTGCTCGACGAGCCGACCAACGACCTGGACCTCGCGTCGCTGCGGGCGCTCGAGGACGCGCTGCTCGCGTTCCCGGGCGCGGCGATCCTCGTGAGCCACGACCGCTGGTTCCTGGATCGCGTCGCGACGCGGGTCGTCCACCTCGACGGATCCGGCGCTGCGCGGGTGCACGAAGGCGACCTGTCGCTCCTGCTGGAGCGGCTCGGCGAGGAGGCGGCCGCGCGGGCCGCCGACCGGGCCGCGGCGGCGCAGCGTGAGAAGGCCAAGGCGCAGGCCGCTGCGACAGCGGGCGCCGCGGAGCAGCCGCGCGCGCGCAAGCTCAGCACGCGGGAGCAGCGCGAGCTGGCGGAGCTGCCGCCGCAGATCGAGGCGCTCGAGGCCGAGCTCGCGGAGGTGGACGCGGAGCTGGGCGACCCAGGGCTCTACGAGGACCGCGACAGCGCCCGCTTCGACGCCCTCACGGCGCGCCGCAAGGCGCTCCCCGACGAGCTGGCCGCGCTCTACGCGCGGTGGGAAGAGCTCGAGGCCGTGGCCGAGCAGCGCGGCCGGTGAGCTCCCCGAGCCGCCTCAGCGCAGGCGGCGGAGGCGGCGCAGCTGCTTGAGGTAGCGGCGGTCCCGCGTCAGGGCGAAGGCGCGTTCGGCGGCGCGCATCTGCTTGAGCTGGCTGTCCACGCCGGTCGTGACCCCGAGCACGGGGTCGAAGCGCGGGCTCGGGGCGGCGCGGCGAGGAGCGACGGCCTCGACGACCCGCGCGTCGCGTAGCGCGGACGCTTCGGCGACGCGCACCTCGCGCCGCTGGCGCTGCCGCGCGCGGCGCTGCTCGTCGGCGCGAGCGCCGTCCGCCGCTGCGGCCTGCTCCGCGGCGCGGATCGCCGCGAGGTCCAAGTTGTCCGGGTCGACGCGGAAGACGGCGGACTTGGGGAGCCGGACTTCACCGCCGGCGACGCGGATACGGAGCCAGCCGTCCTCTTCTGCGAGCAGGACGCCCTCGAGCACGTCGGGCGACGACCCCGGCGCGGCCGCAGCCTGGGCGTCGGGGTCCGAGAGCCAGAACTTGTCGGCCTTGGCCGGGGCGGCGAGCAGCAGCGCGCCGAACAGCAGCGGGAGGTAGCGCATCGACTCATCCTACCAGACCGCTCCGGGTCCGGGGGCGCGCGGCGCGCGCGCACGATCCGATGGACGGCGCCGCAGCGGTCGGGGAGACTGTGCGTCTATGCGCACGAGCCTTGCTACGGTCCTTCTGGCGTGGATCCCCGCCGCGGTGCTGCCGGCCCAGGAGGTCGCGTCGACCTCGCAGCTGTTCGACGGCGCGAGCCTCGCAGGTTGGTCCGGCGACCCCGCGGTCTGGTCGGTGCAAGACGGCGCGCTGATGGGCAGCACCCACGGCGTCGACCTCAAGGCGAACACGTTCCTCATCCATGAGGGCGTCTTCGGGGACTTCGAGCTGCGCCTGAAGGTGCGGATGGAGGGCCAGAACAACGGCGGGGTGCAGTACCGCAGCCGCGTGATGCCCGCGCGTGCGTTCGGCGTCGCTGGCTACCAGTGCGACGTCCACCCCAAGCCCGAGTATGCCGCGATGCTCTACGGCGAAGGCGCCGGGGGCATCGTCGCGCAGCACGGCCAGTTCGTCCGCTGGACCGACGGCGGCCGCGCCGTGCTCGGTGCGCTGGCGGCGCCCGCGGCAGCCCCGGTCGACTTCTCGCAATGGCGCGACCTCCGCATCGTCGCCGTCGGCAACCTGGTCTTCCACGAGCTCGACGGGCAGCTGTGCACGGCGTTGCTCGATGACCGGGGTGACGCGCCGCGCTCGGGCAAGATCGCGCTGCAGGTCCACCGCGGGCCGAAGATGAAGGTGTGGTACCGCGACCTGGAGCTCCGCACGTTCGAGGGACAGGCTGCGGGGCCGCGGCGCGGCCTGCCGCCGCTGCTCAAGGCCTACGTCCGCAAGGCAGCGCTGGAGCGAGGGAAGGCCGAGGGGCCGACCCCGCAGTGGCTGTGGGACGAGGCCGCCGAGGCCGAGGAGGAGCTGTTCTTCCGACGCGCGTTCCGGCTCGACGCCGCGCCTGAGCAGGCCCGCCTGGCTGTCTCGGCCGACAACCACTGCCGCGTCTACGTCAACGGCGAGCGCGCCGGCAAGGACGACAGCTGGGAGTCGCCGCTGACGATGGAGGTCGCAGAGCTGCTCCGCCCCGGTGAGAACGTCGTCGCGATCCACGCCTGGAACGACGACGGCCCGGCGGGCGTGGTCGCGAGGCTCTCCTGGACGCGCGGGGACGCGCGCGGCGACGTGGTCACCGACGCCGCGTGGCGCTGCGGCGCGGAGGACCCGGACGGTTGGGACAGCCCCGGCTACGACGACTCCTCGTGGCGTCCGGCCAAGGTGATCGGCCCGCTCGGGGGAGGCGTCCCGTGGACAGGCTCCGTCGGCCTGGGCGCGCTCGGCGGCGCCGCACGAGACACCTTCGCGCCGCAGGTCGCGTTCCCGGCCACCGACCTGCAGCTCGCAGCAGGCGGTCCGGTCCCGGGCGCGGTCACCCTGCTCGACGTCCCGCGCGCGCACGGCTCCTGGGTGTCGCTCTGCGCAGACGACCGCGGCCGGCTCTACTCGTGCGACCAGCGCAAGGCCGGCCTGTTCCGGATCGAGCCCGCGCGCGAGGTGGGGGACGTCACGACCTACGAGAAGATGCCGGCAGCGCTGAGCGGCGCGCACGGACTGCTGTGGTTCCGCGACGCGCTCTACGCCGTCGTCAACGGGGGGATGGACGGTAAGGACGGCCTCTACCGCGTGTCCGACCGGGACGGCGACGACCTGCTCGAGCACGTCGAGCTGCTGCGTCGGTTCGAGGGCAGCGGCGAGCACGGTCCGCACAGCATCGAGGTCGCGCCGGACGGCGAGCACCTGCTGGTGCTCAACGGCAACATGACCAAGCTGACCGAGCTCGACGCCAACCGCGTCCCCTCGGAGTGGCAGGAGGATCGGCTGACGCCGCGCATCAACGACGCGCGGGGCTTCTGGGGCGGCTACTCGCCGCCGGGTGGCTGCCTCTACCAGATCGACCCCGACGCCAAGACGTGGGAGCTGATCTGCTGCGGCTTCCGCAACCCGTTCGACTTCGCCGTGCTGCCCAACGGGCAGGTCGTGATCTACGACGCCGACATGGAGTGGGACCTCGGCCTGCCCTGGTACCGCCCGACCCGTTGGCTCGCCGGGCAGAGCGGCGTGGACTACGGCTGGCGCAAAGGCAGCGCGAAGTGGGCGGCCGACTACCCGGACGCGCCGCCCGCGCTGCAGGACATCGGCCCCGGCTCCCCGACCGGCATGATCTACGTGCCGGGCGAGCGGGGCGGCGTCTTCGGTCTCGACTGGACCTTCGGCACGCTCTACCGCGAAGGCGCGCCGTGGATCGTCGGGGCGCCGTGGCCGGTGGCGGACCTCACCTGGACGCCCGCGACGCCGGACTGCATCTACGCGGTCGCGGGCGGCCGCGGACTCCCGTCTCGACTGGTGCGCCTGCCGCTGCTGGACGGCCCGCCGGCGAGCCTCGAGCGCTGGGGTGAGCCGGTCCCGTGGGCGGCCACCGAGGAGCGCCCGGCGCGCCAGCTGCTCGACGCGGACCACCCGGGCACCGACCCCTTCGTGACGATGCGCATTGCGCTGGAGCGGCGACCCTACGAGGAGCTGCGGGAGGCCGCGCTCGACGTCGACCCGGCGCGGCCCGACCGCGCCTTCGCGGGCCTGATGGCCCTGGCGCGCAAGGGCTCGGCGCGAGACCTGGAGCCGCTCGTGAACGCGCTCGGCTGGTTCCGCTTCCAGGCCCTGGACCGCGGCCAGCGCATCGCCTGGCTGCGCGCGCACGCGCTGGCGCTGCTGCGGCTCGGGCCGGTCGGCGACGGCGTCGCGCAGCTGGTCAGCGACCGGCTGCTGCCGCTGTTCCCCTGCGGCGACGAGCGGATCGACCAGGACCTCTGCGAGCTGCTCGCCTTCGTGGAGGCGCCGGGGCTGCTCGCCAAGGCCGTGCCGATGCTCGCGGAGCTGCGGCCTTCTGAGCCGCCCGCTTGGACCGAGCTGGCGGCGCGGAACGCCAGCTACGGGGGTGTCATCAACAAGATGATCGACAACATGCCGCCGATCGGTCAGCTCGCGATCGCCGACGCGCTGCGGCTGGTCGAACACGGCTGGACGATCGAGCAGCGACGCACGGTCTTCCGGTTCCTGGCGGCGGCCCGCGGCCGCTCCGGCGGCGCGAGCTACGACGGCTTCGTGATCCGGATCGTCGACGGCCACTGGCAGAGCTGCAGCGCAGCGCACCAGCGGGCGCTGGAGTTCGACGTCGGCCGGGCCCGCGCGAAGAAGGACCGCTTCAACAGCAAGCCGCCCAAGGGGCCCGGCAAGGACTGGCAGGCGAGCGACATCCCCGCGCTGGTGGCCCTGGGGTTCGACGACCGCAACAAGCGCGCGGGGCGGAACCTGTTCCACGCGGTCGGCTGCGCGTCGTGCCACTACTTCGAAGGGGAGGGCGGCTTCGGCGGGCCGGACCTGACCAGCCTCAAGAACAAGATGCGTCCGCAGGACCTGCTCGAGTCGATCCTGGAGCCGTCCAAGGTGGTCAGCGACCAGTACACGGGCAAGGTGCTGACCAAGCGGGACGGCGCGGCGCTCTTCGGGGTCGCCCACATGACCTGGGACGGTGACATGGAGGTCTACGAGTTCGTCGAGGCCAAGGCAGACGCGGTCCCGGTGCGGATCCCCGTCGAGCAGGTCGCGAAGGTCGAGACCTCGCCGATGTCGCCGATGCCGAAGGACCTGGTCGACCGCTTGTCCGCGGACGAGCTGCGCGACCTCGTCGCCTACCTCCTCGGGCGGTCGAAGTGACCGGGACGCCGGGCCGTGCCGCGGCACGCACCTGACCCAGACGCCATGATCGCACCGCTCGCGCTCCTGACGCTGACGCTGGCTCCGCAGGGGCCGGTCACGATTCACGAGGACCTGCAGTACTCCGACGCTGCGCCGCAGCCGCGGCGCAACCGGCTCGACCTGTACGTGCCGGAGGTCGACGCGCCGCCGCCGGTCGTGATGTTCGTGCACGGCGGGTCCTGGACCGGGGGCAGCAAGGACCTGTTCGGCCGGGTCGGAGAGCTGCTGGCGCGCGAAGGCTACGCGTGCGCCGTGATCAACACGCGGCTGTTCCCGTTCGCCAAGCCGGACGCGATGGTGGTCGACTGCGCCCACGCCCTCGGCTTCCTGCACCGACGCGGCGGCGACTACGGCTACGACGGCGACCGGCTCTTCGTGATGGGGCACTCCTCGGGCGCGCACCTGTGCAGCTGGCTGGCGTTCGACGAGCGCAAGCTCGAGCTCGCGCGGGTGCCGCGGCAGAGCCTGCGGGGCGCCGTGCTGTTGTCGGGGCCCTACGACGTGCGCGCGCGGCACTTCGCCCTGGACGGCGTGTTCGGCGCAGACGCCGCGCTGCGTCGGCGCGCCTCCACGTGGCTCTACGTCGACGGGGGGGAGTGTCCGACCTACGTCGGCTGGGCGCAGCACGAGCTGGCCGGCCTGCCGCTGTGCGCGCAGCTCTTGACCGACCGCCTGCGGTCGCGCGGGGTCGCCGTCCAGACGGCCACCTACGCCGACCGGAACCACGCCAACTACATCTTCCAGCTGGGCACGGCGCGGGACGCGGTGACGCCCTCGGTCCTGCGGTTCCTGCGGGCGCCTGACGCGGGCGCGCGCGCGTCGCAGCCGGTCGAGCGCGCCGCGATGCTGTGGCTCGCTGCGGACGAGCGCGAGCGGCACCTCGGCCGCCGGGTGGCGTCGGTGTGCCGTGAGGCGGGGGTCGAGGTCTACCAGACGTAATCGTGCTCGTAGTGAGCTAAATCGTATACCCTGGGTACGCGCACGTGCACTTGGTGGGTGGTACATCAACGGCAAGTCCAGGTGAATCGCGTCGAGCCAATGAGCATGCTAGGGCAAAGGGG
>JBMHDP010000488.1:0-6945 GCA_049889335.1 Planctomycetota bacterium
GCGGGGGGGCGGGTTGGCGCGGGCGGGGGGCGCGCGCCGACCGCGCCGCCGCGCTCATGGACCACGGCAGGAGGCGGCGCACGGCGCGGCCGAGCCGCGCGGGTCTCGGGACGCGCTGGAGCCGCCGCAGCGCGCGGTAGCGACGATAGCCGAGCAGCAGCTCGTCGGCGCCTTCGCCGCCGAGCAGCACCCGCACGCCGTCCGCGCGCGCCGCGGCAGCGACCGCGTGCGCGGCGAGGACGGACGGGTCGCCGAGAGGTTGGCCGTACAGCTGCGTCAGCCGCGGGAGCGCGTCGAGGACCTCGGGGCCGCCGTCGACGCGTCGGAGCGGCAGCCCGGCGGTCGCTGCCACGGCCGCCGCTGCCCGCCGCTCGTCCGTCGCCCCGCCGCGCGCGGCGAACTGGTAGGCGGGAACGACGCGCTGGAGCGCGCCGAGGGTCAGGGCGAGGCAGCTGCTGTCGACGCCGCCGGAGAGACAGAGCCCGGCGGCCGAGGGCGTGTCGAGGCAGCGCTGGACGCTCGCGCGCAGCAGCGCCGTCAACGATTCCGCCGCGCGGCTGGTCGACGCGCGGGCCGCCGGCGATCCCGAGGCGTCCGCCGGCCGCGCGCGCTCGACCCAGCGTTCGCCCGAGGCTCGGGAGACGTAGGCGACGCCGCGTTCGGGCAGCTCGCACACGCGGAGGTCGGCCTCGAGGTCGCAGGCGGCCGCCTCGCCCCAGCCGTAGCGGAACCACTGCGCGACCGCATCGGGGCCGGGCCTGGGCACGACGCCGAAGGCGCGCAGCGCCGCCGGGGTGGACGCGAACGCGACGAGCTGCCACCGCCCGTGGCGCCGCGCGATGACGCAGGACAGCGGCCGCTCGCCGTAGCGGTCCTGGCCGAGGAAGAGCTCGTCCGTGCGCTCGTCGACGACCGCGTAGGCGTGGTGGCCGCGGAGGTCGTCGAGCCGCTGCGCGCGTCGGTGGCCGACCAGCAGGCCCGGCAGCGCAGCGTCGTTCGGGAGCGGGTCCGCGCGCTCCGACCCAGGCTCCAGCTCCCGCCACAGCTCACGCGCGTTGGTGATCGCGCCGTTCAGGACGGCGGTCGTGCCGAGGGCCCGCCGGCGGACCGGCTGCCCTTCGCCGGCTGAGATCGTCAGCCGGGCGCAGCCCAGGCGCCACTCGCCGGCGCGCTGGTGGGCCTGGCGGTCGGCGCCGCGCCAGCGCAGCGCCTGGACGGCTGCGTCCATCGCGGCCGTCGGCTCGAGCCCGCGCGCGCGGAGCCATCCTTCGCGCGCTCCGACGATGCCGCACATCGCCGGATCAGCCGGCGCGGACGCCGTCGAGGTAGCGGCAGAGCATCTCCCACTGCTTGTGCAGGTCGTGCTCCTCGACGTCGAAGGGCTGCTTGAAGAAGCAGGCGAGGTGCGGCATCGGTCCGGCCTCGCCCCGCGCGGCCGCGAGGTCCGCGAAGCGGACGAGGTCGAGCACGAGCGGCGCCGCGAGGATCGCGTCGCACCCCTGCCAGATGAACTGCATCGCCATCTTGAAGCCGAGGAAGCCCTCGAAGTGCACGAAGTCCCATGCGGTCTTCAGGTCGTGCAGCGACGGCACGTAGTCGATGCCGACGTGCGTGTGCAGCGGGTAGCCGAGGATCGACGGCAGCAGCGCGTCCTTGCTGTCGACCTTGCTCTTCTTGTTCTCGCTGTCGGACAGCACGCGGCCGTCGCGGTCGCCGAGGATGTTGTAGCCCTGCCAGCTGAGCACGCGCAGGTCGCGGTAGCGGAACATCGGCGCCAGCGCCGACTTCACCAGGGTCTCGCCGGTCTTGCCGTCCGACCCCATGAAGGGCGCGCCGTTCTCGGCGAACAGCTCGCGCACGGCGGGGACCAGCGCCGAGTTGCTGGGCGTGAAGTGGACGAACGGCAGCCCGAGGCTCGCGGCCGCGTACGCGTAGAGCGTCGACGGTCGCACGGCCTTCCGGTTGTCTTTGTCGAGGGCGCGCTCCAGTGCGGCCAGCGATCGGTGCGCCGCGCCCGTGCGCAGGCTGGGCTCCGTCGAGGTGAGGTTGACGCAGACGACCCGCTCGAGCTTGTGCTTGTCCTGGAAGGCCCGGATGTCGCGCTGGATGCGGCGGACCTGCTGCCGGAGCGTCGCGTCGCGCGCGGGCGCGTCTGCCAGGTCCTCGATGGTGGCGCCCGCGTTCGGGAGCACGCCCGCCACGACGTTCTTGCTCTGCGCGGTCAGGTCGCGCTTGAGCTTCCGGATCAGCTCGGGCGGCAGCGTGCCGGTCTTGCTGTGGATCTCTCCGGCCGCGTCGGCGTAGTTCGAGGCGCGGATCTCGTGCCCGCCGAACACCAGCCGGTCCATCGGGCGCCAGGCGATGTCGCGCGCGGCGTCCGTCTCGGTCGTGAGGCCCTGCGGCGGGGTCAGGCCTTTGGCGATGGCGCGCGCGCCGACGACGACGGTCGTCGCGAGCCCGCCGTAGGCGCCGAAGATCCAGACGCCGAGGCGCTTTCTGCTGTTGGGGGAGCGAATCTGTGCCACTTGAGGGCGAACGAGTCTAGCCGAACGACGTCTCCATGCAGCCCCGGGCTCGATCTTTGGGGGCCCCGCGCGTCGGCGACAGCGCGTCGGCGTCAGCTCGCGCTGCCGAGCACGGCGAGCACGACGACCACGTAGAGCGCGCCGGACAGGACCAGCGGCACGTCGCGGAACAGCAGCTTCGCCGGGTCGCCGCCCTCGCTCTTGCGGTAGACGAGGAAGAGGTAGCGGAACACGCCGTAGCACACGAACGGCACCGTGAGGGTGAGCTGATCGGTGTCGTGGCGCGCGACGGTCTCCGGGCTCACCGTGTAGAGCGCGTAGCTGAGGATGCTGAGCGCGGCGAGCGGCCCGATCACCATGTTGAGGAACGGCGTCGAGTAGTCGGACATCGTCTTGCGCGTCTGCCCCGTGGCCTCGGCCTGGCGTCCGACTTCCTCGTAGCGCTTGCAGAACGCGAGGAAGAGCGCGAAGAAGAACGTGCAGAGCTGGATCCAGCGGGACGCGTTGACGTCGATCGCGGCCGCGCCGGCCATGACGCGGAGCTGGAAGCCGATCGCGATGCACATGCAGTCGACGATCACCAGGCGCTTCAGGTAGAAGCTGTAGCCGACGTTGAGCGCCAGGTAGGCCGCAGGCCAGATCAGAAAGCTCTGCGCGCCCGCGGGGACGAGCCACGCGAGCCCGCCGCACGCCGCGAGCGTCGCGCCCAGTGTGAGCCACGCTGCCGGGACGGGCAGCCGTCCGGACGCGATGGGGCGGGTCCGCTTCTTCGGGTGGCGGGCGTCCTCGTGACGGTCGAGGATGTCGTTGAGTAGGTAGACCGAGGAGGCCGCGAAGCAGAACGCGCCGAACGCCGTCAGCGCCGCCGCCCAGCCGGACACCTCGAAGGCCCGGCTCGTGAAGAATAGCGGGAACAGCACGAGCAGGTTCTTCACCCACTGGTGCGGGCGCAGCGCTTCGACGAAGGGCGGCATGTCGGGAGAGCATCATGCAAGACGGACCGCGCGCGGCAAGCGTGCGCAGATGTTTGGTCGCGATCGCGTCGAACCGTTGCGAGGCCGCTCCTCACCGGCGATCCTCTCCGCCCATGAGCCAGCCCTGCCCAGAGCGACTCCGTCGGCCGCGTCGCGCCCACGCTGCGCGCTCGCGCGGACGCGCGGAGGTGACCACGTGAGCGGCGCGGGGCTGCGCTTCTCCCTCGTCGTGCCGATCTACAACGAGGAGGAGACCGTCGCGACGATGCTCGCGGAGGTTGCCGACGTGCTCGGCGAGCACGGCCCCTTCGAGGCGCTGTTCGTCGACGACGGCAGCCGGGACCAGAGCCTCGAGGCGATGCGCGCCTTCAAGCGCGAGCGCGACGCGGCGTGGCTCCGCGTCGTCACGCTCAAGGCCAACAGCGGGCAGAGCGCGGCCGTCATGGCGGGCGTCGAGCAGGCCCGGGCGGACATCGTGGCGACGCTCGACGGCGACATGCAGAACGACCCGCGCGACCTCCCGTCGATGCTCGCGCGCGTCGAGGCCGGCGAGGCGGACGCGGTGGTCGGAGTGCGCGCGAAGCGGCAGGACACGTTCGTCCGGCGGGCCTCCTCACGGGTCGGCAACGCCGTGCGCAACGTCCTCACCGGGGACGTCGTCAAGGACGCGGCGTGCGGCATCAAGGTGATCCGTCGGAGCTACTTCCTGCGCGCGCCGCGGTTCGTCGGCATGCACCGGTTCATGGCGACGCTCGTCCGCTACCTCGGCGGGGTCGTCGTGGAGCAGGACGTCAACCACCGGGAGCGCTTCGCCGGCACGGCGAAGTACGGGATCGGCAACCGGATGTGGAAGGGCCTGCGAGACTGCTTCGCGATGCGCTGGGTGCGCGCGCGGCTGCTCACGCACGAGGTGGGTGAGGAGTACTGATGGTCGGCAGCATCTCCGACGGCGTCCTCCAGGCCACCCCGTGGTACTGGTATGTGATCGGCTTCGGCGGCCAGCTGGTGTTCGCCTCGCGCTTCTGGGTGCAGTGGATCGCCAGCGAGCGCGCGAAGCAGTCGATCGTGCCGATCTCGTTCTGGTGGCTGAGCATCTCGGGCGGGATGCTGACCTTGTGCTACGCGATCTACCGACTCGACCCGGTGTTCATCATGGGGCAGGTGACGGGGAGCGTCATCTACGCCCGCAACCTGATGCTGATCCGTCAGTCGCGGCGGCGAGAGCAGGCGCCTTGAGCGGGGGCCGGAGGTCTTGCTGACGCGCGCGCTGCTGCTGCTGGCCTGCGCCCTGGTCGCGCTGCTGCCGGGTTGGCTCCGCGCGGACTGGGACGGGACCGAGGGGCGGCGCGTCCAGATCGCGCTCGAGATGCTCCGGGCCGACAGCTGGATGGTGCCGCTGCTGGGCGGCGCGCCGACCTGGGCGAAGCCGCCGCTCCACTACTGGCTGATCATGGCCTGCCACGAGGTCTTCGGCAGCGGCTACCTCGCGCTGCGCCTGCCCGGGGTGCTGAGCGCGTGGCTGGCCGCCGTCGCGGCCGGCGAGCTGCTCCGCCCGTGGTTCGGCGCGCGCGCCGGGTGGCTCGGCGCGCTCGGCCTGCTGTGCTCGCCGATGGTCCTGTTCAAGTGGCCGACCGCTGAGATCGACCCGCTGTTCGCGACGCTCACAGGCGTGAGCCTGTGGGCGCTCGCGACCGGGGTGGCCCGGGAGCGCGCCGGCCTCGTGCTGGCGAGCGGGTTCGTCGGCGGGCTCGCGTTCCTCCAGAAGGGGCCGCCGTTCTTCCTGTTCGCGGCGGGCGTCTACCTCGTGTGGCTCCGCTACCGCCGACTCCGCTACGGCCTGCTGCACTTCGCGCCGTTCGCGGTGATCGTCGCGGCCTACTTCGTGCCGCTGTTCACGTGGTTCGTGGACCCCGAGTCGATGCTGCGGATCGCGAACACCGAGTCGGTCGGGAGGCTGTCCCAGTTCCAGTGGGCGCAGGTCTGGTCGACGCCGGCCTACTTCCTGCGCGCCGTCGTCGTGATCCTGCCGTTCGGTTTCTGGTGCTTCTGGGAGTGGCGCGGGGAGCGCGACGCGCGCATGGGCGCCGACGACCTGACGCTGAGGATGTGCAGCGGCGGCGCGGTCCTCGCGGTGGCGCTGCTGCTGTTCTTCCCCGGCCGTCCGACGCGCTACCTGCTGCCGAACGTGCTGCTGTTCACGTTCGCGGTGACGCCTGCGGTCGCGCACTTCTGGGGCCTCCGCGCGCCCGTGCCGCGGTTCGGGCAGCGGGCGCTCCGGCTCGTCGGCGCGCTGGGCGCCGTCGCGCTGGTCGCGATCCCGTTCGTGCCGCGCGCCGGCTTCGCCTCGGTCGGGGTCGCGCTGGTCGCCGCGGTCGCGCCGTCGGTGGTCCGCACGCCGCGCGAGGTCGTGCTCGCGTGTCTGCTGCTGCCGGTAGTGGGGGCCTGGACCGTCGGTCTCGAGCGCAGCGTGCGCTGGTCCGAGGGCAAGCGGGCCCGGGTCGCCTTCGGTCAGCTGGCGCGCGCGGAGCTCGACGCGCTCGGCGCGACGGCCGACCTCGGCGCCTACGGGCACCTCGACTCGCCGACGCTGCTCGCCGGTGACCTCTGGGTCGAAGGAGACGAGTTCCGCCGTCGCGTGCCGGACGCGCGCTGGGTGCTCCAGGAAGAGACCGGCGAGAAGCCGCTCCCGGAGGGCGCCTACGTGCTGCGCTGGCGGATGACGACGCCTTACAAGGACTTCGCCGTGCACGAGCGTCGCAGCGCGCCCAAGTGACCCGGCTGCTGTTGGTCCGGCTGTCGGCGATGGGCGACCTCGTCCAGTCGCTCGGCGCGGTCGAGTCGCTGCGTCGCGCGCGCCCGACGATCGCGTTGACCTTCGTCACGCAGGCGCCCTGGGCGCCGCTGCTCTGCGACCTGCCAGGCGTGGAGCGGGTCGTCACGTTCGATCGACAGGGCGGGCTGCGCGCCCTCGGCAGGCTGCGCCGCGAGCTCCGAGAGCAGCCCATCGACGTCGCGCTGGACCTGCAGGGCAACTGGAAGAGCGCGCTGGTCGCCCGGCTCTCGGGTGCGCGCCGCTGCGTCGGGATGGAGGGGCGCTGGCGCCAGGAGCCGCTCAGCCGCGCGCTCCTGTCCGAGGTGGTGAGGTGTGACGCGACGCCCCACCCCGCGCGCGCGGCCTGGGAGCTGGCGAAGTACGTCGCGCCCGACGCGCCGTTCGCGCTGCCGCGGCTGTCGCCGTCGGACGAGGAGCTGGCGCGCGAGCGCGCGGCGCTCGCAGGCGTCGGGGTTGACCCCAGCAGGCCGTTCCGGGTCGTCGTCGCCACGGACCCCGACGACCCTCGAGCGCTGCGGCCCGAGCGCATGCGGCGTCTCTGGCAGGAGCCGCGCACCGTGCTCGTCACGGGGCCGGCGGATCGCCCGCCCGCAGGGTGCGGCGGGCGGCCGTG
>JBMHDP010000489.1:0-3895 GCA_049889335.1 Planctomycetota bacterium
GCGCGGCGGACGGGTCGCGCGGCTGCCGCTGTTGTTCGGCGCGGACGCCCGCGGCCGCGGCGCGACGGCGGCGCTCCGCGCGGCCGCGGCGGCGGGCCGGAGCGTCGGGCTGTTCACCAACGAGTACCGCACGCCGCTGCACGCGGCCGACGCGGCCGCCGCGCTGGTCGAGGCGGTGCTGGCGCCGGACGGCCCCAACGTGTTCCACCTGCCCGGGCCCGAGCGCGTCTCGCGCTGGGAGCTCGGGCAGCGGCTGTGCGCGGCCCACGGGCTCGCGACGGCCTCGTTCGACGCCGTCGAGTGCTACGACCCGCTCCGGCCGCGGGACGTCTCGCTCGCGGGCGGGTGGAGCGCGTCGCGCGGGCTCGAGGAGATGCTCGCCGACTCCTGAGATGGCGAGCCGGCGACGCGATCCAGGGGCGCTTCGGCTATCCTGTCCGGCATGCGCCGTCTGTTCGTTTCGCTGATCCTGTCTTCTCTGGGTGCGCTCGCGAGCGGGCAGGAAGGGGTGCCGCAGCCGCCGGGTCTCGTGCCCGAGCAGATGTGGTACGCGCCGACCGCCGAGGACTGGAAGAAGCCGCCGCTGATCCGCTGGCAGCGCACTTGGGGCGACGCGGTGCGGCTGTCGCAGCAGACCAAGAAGCCGATCCTCGTCTGCGTCAACATGGACGGCGAGATCGCCAGCGAGCACTACGCGGGCGTGCGCTACCGCGACCCGGAGGTCGCCAAGCTGTTTGAACCCTACGTCTGCGTGATGGCGTCCGTCTACCGGCACAACCCGCGCGACTACGACGACCAGGGGCGCCGCATCCCCTGCCCGCGGCTGGGCTGCGTCACCTGCGGGGAGCACATCGCCCTCGAGCCGCTGGTCTACGAGAAGTTCCTCGACGGCAAGCGCATCTCGCCGCGGCACATCATGGTCGAGCTGGACGGCAGCGAGGTCTACGACGTCTTCTACACCTGGGACGTGAAGTCGGTCCTCGACTCGCTGGAGAACGGCATCAAGGACCGGAAGATCCAGGCGCCGCCGATCGTCAAGGGCGACCGGTCGCTCAAGGAGCGGATCGAGAGCCCGGACAGCGCGGATCGGGAGGCGATCGAGGCCGAGTTCGCGTCGGCGAGCGCCGCGCTGCGCGCGCGCATGCTGGAGCTGGGCATCGGCGCGGGGGAGCAGGTGCCGCTCGAGCTGCTCCGGCAGGCGGCCTACGGCCTCGACCCCGACCTCGCCAAGCGCGCCCGCGACGGCATGAAGCAGTCGAACGACCTGCTCGCCGTCGAGCTGATCGCGGACACGCTGCGCGGGCCGCTCGCCGCGGGCGAGCGCGTCGGGCTGGTCGACGCGCTCGATCGTTTCCGCGACCGCAGCACACGGGCGCGCACCCTGGCCACGGCGCACCGGGGGCTCGACAGCGGCAGCTCGGCCATCGACGGGCAGAAGTGGCAGAGCGTGCTCGTGGGCCCTGCCTACTCGGGCGTCACCGACCTCGCGGCGCAGGCCTCGCGGCGCGACGAGGCGTTGGCGGAGCGACCCGACGACCCGAGCGCGCGCCTCGACGTGGCCGAGAGCAGCCTCCTGCAGGCGCTCGAGGTCGAGGTCGGCCGCGCGCGCGGCGGCGTGCGGCTGGCGCAGGCGCAGCGGACCCTGCTGCTGGAGGACGCCGAGCGGAGCCTCGAGAAGGCCTCCGCTGCGGGCGCGACGGGCTGGCGCCCCAAGGCGCTTGAGGCGGTCCTGCGCGCGCAGCGCGGCGAGCGCCGGCGCGCTCTCGCGCTGGCCACCGAGGCCATGCCCGACCTGCCGCCGGACGCGCCGGGCCGGCTCGCCAAGGAGCTGCTCGAGCTGTTCGCGCACGGGCGGCAAGCCGCCATCCAGGACGCCGTCCGGAGCAAGGAAGAGTGGCCCGGCGAGTGGACCAGCGACGTGCACACCGCCTACACGCTGCTGCTGCGGCACCCGCTCGGCAACGCCCAGCACGTGGCGGACCACTACGACTTCCTCGAGTTCTTCCGTTCGCCGGACGCGGAGCTGGTGTTGACCGAGGGCGTCGCGCGCTTCCCCGCGGCGGCCCCGCTCCACCACCGGCTGCGGGGTCTCTGGCTGCGGCAGGGCGGCGTCGCCCGCATGCAGCGGGAGTACGCGCGGCTGCTCGCGGCGCCGGACGCGCCGGCCGTCCTGCCCTGGTTCGCGGGCTACGCGTCGCTGGTGGCGGCGGAGCAGCACCGGCGGCGCTCGCGACCTGACGCGGCGCGCGACAGCTACAACGAGGCCCTCCGGCACTTCGGAGACTACCGGGAGCGAACCGGCAGCGACGACGGCAGCCACTACGAGGCGATGGCGCACGGCGGGCTCGCCCGGCTCGCGCTGCAGGCCGGCGACCTGGACCTGACCTTCTCGGAGCTGCTGCAGGTGTTCCGGACCGCGCCGCTCGCGGCAGCCGCCGTCGACGGGCTCAGCATCACCGCGATGCAGACGGCGGAGGCGCTGCGCGGCAAGGCGCTGCAGGACGACCCGGACCTGGTGGAGCGACTCGACGCGGCGCTGCAGGAGCTGCCCGACGACGCCTTCCTGTTGCCGGATTACGAGCAGCGCAACCCCGGCAGCCCGCGCTACTCCCGCCTCAAGCCGCGGCGCTAGCTGCGAGCGGCCCGCGGCGCGGGCGCGTCGAACACCTGGTCGCGGAGCGCGTCGGTCGCGTGACCGCGCGCGCGCACGACGCGCGTCTCGCCGTCGTCGACCAGGACCTCGGCGGGGCCGGGGTGGCTCAAGAAGCGCGTCGGGCTGTAGGTCTGGCCGTAGGCGCCCGCGTTCAGCACGGCGACCAGGTCGCCCCGCGCGAGCGGCGGCAGCTCCAGCTGGTCGCAGAGCTGGTCCGCGGGGGTGCAGAGCGGACCGCCGATGGTGACCGGCACGTGCGGCGCGCTGCGCGGCTCTACCGCGACGAGCAGCGGCGGACGCTTGACGACCGTCCCGAGGCCGGCGGCTGCCGCGGCGTGGTGCATGCCGCCGTCCAGCACGGCGTGCTGCTGCCCGCCGCTGCGCTTGGTGCGCGCGACCTGGGCGACGAACACGCCGGCGGGTGCTGCGAGGAACCGCCCCAGCTCGACGAACCAGCGGCGACCCTCGCGGTCGTGCTCGGCGATCAGCGCCCGCAGGCCGCGGCCCGCGAGCTCCAGGTCGAAGCTCGGGTCGCCGCGGTAGACCGGGACGCCGAAGCCGCCGCCGAGGTCGAGCTCGTCGAACGTGACGTCGAGCTCCTGCTCCCACGCCGCGGCGCGCTCGCAGAGCTCGCGGGCGTGGCAGACGAAGGCGTCGGCGTCGAAGCCCTGCGTGCCGCCGTAGACGTGCAGCCCGCGCAGGCGAAGGCTCGGCGCCGCCTGGACCGCGCGCACCGCCTCGGGCACCAGCTCGGCGTCGATCCCGAAGCGGCTGCTGCGTCCGCCCATCCGCATCCGCGCGCCGCGCAGGGGCTGCGGCAAGTTGACCCGCAGCGCGACGTCCGCCACGAGGTCCCGGGTCGCGGCGAGGTCGGCGAGTGCCTGCAGCTCGTCCGGAGACTCGACGTGGAACGTGCCGAGCCCGCGCGCGAGCGCGGCGTCGAGCTCGGCGTCGGACTTGCCCGGGCCGGCGAACCGCAGCGCGCCCGGCGCGTGGCCGGCGGCCACCGCGACCTCCAGCTCGCCGAGCGACGCGACCTCGGCGCCCGCGCCGGCCTCCCGCAGCAGCCTGGTGACGGCGACCGACGGGTTGGCCTTGAGCGACCAGAGCACGTCGACGCGGGGGCCCAGGGCCGCGCGGACGGCGGCTGCGCGGGCGCGCCCCCGCCCCCCCCCCCCGCCCCGGGGGGGGGGGGGGGCCCGGGGGGGGCGCGGCCCCCCCCCCCCCCCCGCCGCCCCCCCC
>JBMHDP010000490.1:0-9475 GCA_049889335.1 Planctomycetota bacterium
GCGCCCGCGGGTGGTGGCGCTGCTGCACGACGGCAACCGCGCGCAGCTGGAGGCGCGGTCGCCGATCTTCCAGGGCAAGCCCGCAGGGGCGGCGCCGAGCGCCTTCGTGTGCTCCCGCGGCGTGTGCCAGGCTCCGGTCTCGGAGCCCGCTGCGCTCTCGGCGGCGCTGCGTTTCGCGTCGCGCGGGGGACGGTGACCGACACGCTCCAGGACGTCGTCGCAGGGACCCGCGCGGTCCACGAGGTGTTCCGCGACGACCACCACGTCGCCTTCCTCGCGGAGCGCCCGGTCCGGGAAGGGCACGTGGTCGTGTGCACCGCGGCGGCCGTTGATTCGGTGTTCGACCTCTCCGCCGATGCGAGCGCGAGGCTGTGGGCCTGCGTCCGGGCGCAGGCGCGCCGCATGCGCGCGCGGCTGCCTTGCGCGCGCGTCTGCGTGAGCGTGATCGGTTGGTCGGTCCGGCACGCGCACGTGCACCTGATCCCGACTGACGCGGCGGGGCAGGTCCCGGGGCTCGACGGCGAGCCGCCTCCGGACGCCGCGATGGCCGAACTCGCCGCCCGCCTCCGCTGTGACGGCGCGGAGCCCGGCGGCGTCAGCCCGTGAGGCGCGGGTTCTGGGTGAAGGCGTCCTCGCCGTCCCGCGTGCGCAGGTAGCTGGCGTAGCCGCGTACGAACCACTCCAGCTCGTCTGCCGCCTGGACGTCGAGGTCCCGGGCGCACCGGGCGTTGCCGATGCGCGCGGCCAGCTGCCGGAACGGCGCGGTCGCCAGCAGGAAGGCCGGGAAGTCGTCGGCGGGTTTGGGCTCCTCGGCCAGCGCCCGCAGGCGCTCGAGCCACAGGTCCTGCTCACGTGTGTAGCGCGCGCGGAGCGCGTTGCGCTGGTCGAGGTTCAGGGTGCGGGGGTCCGCGAGAAAGTCGTGCGTGTCCAAGGCGCTGCCTCCGGATTCAGATCTCCGTTGTGGATCGGCCCTCCGGACCGGATTCTTGAGCCGTTGGCGAGTTCCGACGAGTTCCGGGTGAGGCGGCTCCGCCGCGGTGACGAGGCGGCGCTGGCGCTGGCGCGGGCGGCGGGCGCGCACGGGGTCTACGTCCAGAACGCCCTGCACGAACCGCGGGTCGACGGTGCGGTCTACGAGGTCGCAGGGGTCGCAGCGGCGGCGGCGTGGTTCGGTCCGCGGGGAAACCTCGTCATCGTCAGCGATCCGCGCGTCGACGGTCATGATCAGGACGTCGCCGAGCACGTCGCCCGGAGCCGCTTCGCGTGGCGGATCGTGCTGGGCGCGCCTGCGGTCGTCGACGCCCTGGCGGCGCGCATGCGCCGGCCGGCGCTGACGCACCGCGACCAGGTCTACTACGCGGGCGGCCCCGCGGACGCAGACCCGCGCCTCGTGCGCGGCGACGTGCGCCGGGCGCAGCGCGAAGACCGGGAGCGGCTCGCCCGCGCGACGCTGGCCCTCAACGCGTCCGACCTCAACATCGCCCCGGAGCGGGTCGACCGACGCTGGCTCTACGGGAGCATCGACGGGCGCACGCGCGACGGCACCACCCGGGTCCTGGGGCCCGTCGGCGGGCTCTGGTCCAAGCTCGACTTCGGCAGCCTGGGGCCGGCGGGAGACGTGCTGGAGGGCGTCTTCACCTTCCCCGAGCAGCGCGGCCGGGGCCTCGGCGCCGAGCTGGTCGCGAGCTGCATGGCAGAAGCCGAGGTGGGGGTCTTGCTGCACGTCGCGGAGCACAACGACGCGGCGCGTCGCTGCTACGAGCGCGCGGGCATGCGAGAGGCGGGTCGCTGTCGGCTGCTCCTGCTCGGCTGACGCGGCGGCCGCTCGCGGCCCGCGCGTCGGTCAGCGGAGTCCGACCGCGAACGCCAGCTCGGGGCCGAAGAGCGGATGCTGGCAGCGGCCGCGCAGGTTGAGCGTCTGCATCTCCCGCGCGAGCGTCCGCTGGAGCAGGTCGGCTTCGCGCGCCTTGCCGACGGCGCGCAGGCTCCTCGCGAGCAGCGCCTTGGTGAGCGGGGACGACGACAGCAGCGCCGCCCGCGCCAGCGCCTGCTGCATCGCGCCCACCTCGCCTTCGCGCTCGTGGGCGTAGGCGGCGAGCAGCGCAGACCACGGGCTGTCGCCGTCGCGCCCCAGCGACTCTTCGAGCCGGACCGCGCGCCGGCCGGTCGCGCGCACTTGCTCGAGCCCTCCGACGAACGCCGCGGCGTCCCTCGTCGCCCCCTCGACCGGGAGCTTCTGCACGGCGGCGACCAGCGAGCGGAGCTCCGGTGCGCTGCCGAGGCGGACGAGCACGGCGCCGGCGTCGGCGAAGTCGCCGGCCCGTCGATCGAGCTCGAGCGGATGCTGAACCAGCCAGCGGAGGTCGTCGAGCAAGAGGCCGCGCGCCCGCGCGCGCTCGCCCCTCAGGAGCGCGTGCGCGGCCATCATGCGGAGCACCTGGTGCTCCAGGCCGCTCGCGCCTGCGCCGCGCCGCGCGCGCTCGAGCAGGCGGCGGAGTGCGTCGTGCTGCGCGGACTCGTAGAGCGCGATCGCCCAGGGCAGCACCACCCAGGGGAGCGGCAGCCGGCTCGCGGCCTCGGCGAGGTGCTCGGCTGCGGCGCGCGGGTCGCTCGTCCCGAGACACGCCCAGCCGAGGTGGTAGGCCACGAAGCCGTGCTCGGGGAGGCGACGGCGGAGCTCCTCGAGCTGCGGCCGCGCGCGCTCGAAGTCGGCGAGGAAGTTGGCGGCCAGGGCCTCGGTGTAGCGCGGCGCGTCGTCGTGAGGCCGCTCGCGTCGAGCGACCGTCGCGAGGCGCTGCAGCTCGCGGTCGACGTCGCCCGCCTGCTCGGGCTCCAGCGCGGCGTTGGCGAGCAGCAGCGTCCGCGCCAGGCGGTGCTGCACGGTCGGAGAACAGCGCGCGGCGTAGCCCACTGCCTCGCGGCAGACGTCGCGCGCGCGGCGGGCGTCCCCGCGCAGCAGGTCGAGGGCCGCGAGCGGAGCGAGCACGAACGGCGCGCCGCCGTCCCGCCTGCGCGCGGCCTTGAGGGCGTCGTAGGCGCTGCCGAACGCGCCGGTGCGGACCAGCCCTTCGGCGTCCTCGACGGCCGTCACGACGCGGGGGTCGGCAGACGTCGCGCGGGCGACCGCCATGGGCCGCGCGGCGGCTTCCCCGAGCGCTCGGCGCGCGCTCCAGGCGAGGTGATCGAGCGACGCCAGCAGCCCCGGGGTCTCGCTCCCCGGCCCGAACCGGGAGACCGCCAGCAGGCGCTCTTCGTCGACCCTTCGGAGGGTCGCGGTCAGCGCCTGCGCTTCGGCGTCGACGGTCAGCACGACCGTGGTCGCCGCCGGCGCGCCGCTCGGCGCCACGGAGAACCGCCTGGTCTGCGCGAGGGCCTCGCGCCACCAGGTCCCCACGGCGCGCCAGGAAGCGTCGTCGGGGAGTCCGTCGACGACCTGGGCGCGGAGCCGCGTGCCCTCCGGGAGCCTGACAGCGACCTGGACCTGGGGCTCGGGGACGGGCGCTCCGACGGGCTCCTCCCGGGGTCTGTCGGGCGCGCTGCAGGCGCAGAGCGCCAGCAGCGCGGCTGTCGGCCAGCAGCGCACCCCGGCAGTTTCGCGGGTCGGCCCCGACGGCTCAACCAGCGGGGCCGGATTGCCGATACCAAGGACGTGATACGGCTGACTTTCGTGGCTCTGGCGGCGACCCTCGGGCTGCCCGCGCAACAGCGACCCAGCGCTGGCGGCAGCGTCGAACGACCGGCGCCTGCCGAGAAAGCGCGGACGCTCAACCCGGTCCGGTTCAACCAGTACGGCTGGCCGGCCGACTCGAGGCCGACTGAGCCGCGCCGATCCGGCCCGGCCTCGGCTCGTGCCCGCGCGGATCGCGCGCCGGCCGAAGGCGGCGGCGTCGCCGCTGCGTCAAAGAGCGCGCCGCCGGCGCCTGCGGGCGAGGTCCGCGTCGTGGCGGAGGGCACGAGCGCTATGCCGTTGCCGTCCGGTATGCAGAGCCGCGCGCTGAGTGAGGTCTTTCGAGCGACCGGCACGCCTGGGCTGCTCGCGCGGCTGGGCGGCGTCGTCGCGACCTGGAAGCTGACCGTGCACGGGCAGGACGGGCAGGTCGTCGGCGAACGCACCTACGTGCACGTCGCCGACTGCACCCAGCCGGACCGTGACCGGCTGCAGTACGGCGACCGCGTCTTCGTCCGCGACGGCGGTCGCGTGCTCGCTGGCCGCGGCGGGATCCGATGGGAGTCGCTCGACGCGATGGCGGAGCGGGAGCTCCAGCTGTTCGGGCTGCACGTCCGGCTGCCGTGGTGCTTCGGCGCGACGCCGCCGTACGTGGTGCTGCGGCAGGAGGCGACGACGCGCCGCGGCGCGGCGCTCCGCGGCGTGCTCCTGGAGCGTCGGGCGGCCAGCGTGGACGCGGCCGCGGGCGCCGGGCAGGGCCGCCGCGAACACGACCGGTTCCATTTGTTCTACGACGCCCGGACCGGGGCTCCGCGCGAGCTCGAGCACGTCTTCGCGGGGCCCAAGACGAGGCGGCGCGTGCGGCTGGACGACTGGCGGGAGTTCGAGGGGGTTCGCTTCCCGGCGCGCCGGGTCTACGTGGACGACGTCGACCGGCCGACGACCACCATGGAGCTGATGGACCTGCGGCGGCGCCGCGTCGAGGACCGCGACTTCCGACTGCTCTGACGGCGACCGGCGCGGCTCACTCGGGGCAGCTGTCCTGGATCCACTTGCGGAGCGCCGCGAGCTCTTCGGGCTTCAGCTGCTCCTCGTCCTGGGGCGGCATGTGCATCTCGTCGTCGAGCGGCAGCTCGCACGACTCGATCAGGATGCTCTCGTCGGGCTTGCCGGCGACGACGATGACCTCGCCGTCGCCCCAGCCGTCTAGCAGCGCCTTACGGGTGCTGAGGTCTAGGTCGCCTTCGTAGTCCTTGGGGTTGTGGCACGAGGTGCAGCACCGCTCCAGGATCGGCGCGATCTCCGTTGCGTAGCGTCCGGCGACGAGGGGCGGCGGGTCCTCGCCGTTCTGCACCGGCGCCTCGTCCTGCTTGTCCGTGGTGCCGTTCGCGTCCTGCGCGCGCTCCAGCGGTTTGAACAGGAAGTTGCTCTTGTGCACCGCCTCGCCGCCGAGGTGGCCGGTCACGACGGACAGCGCCAGCGCGGCCGCGAGCCCGAGCCGGAACGGCCGCCGGCTGCGCAGGGCGGCCATGAACGGCAGCAGCAGGCAGATCAGCGACATCGCGATGGCGAAGTTCTTGTGGCGCCCGATCAGCGCGTCCTTCGCGGCCGTGCGCGGCTCGGCGCCGAGCACCCACCCGGACGCGAAGGCCAGCGAGCAGACGACCGCGGTGAGAACCGCGAGCGTCATCAGCGCGCCCTTCGGCGCGGGCTTGCGGAGCAGGCCGGCGCCGAACTCGAGCACGATCATGCCCGGGATCAGCCCGATCGGAAGGTGGAGGAGGACGATGTGGAAGCGTCCGAAGACCTGCAGCCAGGGGTTGGCGTCGACTTCTGCGAACATCGGGGTCGGTTCTAGGCGATCAGCTCGGGCACGACGCGCCCGAAGACATCGGTGAGCCGGTAGTCGCGGCCCTGGTGGCGGTAGGTCAGGCGCTCGTGGTCGAACCCGAGCAGGTGCAGCAGCGTGGCGTGCAGGTCGTGCACGCTGACGGGGTCCTTCACGATGTTGTAGCCGAAGTCGTCGGTCTCGCCGTGCACGTGGCCGCGGTTGACGCCGCCGCCAGCCATCCACATGGTGAAGGCCCGCGGGTGGTGGTCACGGCCGTAGTTGGTCTTGCTCAGGCCGCCCTGGCTGTAGACGGTGCGGCCGAACTCGCCGCCCCAGACGATCAGCGTGTCGTCGAGCAGGCCCCGCCGCCGCAGGTCGGTGATCAGCGCCGCGATCGGGCGGTCGACGGCTTTGCACTGCTTGCGGATCTCGCCGGGGAGGTTGCCGTGCGCGTCCCAGCCGCGCATGTAGAGCTGCACGAAGCGCACGCCCCGCTCGTTCAGGCGCCGCGCCATCAGGCAGCTCTGCGCGAAGGTGCCGGGCTGCTTCGCCTCGTCGCCGTAGAGGTCCCAGGTGCTCTGCTGTTCGTCGCTCAGGTCGACCAGCTCGGGCACGGAGGACTGCATGCGGAACGCCATCTCCTGCTGGGCGATCCGGGCGTCGATCTCGGGGTCGAGGGTGCGCTCGCGCTCGCGCGCGGCGAACGCGTTGACCAGGTCCAGCATCTTCCTGCGGTCGGCGCGGCTGACCCCGGGCGGGTCGCTGAGGTAGAGCACCGGGTCGCCGCTGCTGCGCAGCTTGCAGCCCTGGTGCTCGCTCGGCAGAAAGCCGTTGCCCCAGAACCGGGCGGCGAGCGCCTGCATGTTGCCGAAGCCCTGCGTGATCATCACGACGAACGTCGGCAGGTCCTTGTTGTCGCTGCCGAGCCCGTAGCTGGCCCACGCGCCGAAGCTCGGTCGTCCGGGCTGCTGGTTGCCGGTCTGCGCGAACGTGATGGCGGGCTCGTGGTTGATCGCGTCGGTGTGCATCGAGCGCACCACGCAGAGTTCGTCCGCGACCTCGCCGAGGTTCGGCAGCAGCTCGCTCATGTAGACGCCGTCGCCGCCGTTGTCGTGCCGGTCGAAGCGGAACATCGACGGCGCGACCGGGAAGCGCTTCTGGCCTGAGGTCATGCCGGTCAGCCGCTGGCCGTTGCGGATCGAGTCCGGCAGGTCCGTGTCGTAGAGCGCCTGCAGGCCAGGCTTGTGGTCGAACAGGTCGAGGTGGCTCGGGCCGCCCTCCATGTGGAGGTAGATCACGCGGCGGGCCTTGGGCGCGAAGTGCGGGCCCACGGCCTGTCCTGTGGCAGACGGGTTGAGACCCGCGGCCAGGGCCGTCGAGCCGAGCATGCCGGTCAGGCCGGTCGCGGCCGCTCCCTGGAAGAAGCGGCGCCGGGAGAGCGACATCAGGTGGTCCTGCAGTGCGTCGGCGTTCATGGCTCAGTCCAGGTAGAGGGTCGCGTCGAGGTCGAGGAAGGCGCTGGCGATCATGGTCAGCGCCGCCAGCTGGGCGCGGTCGAGGGCGCCTGCGACCGGCCGCTCGCCGACCGCCAGAAGCTCAGCAGCCGCGTCGGGATCCTGCGTGTAGCGCTGGGTCAGCCCGCGCAGGGTCTCATGCGCCATCGACAGCTCTCGCGGGGTCAGCGCGCGGCCGGTGACCCGGCGGAACATCGCCGCGAGCTGGCCGTCGGCGTCCTTCGCCTCACGCATGGTGCGCGTCGCGAGCTCGCGGGCGGCCTCGACGAACTGCTCGTCGTTCCAGAGCACCAGGGCCTGCAGCGGCGTGTTGGTCGTCGAGCGGCGGATCGTGCAGAACTCCCGGGTCGGCGCGTCGAAGGTGAGCAGGCTCGGCGGCGGGCACGCGCGCTTCCAGTACGTGTAGAGGCTACGACGCCACAGCGCGTCGCCGTCGTCACGGCGGAAGATGCGGGTGTTGGACGCGAGCATCGCCACCTCGCGCCACAGCCCGTCGGGCTGGTAGGGCTTCACGCTGGGGCCGCCCGTCTGCTCGACCAGCAGGCCGCTGACGTAGAGCGCCTGGTCCCGGATGGCCTCGGCGGTCAGGCGGCGCCGCGGGAACCAAGACAAGAGGCGGTTGTCCGGGTCCGCGGCTGCGGCGGGGCCGACCCGGCCCTGCTGCCGGAAGGTCGCGCTGGTCACGATGAGCCGCAGCATGTCGCGCACGCTGTGGCCCTTGGCGGCGAACTCGACCGCGAGCCAGTCCAGCAGCTCCCTGTGGCTCGGCCACTCGCCCTGCATGCCGAAGTCCTCGCTGGTGCGCACGATCCCGACCCCGAACACGAACTCCCAGAGGCGGTTGACGGCGACGCGCCGCAGCAGCGGGTTGGCGTCCGAGACCATCCAGCGGGCGAGCCCGAGGCGGTTCTTCGGGAGGTCCTTCGGCAGCTCGCCGAACAGCGACGGCAGCTCGCGCTCGACCGGGCGCTGCCGGTCGGCCTTGTCATACTCGCCGCGCGCGAGCACGAACGTCGGGCGCATCGCGCCGCGCTCCTGCATGACCATGGCCATCGGCACCGCGGCGTCGAGCGCCTTCTGCTCCTCTTGCAGCGCGGCCAGCGCGGCGGCGCGCGCGAGGTAGACCGGCGACCGCCTGCTGCGGTAGGCGTGCAGCAGGCGCTGGCTGCGCTCCTCGTCGGCGGTGATCCCTGGCGCCATCGCGAGGAACAGGTCGCCGCGCAGCTCGTCGTCGCCTTCGACGGTCTGCAGCGCGAAGCCGCCGGCACCCCCGGTGTTGACGATCTTGAGCACCACGAAGTGCGGGCCGGGGCTGAGCGTGGTCTTGGCGCGGTCCTGGTCGAGGCGTACGCCGCGCGCGACCCGGCGCTCCTTGACCAGCTGGCCGTCGACGTAGAGCTGGAAGCCGTCGTCGCTGCCGAGCTTCCACTCGACCTCGCGGGTGTCCGGCGACCAGACGCGCTGCGCGACGTAGACGACGTTGACGCCGTTGGTCAGCAGGTTGGTGCGGTCGCGTCCGAACTTCTCGCGGTAGCTCCAGGCCTTACCGTCGAACTTCTGGTCGCGCGCGAAGACCGCGGCCTGCTCTGGACCGAACGCGCGGTCGTAGTGCGTCTTGGTGTCCTTGGCGGCGAACGGGCCGCGGGTGTAGTAGCCGCTGGACCAGAGCGGCGCGGCCGCGAGCTCGCCGTCGGCAGCGGCGCTGGTCTGGAAGCGCACCCGGCCGAACACGTGCTGGGTGTACTGGCTGTTGTACTTGAGCGTGACGCGGAGCTCGCCGGCGAAGGGCTCGGCGGCGAGGAACCACGCCGTGCGGGGGCCGCGCTGCTGGTGGCCCGCCGGCGCCCAGCCCTTGCCGTCGTCGACCAGCGCGTTGCCGATCGAGAAGTCGCCGTTCTGCTGCTCGACGTCGGCCATCGCGTAGATCAGCGGGACCGGCTGCCAGCTGCCGCCCTTGCCGCGGGCCTCGAGCTGCAGGTGCTGCAGCACGGTGTTGCCGTGGCTCGCGCGGGAGGTGCGTCCCTGCGGCAGCGACGCGTCCGGCAGCGCCTCGAGGCAGAGCCAGCGCTGGTCGTCGGCGGGCGCCTGCAGGGTGTAGGTCTGGGTGTCGTGGTTCGGGTTCTCGCCGCTGCCGAGCACCGAGCCGTCCGCTTGGACCGTCAAGGTCGCGCCGCCCGACGACGTGGCCGCGCGGACCTCGGCGAGGCCCCAGGCGAGCCCGAGGTCTCGTTGCACGCCCGTCAGGAACTCCTGGTAGTGGCGCTCTTCGTCCGGGTCGATCTGGTCGCGCAGCGCTGCGGCCGCGGCGATCTCCTGCTCGAGCGCCGCGCGCCGCGTCTGCTGCGCGTCGGTCGGGACCTTGAGGTTGGGCTCGAGCGCGCGCTTGTCGTTGGTGCGGGACTGGCTGTAGAGGCCGGGCTCCTCGTTGTTGTTGAAGAACGAGAACAGCCGGTAGTAGTCCTC
>JBMHDP010000491.1:0-20987 GCA_049889335.1 Planctomycetota bacterium
CGCCGCGCCACGCGGTCCACGCGCGCCACGCACCGCCGGCGTCGCCGCCGAGGGCTGCCCGGGCGGCGTCCCTCAGCCTGCTTCCGACCGGCGGAGCCTGCACGCCCGTTCGCGGGAGCCCCAGCGGCTCGGAGCCGGCGAGCGCGTGCGCGAGGCTCGCCTCGAGCATGGCCGGATCGGGGGTCACCACGCGGAAGTCGCGTGGGCTCCAGCGCTGGGAGCTGGCGTCGGCGTCGAGGCCGCGCGGGTCGACTTGGAGAGTGTGCGGCAGCAGCCCGTCCCCAGCCCAGAGGGATCGACAGCCAGCGGCGTCTGCGGCGGCTCGGACCGCGGCGTGCGCGGGGTGCCTGTCGACGAACAGGACGAGGTCGGGGCGCGCGCCCTGGAGCCAGCGGGATGCGGACGCGAGCAGCAGGTCTCCGCGGCCGTGCCCGCGCCGTCGCCGGGGCGGCGGGAGCCGGTGCACCCGGTGGGACTGGGCGTCCCAGAACGTCGCGGCCGCGGCGTCCGCGCACAGCAGCGAGACCTCGTGCCCCCGGCGCGCCAGCTCACGACGGAGGCGCTCGCAGAGGTGGAAGCGCGAGATCTCGGGGTGCGCGAAGACAATGTGGCTCATGCCCGGTTGTCGCACGATCGGCACGAGGCGCGCGGGCGCTTGACCCCGTCGCCGCCGGGACGCGGAGCGCGCCCGACTCGCGCGCTTGCGGCGCGCCGCACCTTCCCATGGGGCGGTGTGGACAAGGCGAATCTTGCGTTACACTTAGGTGTCTCCATGCAGGTCGCGCACCGGCCCCTCCGCGCCTGTCTCCACCTGGCTATGCGCCACCCCAACATGCTGCGCTCTCTCTTCTTCACCGTCGCCGCCGCGTCGCTGGCCGCAGGCTCTGCCTGCGCCCAGAACGTCCCGACGGGCTTCGTGGTCGACACGCTCGTCTCGTCCGGCATCCAGGCCGGCAACGACTTCACGTTCTTGCCCGACGGGCGCGTGCTGATCGCCAGCCGCGCGGGCGCGGTGCACGTCTGGGCCGACGGCGTCGGCCTCCAGCAGATCGGGACCGTGTCGAGCGTGCAGACCGGCAGCGAGCGCGGCCTGCTCAGCATCGAGGCCGACCCGGACTTCGCCACCAACGGCTACGTCTACGTCTGGTGGTCGAGCGCCAGCGACAGCTACATGCACCTCGACCGGTTCACGTGCACGGGCGCGCTGAGCAGCCCGGCCAGCACGAACCTGTCGTTCTCGACGGCCTCCCGGCGCGTCATCATCGCCACCTCGCCAGACTTCGCCTTCAACCACAACGGCGGCACCGCGCGCTTCGGCCCGGACGGGATGCTCTACGTGGCGATCGGCGACGACGCCAACCCCTGCTCCGCGCAGAACCTCAACTCGAAGAGCGGCTGCCTGCTGCGCCTGGACGTCGGCGCGCTGCCCGCCGGGCCCAGCGGCACCGAGCCGAGCTACGCGCTGATCGACCCGGGCGACAACCCCAACAGCGCGGCGTCCGGCTGGAGCCAGCTGGTGATCGCCTACGGGCTCCGGAACCCGTTCCGGATGGAGATCGACCAGGCGACCGGCGACTGCTATATCGGCGACGTCGGCCAGAACGGCGCCGAGGAGTACAGCCGCTACGTCTTCCAGCCCGGCAACCTGCAGCTGGTCAACTTCGGCTGGCCCTGGCGGGAGGGCAACCTCTCCTACTCCGGCTGCGGCGGCGGCATGCCGAGCGGCCTCGTCGGCCCGCTCCGCCAGGAGACCTCGAGCTCCTGGAACTCGATCATGGGCGGGCCGGTCTACCGGAACGCAGGCACGCCCTTCGACTTCGGCACCAGCTACGAGGGCGACGCCTTCTACCTGGACTACTTCGCGGGCCAGGTCCGGCGCCTGAAGAACAACGGCGGCAGCTGGGCCCTCGCGCCGCAGGTCGCCGGTCAGCCCACCTCACAGTCGTGGGCGACCGGGTTCAACGCGACGACGGCGATGCGCATGGGGCCCGACGGCGGCCTCTACTACCTGCAGCATCCGAGCACCTACGCGACCAACGGCGGCTTCCTGCGGCGCATCCGCAGCCAGGGTCCGACCAACAGCGTGCTCGCCGTGAGCGGCGGCGACCAGATCGGCGCGCACGGCGACACGTTCCCGCAGCCGATCCGCGCGCAGGTGCTGGACACGTCCGGCAACCCGATCCCCGGCGGGACGGTCAACTTCTCGGTCACCGGGGGGCACACGCTCTCCACCACGAACCCGGTCGTCGCGGACTCCAACGGCTTCGCTCAGACCACGGTCACCGCCAACGGCGCCGGCGGAGCGCTGGTCGTGACGGCCAGCACGCCGGGATCGCAGACCGACGGCACGTTCGACCTGTTCGCGCGGCGCCTGTCAGCGACCGGCATCGTCAGCAGCTCGACGCTGCTCGTGCTCAGCATGATCAACGAGACCGACGCGGTGCCCGCGCAGGTGCCCTACATCGTGCTCATGTCCTACCCCGGCGTGCAGACGGTCCCGACGCCGATCGGCCCGCTGTGCACCGACCCCGGCTACAGCCTGACGCTCGCCATCGAGGACGGCATCGGGGTCTTCGGCGGCGTCTCCTACTCGGGCACGGGCGGGCTCGGCACGCCGAACAAGACCTGGTTCTACCAGGGCATCCCGAACTACCTCCTGCAGGGCGCGCAGATGCGCTTCCAGGTGGTCGGCCTGGATCCGCTGACCGGCTGGTTCCGCAGCAACTGCGAGATCGAGCAGTTCTAGCGCCAGAGGCCGCCCCTGCGCCCGGCCGCCAGGAGGCGCGCCGGGCCCGGGAGCCGTGGGCGCGACGCCGGGGGTCTCGCGACGTCGAGGTCGGGCTCCGGCCTTGACCGCTGCGGGGCGGATCCGCACAATCTCCGCCCCGTTTCTGTTCCCGGAACCGCCGCCCAACGCCCCTGATGCCCCGCCCGCTCGCCGTGATCTGCCTCGCCGCTGGCATGGGCAAGCGGACGAAGGTCAGCATGCCCAAGGTGTTGTTGCCGCTGTGCGGACGCACCCTCGCGGAGTCGGCGCTGGTCGCCGCCGCGGAGCTGCAGCCGGACCGGACGGTGGTGGTGCTCCACAACCAGAAGGAGAAGGTCCAGGCGTCCCTCGAGCAGGCGCTCGCGGGCCGGTTCGCGGACCTGACCTTCGTCGACCAGGGCGCGCCGCGCGGGACCGGGCACGCCGTCCAGGCCGGCATGGAGCCGCTGGCCGACTTCGACGGCGACGTGATCGTGATCTACGGCGACTGTCCGCTGATGACGTCCGCGACGCTGGCGGAGCTGCGGGCGCTGCGCGGGGCGGCCGCCTGCTCGGCGCTGACCGCTTACCCTGACGACCCGACCGGCCTGGGCCGCATCCTGCGCGACGAGCAGGGCCGGTTCGTCGGCATCCGCGAGCAGAAGGACTGCTCGCCCGAGGAGGCCGCGATCGACGAGATCAACTGCGGCTTCTACTGCTTCGACGCCGCGAAGCTGCGGCCTGCGCTGGCGGCGCTGCAGCCGAACAACGCGCAGGGCGAGTACTACCTCACCGACGTCGTCGCCGACTTCGTGGCGGCGGGGGAGACGCTGCCGACGCTGGAGGCCGACGACCTCGCCGAGGTGCAGGGCGTCAACTCCCTGGCCGACCTCGCGATCGTGCAGTCGATCATGCAGGAGCGCATCCTGCTCGCGCACCTCGGCAACGGCGTGATGATCCTCGACCCGGCCTCGACCTGGATCGACGCGGGCGTCGAGATCGGCCGGGACACCAAGATCTTCCCGGCCACCGTCATCGGCGCGGGCTGCAGGATCGGCGTCGGCTGCGAGGTCGGTCCGTTCGCGCACCTGCGCGGCGGCACGGTCCTCGAGGACGGCGCCGCGCTCGGCAACTTCGTCGAAGCCAAGAACGCGCACGTCGGCGCGGCAGCCAAGGCCAAGCACCTGACCTACCTCGGCGACGCCACCGTCGGCGCGGGCGCCAACGTCGGCTGCGGCACGATTACGGCCAACTACGACGGGGTCCACAAGCACCGGACGGAGATCGGCGCCGGCGCCTTCATCGGCAGCGGCACGGTGCTGTGCGCGCCGGCGAAGGTCGGCGCCGACGCGATGACCGCAGCGGGCGCCGTCGTCCGGCCGGGCGCCGAGATCCCGGCGGGCGACCTCTGGGTCGGCGTGCCGGCCCGCCACCTCCGGCGGCGCGAGCTGCCCGCGAACCAAGGAGATCGAAGCGAATGAGGATGCGCGGAGAACGCCTGCGCGTGTTCAGCGGCACCGCTCACCCGCGGCTGGCGCAGGACATCTGCTCCTTCATGGGGGTCCCGCTGGGCGCGGCGTCGCTCGCGCGCTTCCCGGACGGGGAGATCAACCTCAAGCTCGAGTGCGACGTCCGCGGCGCGGACGTGTTCGTGGTGCAGCCGACGTGCCCGCCGGTGCACGACAACCTGTTCGAGCTGCTGACCTACGCCGACTGCCTCCGGCGCGCCTCCGCCGACCGCGTCACGGCGGTGATCCCCTACTTCGGCTACGCGCGTAAGGACCGCAAAGACGAAGGCCGGGTCCCGATCAACGCCAAGCTGGTCGCCAACATGCTGGTCTCCGCGGGCTACGACCGCGTGGTCACGGTCGACCTGCACGCGGCGCAGATCCAGGGGTTCTTCGACATCCCGGTCGACCACCTCTACGCCCGCCCGGTGATGATCGAGCGGGTCCGTCAGCTGGGCGCCGAGAACATCAAGATCGTCTCGCCGGACATCGGCGGCACCAAGCTCGCCAGGGCCTACGCCAAGGACCTGGAGTGCGACCTCGCGATCATCGACAAGCGCCGCATCAGCGGGGAGCAGACGGTGATCGAGAACATGATCGGTGAGGTCGAGGGGCACGACATCGTGCTGGTCGACGACATGGTGTCGACGGGCGGCTCGATCGTCGACGCCGCGCGCATCGTGAAAGAGAAGGGCGCGAAGAAGGTGTTCCTCGTCGCGACCCACGGCGTGCTGGCGGGCAACGCCGTCGCGCGGCTCAACGACGCCGACGTCGAGAAGATCCTGTTCGCCGACACGATCCCGCTGCAGGACAAGAAGCTGCAGCGGCTCGAAGTCTGTTCGATGGCGCAGCTGCTCGCGCGCGCCATCGACCGTATCCACCGCAGCGAGAGCGTCAGCAAGCTGTTCGAGTCCGAACGGTAGGCGCCGGTCTGCATTCCCCGTTCCGTAAGCAACCGACCAGAGTAGAGGTGTCCCTCGATGGAAGTCGCAAGAATGAAGGCAGAGCGCCGCAGCGCGCTCGGACGTAACCAGATCAAGAAGCTCCGCGCGGAGGGCTGGATGCCCGCCGTCCTCTACGGCGGCGAGGGCAAGGAGCCGGTCTCCCTCCAGATCTCGGAGTGGGAGCTCGACCAGCACGTCGGCAAGCGCCACAAGGTCTTCAACCTGGAGATCGACGGCCAGACCGAGTCTGCGTGGCTGCAGGACGTCGAGTGGAAGGCCACGACCGACCGGCCGCTGCACGCCGACTTCCTCCGCATCGACCTGGAGAAGCCGTGGGAGACGGCGGTCGAGGTGTCCCTGCTGGGGCACCCTGCGGGCCTCAGCAAGGGCGGCTCGCTGGTCAAGGACAACCTGGTCATCCGGGTCACGGCGCTCCCGCGGGACCTGCCCGTCGGGCTGGAGATCGACATCAGCAAGCTCGACGCGGGCGAGTCGATCCGTGCCAAGGAGCTGCCGCTCCCCGAGGGCGTCTCGCTGGCCGTCGACCCCGAGCTCTACATCGTCCGGGTGACCGGCGGCAAGTAGGCTCCCTGCGACAGGCTTGCTGCGACAGGCTCCCTGCGGCAGGCGCGCGACGCCGGCCGCTCGGCGGCTGGGTCGCGCACCCGCTCGGGCGCTTCGAGCTCGAGCCGCAGGAACTCGGGCCGCAGGCGCGAACCGGCCTTGCCCGCGACCGCCTGCGTCCGTATCCTTCTCGCCCCTCCGACACCGTCATGGGTTGGCATCGGATCGCGCTCGGCATCGGAAACCCCGGCACCGAGTATGAATCCACCCGACACAACGTCGGGTTCATGGTGCTGGACCTGCTGGCGGAGCGGCTGGGACTCTCCTTCGCCAGACTCGAGCGCCAGGGGCCGGACGGCTCCAAGCGGTTCTCGGGGAAGGTGAAGGCGCAGGTCTGTGAAGGGCGGCGACGCGGACGTTCGTTCCTGCTCGCCAAACCGCAGACCTACGTCAACCTGACGGGTGACGTGGCTGCCCCGCTCCTGCGGGTCAGCAAACGTGCTTCCGACTCGCTCTTTGTAATCGTCGATGACCTGAACCTACCGCTGGGCCGGATGCGACTCCGGCCGTCGGGGAGTGCAGGGGGCCACAACGGCCTCAAGTCCGTCCAGCAGCTGCTGACCACGGACGCATACCCCCGTCTCCGTCTCGGTATCGGACCGCCCGCCTCGGATGACCCCGACGGTGGATCCGAAGGTCGAAGCAAGGCCGCCGTCCTCCGCGGGCGCGACTGGTCCGACTTCGTCCTGGCTCCCTTCCTCCCGGAGGAACAGGAGGTTCTCGGTCGTGTCCTGGCTCGGGCCGCTGACTGCACGCAAGCGTGGTTGGACGGGACGAGCCTGCAATCCCTGATGGGAACCTTCAACAACTAGGGACGAGCGCGCGCGTCTGCGCCGCGTCGCCGCTGGTTG
The DNA here is from genome assembly GCA_049889335.1 of Planctomycetota bacterium. Classification (GTDB taxonomy): domain Bacteria; phylum Planctomycetota; class UBA1135; order UBA1135; family UBA2386. The sequence goes on from JBMHDP010000491.1 coordinate 6,674, forward strand.
TGCAACCACGCAGGCCGCGAGGCCTGTCACGGGCGTCCGCCCGGGAGACTGTTTTGAACCGCACCCGCAACTACGAATGCATGTGCCTCCTCGACAACCGGGAGGTGCGCAAGGGCTGGGAACCGCTGAAGGAAGCGGTCGCCGGCATGTTCACCAAGCACGAGGCCAAGATCCTCAGCAACCGCCGCTGGGACGAGCGCCGTCTCGCCTACCCGATCGACGGGCAACTGCGCGCGACCTACCTGCTGCTCTACTTCGCCGCGGACACGCAGACGCTGCCCGCGATCCGGCGTGAGCTCGAGTTCAGCGAGTCGATGCTGCGCTACATGATCACCGAGTGCGAAGAGATCCCGGCCGACGCCTACGAGCCCGAGGCCGAGTTCGACGTCGACGCGATCCCGGAGGACGACGCTCCCGAGGTCGAGGCTCCCGAGGTCGAAGAAGAGCCCGCTGCCGAGGCGAGCGATGCAGCGCCCGCCGAAGGTGAGGCCGCCGAAGGTGACGCCGCCGAAGGTGAGTCGGCCGAGGACGCAGGGGACGCCGCCGCGTCCGAGCCCGCCGCCGCGACCCCCGAAGGCGAGGAGGACAAGTAGATGACTGCCAACGAACCCGCGAAGACCGAAGAGCAGACGACGGAGTCCAAGACCCCGGGCACGGGCGCCGCTCCGCGCCGCAGCCGCTTCGGCCGTTTCACCCGCCGCAAGCTCGTCGAGCCGGAGGAGCCGCTGGACTACAAGAACGTCGCCTACCTGTCGAAGTTCTTGTCGCCCAACGGCCGCATCCAGTCGCGCAAGCGGACCGGCTTCTCCGGCCAGAACCAGCGCAAGCTGGCCTCGGCTATCAAGCGCGCCCGCATCGTGGGCCTGCTGCCGTTCGTCGGGAGGACGTAAGCGATGGAACTCCTGCTGAAGCAAAACGTCGAGCACCTCGGCCGCACCGGCGACGTCGTCGACGTCAAGCCGGGCTACGCGCGCAACTACCTGCTGCCGCGCGGCCTCGCCGTGCTCGTGACGAAGAGCAACATCGCCGAGGTCGAGCGGGCGCGCGCCCAGGCGCTGGCCGAAGAAGAGGCGCGCCTGACCGGGCTCAAGGCGCTCGGCGCCAAGCTCGCCGACCAGTCGGTGACGATCGAAGGCAAGGCCAACGAAGAGGGCCACCTCTTCGGCTCGGTCAACGCCGCGCAGATCGCCGCCGCGCTGCGCGAGAAGGACGTCCCCGTGGACGACAAGATGGTCCGGCTCGAGAACCCGCTCAAGGAGATCGGCGTCTACGACGTCGCGATCCACCTGCACGCGGACGTCGAGGCGACGATCAAGGTCTGGGTCGTCCAGCAGAAGCCCGAGTAGCCCTCGGGCGCCCGCAGGCCCGACGCCGCTCGCGGCGCCGGGCCGCCCTCGGAGGCGCTCTGTGAACGAAGCCATCCGCGTTTCCATGGTCAGCCTCGGCTGCGCCCGCAACCTCGTCGACTCCGAGGTGCTGCTGGGTCACGTCGTCGAGGAGGGGCTCCAGGTCGTCTCGGACGCGGAGGACGCCGACGTCGTCGTCGTCAACACCTGCGGCTTCATCGACACGGCCAAGCAGGAGTCGATCGACACGATCCTCTCCGTCGCCGCGCTCAAAGAGGAGGCCAACCTCAAGGGCGTGATCGCCGTCGGCTGCCTGGCGCAGCGCTACGGCGAGCAGCTGAAGGAGCAGATCCCCGAGCTCGACGGGGTCTTCGGCCTGTCCGACTACTCGGGCGTGCCCAGCGTCGTGCGCAAGATCGTCAACGGCAGCGAGCGGCGCTGGACGGCGACCGTGGACGGCGGCAGGCCGAAGGGCCCCCGCAGCGACACCAAGCGCTGCCTGCTGACCCCGACGAGCTTCGCCTACCTGCGGATCTCGGAGGGGTGCGACCACACCTGCACCTTCTGCGCGATCCCTGGCATGCGCGGACGGAACCGCAGCAAGCCGATCCCGGTGCTGGTCGAGGAGGCCGAGAGCCTCGCGGCCGCCGGCGTGAAGGAGCTGGTCGTGGTCGCGGAGGACAGCACCCACTACGGCATGGACAGCGAGCGCAAGCGCCTGATCCACGTGCTGCTCGAACGCCTGGCCGAGGTCGACGGCATTGAGTGGGTGCGGCTGATGTACGCCTACCCACACACGGTCCTGCCGGAGCTGACCACGTTCCTGCGCGAGCACCCCAAGGCGGTGAAGTACCTCGACATCCCGATCCAGCACATCAGCTCGCCGATGCTGCGCGCGATGAAGCGGGGGGTGAAGAGCGAGCAGGTGCGCGGCATCCTCGATCGGCTGCGGGAGGAGGTCCCGGGCATCGCGGTGCGCTCGACGCTGATCACGGGGTTCCCCGGGGAGACCGAGGCCGACTTCGAGGCGCTGCGCGCGCTCGTCGCCGACTACCGGTTCGAGCGGCTCGGCGTCTTCCCCTACTCGCGGGAGGAGGACACGCCCGCGCACGACATGCCGGACCAGGTGCCGGTCGACGTCGCCGAGGCCCGCGCCGAGGCCCTGATGGGCGCGCAGCTCGACGTGATGCGCGCGTTCCACCGCTCGAAGGTGGGGCAGTCCCTCGACGTGCTGGTCGACGGCTACGACGAGAGCGGCGAGTTCGCCGTGGCGCGGAGCTACGCCGACGCCCCCGAGGTGGACTGCCGCGTCCTGTTGAGCAAGGATTCCGCTGCGCCCGGCGATCTGGTGCGTGCGAAGCTCACCTCCGCTGGGGATTATGAGTGGGTCGGCGAGGTCGTCGGCCCTGCCAGCCCGCAGCCATGAACATCCCCAACACGATCACGATGATCCGTCTGGTCATGACGGTCTTCGTGTTCGTCCTGCTGGAGGTGCACGCGGGCGCGGGCGCGTCGGCGACGACCGCGCTGCCGTGGGTGGCCTTCTCCCTGTTCCTGGTGGCCGCCGTCAGCGACTTCCTGGACGGCTACCTCGCGCGGAAGTGGAACATGGTGTCGCCGTTCGGCCGGATCGCCGACCCGTTCGCCGACAAGATCCTGATCTCGGGCACGATGATCTCGCTGCTGCACTTCCCCGCCGCGACGGCCGTGCTCACGCACTGGTACGTCGTGGTGGTGATCGCGCGCGAGTTCCTGGTCACGGCGATCCGCGGCTACGTCGAGTCGACCGGCCAGGCGTTCGGCGCGGACCGCCTGGGCAAGTGGAAGATGGTGTCCCAGTGCTGGACCGTCGCGGCGCTCCTGTCCATGGTCGCGGGCAGCGACCTGTGGGTCTGGGCCGCGGTCGGCGGCTTCTGGGTCAGCCTCGCGCTCACCGTCGTCAGCGGGCTCAACTACTGCGTCAAGGCGCGCGAGCTGATCCTCGCGGGAGCCGCCTGACGTGGACTCGCTCCGCTGGTTGCTGATCACGAGCGGCGGCCTCGGGCTGTCGCCCTTCGCGCCGGGAACGGTCGGCACCTTCGGCGGCGTCGCGCTGGCCCTGCTGCTGCAGTGGCTGGTCCCCGGATGGAGCGTGGCGGCGTGGTCGGTCGCGGCCGTCCTGCTGTTCGTCTGGGGATGCGGCCAGTCCGACTACGTCGCGCGGACCTGGCCCAAGAAGGACCCAGGCGCGTTCGTCCTGGACGAGGTCGTCGGCCACCTCGTGACCCTGATCACGTTCGTCCTGCTCGCCCGCACCGGCCTGCTGGACGCCGGGCCGGCGCTGCCCGGCTGGGTCGCGCACGTCGGCGCGTTCGGCTGGTTCCGGGTCTTCGACGTGCTCAAGCTCTACCCGTGCAACCGCCTCGAGCAGCTGCCCGGCGCGCTGGGCATCATGGCTGACGACCAGGTCGCCGGCGTCTACGCGGGCGTGGCGCTCTGGCTGTCGATGCCGGTCGCGCTGTCGGTGCTCGGCTGAGCCCGGCGGGTCGCGCGGCGCGGCCATCTCGGCGGTTGACGCATCTACGTGGTGCGCGCGGGCCGGGCCTCGGCGATGATGCGCGGCGTCCATGGCACGCAAAGGCAGCAAGTCGACCGGTAGTCTCGCCCGCAACCTCGCGCTCTGGTGCGCGGTCGCGGGGTTCGTCGGCGGCCTCCTGGTCACCGTCGCGCTGGTCCAGAACCTCGCGTCCTCGATCGAGGACGCCGACGCCGTCGCCAAGGGCTGGCGGGTCGGCTTGGGCCTCTCGGCGCTCTGCGCGGCCCTGTGCGGCGGCGCGGGGTGGGTCGTGGGCGGCAAGCTGGCGACCCGCGTCACCGACATCCAGCTGGCCGTGAGCAAGCTCGGGCGCGGCGGCAGCGAGGTGCGGGTCCGCTTCGACGGCAACGACGAGGTCACCAAGCTCGGCAGCTCGGTGCAGTACCTCGCGAGCGACCTCGCCGCGCTGTTGAGCACGCAGGAGGAGGCGGGCGGCGCGCCCGCGTCGATGGACCCGATGGTCAAGCAGCTCCGCGACAAGACGGTGCCGAGCGCGCCGCCGCGGGTCCCGGGCTTCGAGGTCGACGCCGCGCTGAGCGCGGGCTCGCGCGGCGGGCTCGACTACTTCGACGTGGTCGTCGGCCCCGAGGACGCATCGCAGGCCGTTGCCTACGTGGTGACCGCGGAGGGGCACGGCGCGGCCTCGGTCTACGGCTGCCGCCTTGCGCGCGACGAGCTGCAGCGCGCGCTTGCGCAGGGCGCGACGCCGCGCCGCGCCCTGGCGCACCCCAACAAGGTCCTGAAGAAGCAGCTGCCGTCCGGCGTGTGCGCCGTCGCGACGCTGCTGCAGATGCACGACGGCGGCTGCAAGCTCTACCAGGCGGGCGCCCACGCGCCGCTGCTGATCTGCCAGCGCGGCGAGGTGCTGGAGCTCAACGCCGAGGGGATCGCGCTCGGCCTGGACGACGGACCGGTCTTCGAGAAGTCGCTCCGCCCGCAGGAGATCGAGATGAGCCCAGGCACAAGGTTGGTCTTCGGCAACGACGCGCTCCTCCGCGCCGGCGGCCTGCTCGAGCTGCTCACGCAGCACTCGCCGCGGCACACGAACATGTTCATGAACATGGTCCTCGGGACGATCGAGCAGGACGCCGGCGACGACGGCCTCCGCGAAGACGTCGTGCTCATCACGGTGAAGCGGGAGAGCCAGGAGTGAGCGCGCCGAACCCGCCCGGCGGCCGCGCGGCCGCGGGGTCCTTCCAGCGTCTGATCGAGGACATCTACTTCGAGCGCGACGACGCGCGCGGCTCGGACAAGACGCTGCTCTGGTTCTGCGAAGAGGTCGGCGAGCTGGTCCGCGCGATCCGGCGCGGGGCCAAGGACCGCGACAACCTGGAGGAGGAGTTCTCTGACGTGCTCGCGTGGCTGTCGACGCTGGCGTCGATCCACGGCGTCGACCTCGACGCCGTCGGCCGCAAGAAGTACGGCCGCGGCTGTCCGCGCTGCGCGTCGACGCCGTGCGCGTGCCCGCAGCACTGAGCCCGCGGCGCTACTTGTCGGCGCGCCAGCGGTTGTTGTCGCGGACCGCGTCGAGCGTCACGACGTCGGGGTCGATCACGACCTCTACGGCCTCGCCGGGGAACTCGAGCGTGGCGGTCTTGCCGCGCCACCAGGTCGCCTCGTCGACGGTCTTGCGCGCCGTGCTCTTGTCCTCGTAGACCACCTCCACGACCGTCGGCATCACCGCGCGGCCGACGTCCTCGATGGTGACGCGGGTCCCGCTGGCCGTGACCTCGACGCTCCCGATCCGGTGGTCGAGCGCCCACTTCTCGAAGAACCACGTGCGGAAGTAGGCCTGCAGGTCGCGGCCCGAGACCCGCTCGAACGCGTGGAAGAAGTCGTACGGATAGGGGTGCTTGAACGCCCAGTCGCGCGCGTACTCGCGGAAGCCGCGGAAGAACACGTCGTCCCCGAGCAGCCCGCGCAGCTGGTGCAGGATCGCCGCGGGCTTGCTGTAGCTGGCGAAGCCGAAGCTGTCCTGCCCGTAGGTGTCCCCGTGGCGCATGCAGACGACGTCGCGGCCGCGACCGATCGCGTTGCCCGCGCTCAGCAGCGCGCTCTTCGGGCCGTTGACGCGGTTCTGGAAGTCGCCGCGACAGAGCGTCGTCCAGAACGACGTGAAGCCCTCGTCCTGCCACGCGTAGCGCTTCTCGTTGCTGCCGAGCAGCATCGGGAACCACATGTGGATCAGCTCGTGCGCGATCGTGCCCGCGGGGCGGCGCCCGCCGATGATCGTCATCATCGGGTACTCCATGCCGCCGCCGATGATGCCCTCGCAGGCGGTCATGTGCGGCCACGGGTAGGGGTGCACCTTCTCCGACATGTACTCGATCGTGTGGCGCGCGTACTCGGCGCCGCGCACCCAGTCGCCCGCGTTCGTCTCGTAGACCGCGTGGATCATGCAGACGCCGTCCTGGCCTTCGCCGTGCTTGTCCTTGACGACCGCGTGGGTCGCGTCCCAGACGTAGGTCCTGCCGAGGCTGACGGCCGCGTCGCGCACGTTCTCGGCGTGGAACTTCCAGGTCAGCTGACCCGACTCCGAGGTCTTCGTGGCCTCGCCGGCGTCCAGGTCGTCGGCGTCCACGATATGCACGACCTCGCGCGTCTCGCGCGCCTGGTCGAGCCGGTCCATCGCCTTCTCGGTCAGCACGTCGGCGGGGTTCTGCAGCACGCCGGTCGCGCGCACGAGGTAGCCGACCGGCGCGGTGATCGCGAGGTCGTAGTCGGCGTAGTCCATGTAGAACTCGCCGTTGCCGCGGTAGGGGTCGGCGACCCAGCCCTCGACGTCGTCGTAGACGGCGAACTGCGGGTACCAGTAGCCGAGGTAGATGACGCGGTCGCCCTCGTAGCCCATGCGCGGCGCGGTGCCCGCCTTGGGGATGTCGAAGGCGTAGTCGATCGTCACGGTGACCTTCTCGCCGGGCGCGAGGGCGTCTCTGAGCCGGATCGTCATGACCGTGTCGCGCGCCCGCGCGCGCACGGGGTCGTCGCCGACCCGCACCTCGCCGATCTCCAAGCCGTTGGTGGCCGTGACGAAGCGGGTGCGCTGCGTACCCGCCTTCATCATGTCCTGGTAGCAGTGGATCGCGAGGCGGTCGAGCTCGTCGGGCGACCGGTTCTCGTAGGTCATCTTCGCCGTGCCCTGCACCCGCGATCCGGCGGGGTCCACGGTCAGCGCGATGTCGTAGTGCGCGTAGTTCGTCCAATAGCTGTCGCCGGGGCGTCCGACAAGCGTGCGCGTGCCCTGGGCGACGGCCTGCTTGAAGCCGTTGGGGAGGTCGATCGGATACGGGAGGACGCGCGCCGTAGCCGGCGGCCCTTGCGTCGCGGCCGCGGCGGCCAGGACGAAGGCGACGACGGACGGCAGGATCTGGTTCGTTTGCATGGGTCTCTCAGCGGGGACGGGTCATCATGTTGGCGCGGCGTGCGCTGGCGGCAACCTCCGCTATGCCCCAAGCCCGTCACGCACGCCTCCGTTGCCTTCCGCGGGCCGGGCCCGTTCACTTTGTCCCCGCGCGATGACCGACGCCACGCCAGAGCCGACCGCGAGAGAGAGCGCGCGCTACGTGCAGGTCGCGCTCAACCTGCCGCTCCGGCGCGAGTTCACCTACGCGCTGCCGGACGGCGTGGTCGCGCAGCCCGGCAACCGCGTCCGCGTGCACTTCCACGGCCGCAAGCTCGGCGGCGTGGTCACGGCGGTCGCGGACAGCACCGATCTGCCGCCGGCCAAGATCAAGCCGGTCGAGTCGCTGCTCGACGGAGAGCTGTCGCTGCCGCCGGCGCTGCTGGAGCTCGCGCGGCGCATGGCGGACAGCTACGGCTGCTCGATGGGCGAAGCGCTCGACGCGACCCTGCCGTCGATCGCCAAGCGGCGGGGCCAGCGCCGCATCGCGCACATCGAACTGGCGGCGTCGCCCGACCTCGCCGCCCGCGCGGTCGAAGAGCTGGAGGAGAAGCACCAGGCGCAGTCGCGGGTGCTGCGCACGGTGCTCGAGTTCAACGGGCCGATCCCGGTCTCCGACCTGCGGCGCCGCACGATGACCAGTGACAGCCCCTGGAAGACGCTGGCGAAGAACGGCCTCGTGCGCCGCGTGATGATCGCCGAGGAGCTCGAGGAGCTGGTGCCGTCGCTCGACGAGGCCGCCGTCCGGCACGTGCTGAACGAGCACCAGCAGCAGGCGGTCGACGAGGTGACCGGCTACGTCGAACGCGCCGAGCACCACACGTTCCTGCTACACGGCGTCACCGGCAGCGGCAAGACCGAGGTCTACCTGCGCATCCTGGAAGAGGTCCACGCCCGCAAGAAGAGCGCGATCGTGCTCGTGCCCGAGATCTCCCTGACGCCGCAGACGGTCGGACGCTTCGCGTCGCGCTTCCCGGACGTCGCGGTCCTACACAGCGGCCTCACCGACAGCGAGCGGGCGCGGCAGTGGCAGCGCTTGCTGCAGGGCAAGGCGACGATCGCCGTCGGCGCCCGGTCCGCGCTGTTCGCGCCGGTGCGCGACCTGGGACTGATCGTGCTCGACGAAGAGCACGAGACCTCGTTCAAGCAGGACAGCACGCCGCGCTACCACGCGCGGCAGATGGCGATCGAGCGCGGCCGCATCGAGGGCGCCGTCGTCGTGCTCGGCTCGGCGACGCCGACGCTCGAGTCGATCGGCAAGGCGCGCCGCGGCCCCTACGGCCTGCTGACGCTGCCCGAGCGCGCGGGCGCGGGTCGACAGCCTCAGATCGTCGTGCAGGACCTGCGCGGCGAGCCGAAGGACGCGCTCCGGCAGGGCGTCGTGCTCTCGCGCACGCTGCTCGCGATGATGGGCGAGCGCCTCAAGGCGCGCGATCAGGTCCTGCTCTTCCTCAACCGCCGCGGCTACTCCCCGGTGCTGCTCTGCCCCGGGTGCGGGGAAGCCGTGCAGTGCGAGGCGTGCTCGGTCTCGATGACCTGGCACCACCGCCGCGGCCGGCTGGTCTGTCACTGGTGCTGCGCCGAGAAGCGGCGCCCGGAGAGCTGCGCGACTTGCCAGCACGACGGCATGTTCGAGCTCGGCGTCGGCACGGAGCGGCTGGAAGAGGTGGTCAAGGAGCACTTCCCGGAGGCGGTCGTCGCGCGCATGGACGCGGACACGATGGCCGAGCGGGGCGCGCACGAGCGGGTCCTCGGCGCGTTCCGTAAGAAGCACATCGACGTCCTGATCGGCACCCAGATGATCGCCAAGGGGCTGGACTTCCCCGACGTCACGCTGGTCGGCGTCGTCTCGGCGGACACGGGCCTGTTCGTGCCGGACTACCGCGCCGCGGAGCGGACGTTCCAGCTGCTGCACCAGGTGGCCGGGCGCGCCGGTCGCGGCGAGAAGGCCGGCACGGTCGTGATCCAGACCTTCTGTCCCGACAACTACGCGGTGAAGGCCGCCGCGCGGAACGACTACGACGCCTTCGTCCAGCAGGAGCTGGTGTTCCGCAAGGTCACCGGCTACCCGCCGTTCGCGCGGCTGCTGCGGGTGCTCGCCGAGGGCAAGCACGAGCGGGACGCGCAGCAGATCCTGCGCGAGGCGTGCAAGCCGCTCGACGCGATGAAGGACGTCGAGGTGCTCGGGCCGGCGCCAGCGGTGATCGCCCGCGTCAAGGAAAGCTGGCGCTGGCACATGCTGGTGAAGTGCTTCAGCCCGGAGTCGTTCGAGGAGGCCATGGGCGCGATCGGCACGGTGGAGGACCTCGCCACCCGCACCTGCCGGGTCACGCTCGACGTCGACCCTAGCAGCCTGATGTAGCGCGGCGCGCGGCCTCGCTACCGACCGCGGACCTTGTCGAGGGCCCGCGTCCGCCGCGTGTAGGTGATCGTCATCAGCTTCACGTCCTCGCCGTTCGGCAGCTGCGAGAACATCTCGAAGACGTGCTCGTCGTCGCTGCGCACGGTGGTCACGAGCGTGGTCTTGGCGGGCTCGCCGTCCTGGCCGACGCCGGTGCCCGACATGGTCAGCACCTTGCCCTGTTCGTCCCAGTTGCCTTCGATCACCATCAGGCTCGGGGTCATCGAGTCGATCCAGGTGCCGACCATCTTCTTCTTCTGGGGGTCGTAGCCGGTCGTGCCCATGCCCTTGAACGGCGTCCCCATCATCTGGGCCTGGAAGCGGTCGACGAGCCACAGCGGCCCGAGCGGCTGCTGACGGGTCGAGACCCCCTTCGAACGCGCCGGCTTGCCGGTGTTGAAGTCGAGGTAGTCGAGCTGCGCGTCCCAGACGCCGACCTGCCGGGCGAGCAGCTTGTGCTGGCGGGTCGCCTGCGGGAGCTGGGCGGTGACGACGGACGTGAGGGTGAGCGCGAGCAGCGTGGGGGAGATCTTCATGGGGTCGGGTGAGCGGAGGGGACCCTCATGGAACAGCAATCCGCCGCGCTTGGCGAGTCGAGGATCGCGAGGGCCGCGCGCCCCGCTGCCCGCGCGGCCGCGTATGCTCTCGGCGTGCAGCACTTCACCCCGTCGCAGGACCCGGCCGAGGGTCTGGGCGTCCTGACGGTCTTCCGGCTGATCGAGGAGGCGATGCCCGCGTTCTTCGCCGAAGGCAAGCAGGTCCACATCGCGCGCGCGCCCGGCCGGCTCGACGTGCTCGGCGGGCTGGGCGGCGGCCGGGCGCTCGCGGTGCCGACCGCAGAGGCCGCGTGCGCCGCGGTGCAAGGGCGCGACGACGAGCTGGTGCGGCTGTGGTCCCCGTGCCGCGACGGCTCGCGCACGCAGCTGATGTCGGTGCGGCTCAGCGACCTGATCCGGCCGGAGGGACCGATCGACTACGAGGAGGCGCGGGCGTTCCTGCTGCCCGATCCGCGCGATCGGTGGACGGCCTACCTCGTGGGCGCGCTGCTGGTCCTCGCCAGGGAGCACGGCCTCGCGCCGCGCTCCGGCGCCGAGGTGCTCGTCAGCAGCGACGTCCCCGAGCGCTGTGGGGTCGGCTCGTCGACCGCGGTGACGGTGGCGGCGCTGCTGGCCTTCGCGCGGCTCTACGGCGTCGGGCTCTCACCCTTCGAGGTCGGCCGGCTGGCGCAGCTGGTCGAACGCGAGGTGCTGCAGGCCGACGCCCGCGCCGCCGACGCGATGGCCGCGGTGTTCGCCGAGCCCGGGCAGCTGCTGTCGATGTGCGGCGACGCGGCGGACGTCGACGCGCGGCTGCAGCTGCCGAGCGACCTCGAGGTCGTGGGGCTGGAGACCGGGACCCACACGGACCCCGGCGCCGCGTCGCAGCCGCTGCCGGCAGAGGCCGAGCGGGTCGCGCGCTTCCAGGAGCTGCTGGTCCAACCCCCGGACGCCGCCCGCCGCGCCGCGCTGGGCGACCTGCTGTTCGCCTCGCACGACGCGTACCGCGCGGCGGGGCTCGGCAGCGACGCGTGCGACCTCGTCGTCGACTTCCTGCGGGGGCGGCGCGAGGCCGAGGGGGCGGTCCTGGGCGCGCGGATGACGGGCCGCGGCGGCGGCGGCACCGTGCTCCTGCTCGGCGCGCACGGCAAGGTCTGGTACGAGGCGCTGCGCGCCAAGAAGGCGCTGAACCAGGCGACCGGTCACTCCGGCCACGTCTTCCGCTGGTCCTCGCCCGGCGCAGCGGCGTTCGGCGAGGTGCTGCTGGAGCCGAAGTCCGCCTGATCGGCCGCGGCACCGCTGGCTTGATCGGGTGACGGCGCGCGCGGCACACTGCCTCCATGTCCAAGCACGCCCCCGACCACCACGACGCCGACCTCGTCCTGCGGCTCTACGACCTCCGCCGTGAGCCGGTCATGCGAGAGTCCCGCGACGCCATCAACGCCGACTTCTGGCCGCAGCGCGCCGAGGAGGCGGTCGCGGTGCTCTCCCCCGAGCACCCGCTCAACCGCGCCTACCGTCAGACCTCGACCTACTGGGAGATGGTCTACGGCATGGCCAAGCACGGCATCGTGCACACGGACTACCTGCTCGAGAACACCGGCGAGGGCATGCTGCTCTACGCGAAGGTCGAGCCGTTCCTGGCGCCGCTGCGCGCCGCGGCGCACCCGCGTGTCTTCAAGAACGCGGAGTGGGTCGCGCGCTCGGGCGAGTTCGCGGACGCCGTGGTGCAGCGCTTCCGCGACGTCATCGCCGCGCGGCGCGGCTGACGTCCCGGACGCCGCCTCAGCGGCGCGTCAGCAGCGTGACCGCTTCGACGTGCTCGGTGTGCGGGAACAGGTCACACAGCCGGAGCCGCTCCACGCGATGGGTCGGCGCGAGCCGCTCGAGGTCGCGCGCCAGCGACTCCAGCGAGCACGAGATCAGCAGCACGCGCGGTGCGGGGCACGCGGCGACCGCGGCCGCGCCGCCCTCCATCAGCCCCGCGCGCGGCGGGTCGGCGATCAGCGCGTCACACGTCGGCAAGGGGCCTGCGCCGAACGGCTGCTCCTGGACCTCGGCGTGCGCGAACCCGTTCGCCGCGAGGTTGTAGCGCGCGTCTTCGCAGGAGCTGGCGCCGCTCTCGACGAGCGTGACGTGCGCGGCGCCGTCTCGGAGCAGGCGGAGCGCGAACGCCCCGACGCCGCCGTAGCCGTCCACCACGCGCTGGCCGCGCACGCTGCCCAGCAGCTCCAGCGCCGGCCGGAACAGCACGGCGTCCGCGTGTCGGTGGAGCTGGTAGAAGCTCTGGAACGAGACCCGCAGGCGGAGGTCGCCGACCCGGTCGTGCTGCCAAGCGTCGCCGTGGAGCGCGAGCGTGCGGGGTCCGAGCAGCGCGTTGCCCGCGCGCTCGTTGACGTTGAGGACCGCGCCCACGAGTCGGAGCGGGCGTCCCTGCTCGTCGCGCAGTCCGCGCGCGGCCTCGGCGAGGTCTTGGACCAGCGCGTCCCGGCGGGGGAACTTCGCGGTCGTCGCGACGGCGCCGACCAGCAGCTCGCGCGTGCCCGGCATCACCCGCGCGCGGATCGCGCGGAGCACGCCTTCGCCCGACCGCTCGTCGTAGGCGGGCACGTCGTGGTGCCGGATGACCTCTCCTGCGCGCGCGCCGAAGGTGGTCAGCGCCCGCTGCTGCACCCGGCAGTCTCGGATCGGCTCGACCTGATGGGTGCCGCGCCGGTAGATCCCCAGCGCCGCGCCGCGACGTCGCGGCTGCACCGGGTAGAGGATCGCGGTCCGGTCGTAGCGCGGCGTCCTGGGCGGGGGCGACGTCTCGACCTGGACGTCGCCGAGGTGCGCGTCCAGCAGCTCCTGCGCGCGCGCCGCCTTCCGCGCGAGCTGGAGCGGAGCCGGAACGTCGAGCGCGCTACAGCCGCCGCACTTGCCGAAGTGGGGGCACGTCTGGATGTCTTCGGGCACGAGAGGCGGATCAGGCTACGCACAAGGGCGCAAGCCTGGAACCGTCCGGACCTCTCCGAGCGCGTGACGCCCGCGCGAGCGGCGCCGCTGGCTGCTATCCTGCGAGGATGGACCCCCTCGACGGCGCCGCGCCTGAACGATCCCCGGACTGGGAGGCGTTCTACCGCGGCTACCGGACGCCGGGCTACGTCGACGGGTTCGAGATCACGTCGAAGCTGGGCGGCAGCGTGTTCGGGGTCGTGTTCCGGGCTCGTCGAATCTCGATCGGCAAGGACTACGCGATCAAGTTCCTCAAGGTGGACGACGTCGACGTGCGGCGCGCGGTGCTCGCCGAGCTGGCGCAGGTGGAGCTGTTCGCGCAGATCGACCACCCGCACCTCGTCGCCATCGAGGACCGCGGAGAGGTCGACGGCATCCCGTTCCTGGTGATGGCGTTCGCGGGCGACGAGACGCTGCGGGACCGCCTGCCGGTCGGGCGGCCGCCGCGCAGCGACGAGAAGGCCGCGCTGCTGGCTGCGTTCGCCGAGGCCGCGCGCGGGCTCCAGGCGCTGCACGACCGCGCGTTGGTGCACTTCGACGTGAAGCCGGCGAACGTGTTCCTCAAGGGCGGCGTCGCGCGGCTGGGCGACTACGGCCTCTCCAAGCTGGTCACGCACTCGCAGGGCAGCCTCTCGGTCGGCCGGGGCACGCCGAGCTACATGGCGCCTGAGCTGCTCCAGCGTCGCGGCGACGCGCGCAGCGACATCTACTCGCTCGGCGTGATGCTCTACGAGGTGCTCTGCGGCGAGCTGCCGTTCCGCGGCGACAGCGCCTGGGAGGTCCTGCAGCAGCACGAACAGCAGGCGCTGCACCTGCCGGCGCACCTGACCCCGATCGAGCGGGAGGTGCTGACGCGCTGTCTCGCCAAGGACCCGGCGGCGCGCTTCCAGGACGTCGCCTCGCTGCTCGACGCGCTCGCCGGTCGGGCCGCGACCGCTGCGTCGGCGCCGCCTTTGCCGGGCGCGCCGCGTCCCCGCGGGACGCCGCCGCCGCTGCCGCCGCAGTGCGCGCGCGCGGCGGCCAGGTCGGTCGCCCCGCCCCTGCCGGCGTCGGCGACGGCGC